>DASYLT010000170.1:0-4752 GCA_036009425.1 Baekduia sp. | reverse complement strand
GTCGGTCGCGGCGATCGACGCCTACCACGACCGGTTCGTGCGACGGTCCATGGAGCGCTGGGACGACGTCGACGAGGAGCTCGCCGAGCGCGTGTGGACGATGGTCAAGGGCTTCTCGGGCTTCGGGTTCCCCAAGGCCCACGGTGCGGCGTTCGGGCTGCTGGCCTACCAGTCGACGTGGCTGCGCGTGCACTACGGAACGGAGTTCCTCGCGGCGCTGCTCGACGAGCAGCCGATGGGCTTCTACCCGCCCGACGCGCTGGTGCACGAGGCGCAGCGACGCGGGATCACCGTCCTGGCGCCCGACGTCAACGCCAGCGCCGCGGGCTGCACGGTGGTCGAGCTCGACGGCGCGCCGGCGGTGCGCATCGGCCTGGGCTACGTGCTCGGGGTGCGCGCCGACGACGTCGAGGCGCTGGTCGCAGCCCGCGAGGCCGAGGGGGCGTTTCGCACGGTCGAGGACCTCGCCTCGCGGGCGGGCGCCGGCCGCGGCGCGCTGGAGCAGCTGGCGTGGTCGGGCGCGTGCGACGCGCTGGCGGCCGGCAGCCGGCGGCGCGCGCTGTGGGACCTCGGCGTCGCGGCGCCGGGCAAGCGGCTGCTGACCTCGGTCGTGGGCGCCTCCGGCCGGCGGGTGCGCGCCGAGCTGGGCACGCAGCTCGCGCTGCCGCTGGGCGTCGGCGAGGCCCCGGCGCTGCCGGCCCTCAGCGGCTGGGACGCGATGATCGCCGACTACTCCACGACCGGGCTGACGACGGCCGAGCACCCGCTCGGCCTGCTGCGCCCCGAGTTGAAGGCGCAGGGGATGGTCACCAACGGGGACCTGAGCCGGATGCGGCACGGGGCGGCGGTCCGGCTCGGCGGGCTGGTCGTCGCCCGGCAGCGGCCGGGGACCGCGAAGGGCGTGTGCTTCCTGCTGATGGAGGACGAGACCGGGACGGTCAACCTCGTCGTGCCGCCGAAGGTCTACGAGCGCGACCGGACGATCGTCCGAGCCGAGCCGCTGGTGGTCGCCGAGGGCGTGCTCGAGCGCCACGCCTCGGCGGGTGGTGCGATCAACATCGTGTGCCGGCGGCTCGTGCGGCTCGACGCCAGCGGGCACCTGCAGGCGCGGCCGGCGGCCGACGTGTCGGTGCCGCACCTCACCGCGATCACCGGCGGAGCGGAGCGGCCGGCCGCGCAGGTCAAGGACTTCTCGATGCTCGACGCCATCGAGCTCGCGCGCCGGGAGGCCGTCGTGGAGGCCGAGGCCGAGGGGGAGGGACTGGCGGCGACCGGCACCGGCGACTTCCGCGCGGTGGCTCCCGCGGTCCAGAGCTTCGCCTCTGGGCGGCGGCGATGAGCCGGCCGGCAGGTTCCTTCGCGGTCCGGCTCCATGGATCACCCTTGCGCAGGGGACCGGGTCACCGGATAGGGTCCCGCTCGTGATCGGGACCGTCGTCTTCATCCTTGTCTTCCTCGTGCTCGGCCTGTCGGTCGTCGGCGTCGCGATGCGCAGCGGCCGGCCGCCCGCGGGCTCCCGCCGGGAGTCGCGCGCGGTGGGCCGCGCCCGGAACATCGCCATCGGGCTCGTGATCGTCGTCGTCGGCCTCGGCGCGCCCACGCTCGTGCTCGCCTTCAACCACAACGACCACGCCAAGCAGGGTCCCGGCGGGGTCGAGCTGACGTCCGCGCAGGCCAACGGACGGACGCTGTTCGCCAAGTCCTGCTCGACCTGCCACACGCTGGCGGCCTCCAACGCCGTCGGCCGCGTCGGGCCGAACCTCGACGACCTCCTCGTCGGCGTGCAGAACCGCAAGGCGTTCGTCCTCGACGCGATCAACAAGGGTCGCGCCAACGGCAACGGGCAGATGCCCGCCGGGCTGCTGGTCGGCACCGACGCGCGCAACGTCGCGGACTACCTGTCCGCCGTCGCCGGGCGCTAGCCCGCTCGCGGATCGGCGGAAAGGTGTCAGTGGGCTGACACCTGCCGGCCCGCTTAGGGCCGATCCGCACGAGGTCGTCGAGTCCCTCGAGGTCGGATCCGGGATGTCAAGGCACCGTTTCCCGCTCGTTGCGGGGTTGTTCCGTCCGACCCATGCCTGACTATCCGGTCAGTTGGCGCTTGCCATAACTCTGCGATCTAGCAGGGATTTTCGACGTTGCTACGATGCCGCCGTTCACAACCGCTGAATCCCCGTCCGGAGACCCCGGGCGAGGAGCGGGGGACCCACGTTGCATCGGGGCGAATCGCCTTGCGTAGCGCCGCTCTTTCGGCGCGAGCCCGTCAGCTAACCCCGTAAGCCCACGGAAGAGGACTGAGGACACCCCGAATGCCATCGACGGACACGCCCAACTGGTGGGCTGACGTGCAGCAGGAGCGAGACGACCTCGCGGGTCCGGGGCGCCGTCCTGCCGACGACTGGCTCGGGGAGGAGATCGACTTCGTGCCGCGCCGCCGCATGGCGCGCGGATCCGCCGCCGGCGCCGACGGCGCCGGCCATCCGTTGCACGGCGTCTTCGTGCCGACGGCTCCGCACGCGCCGGTGCGCGAAGCCATGTCGATGACCATCGAGCTCGGCGGCGACACGCTCGCTCCCGCCACGGACGGCCGCACCGGGCGCGTGCCCGCCTCGCCCGGCGACGTCGCCCACGAGCTGGCGCACCTCAGCGCCGCCGACGACCCCTTCGCCAGCCCGCCGCCCCCGGCCGGCTCCCGCCGCACCGTGCAGATCAAGGGCCGCCCCGGCGACATCGCGCTGCCGTCGATGGCCCGCCGCCACCGGCCGCGCACGGCGTCGGACCGCGTCGGGCCGCGCCCGGACCGCATCGCCCTCTATGCCGTCGCCCTCGGCGCGATCCTCATCATCCTGGCCGCGATGACCTCGTCCTCGCAGGCCTCCGTGCCGCACCGCAGCGCCGCCGCGCCTGCCGTCGCGGCGAAGGTCAGCCACGCCGCGCCCCACGCGCCCGCGCGGCTGCTGCACACCCACCGCTAGAGCGCGCACCGCTTCGTCGCACCACCGGCCGCCGGCACCGCGAGGTGCGGCGGCCGGTCGGCGTTCCGTGGCGCCCGCGCGCCCATGTCCGAGCGGCTCAAATCCCGGCGCACGTTCCGTGCGCATTGCGGGAAGGACGCGTTGACGACCCTCCTACACTTACCTCGGGTAAGGACCCCCGGCGCATCGCCGGCACGGACGGCCGGCAGACCCTTCATCCCCACTCGCATCAGGACGCCTGCCATGAAGACTCGCATCAGTCGCTTCACCGTCCACGACGACCTCTCCGCGCCCGAGGCGTCGCAGCCGATCCTCAAGGGGGCCCTGGCCGGTGCCGGCCAGCTGCCGAACTTCCTGGGCGTCCTGGGCGGCTCGCCCGCCGCACTGCGCGGCTACACGCGCTTCCGCTCCGAGCTGCGGCACGGCTCGCTGCCGGTCATCACGCTGGAGCGGATCTCGCTCGCCGTCGCCGAGCACTTCGGCTCCGAGCCGGGACTGCAGCTGCACCGGCGCGTCGCGCGGCACGCCGGGCTCGCCCTCGACGACATCGCGCTCGCCCGCGAGTGGGACGCCCTGGACGAGACCGACGCGATCCTGCTGCGCTACCTCAAGGAGCTCGTGGTCTCGCACGCCACGCCGCCCGAGCACCTCCACGAGGAGGCGCGCGAGCGCGGGTGGACCGAGGAGCAGCTCCTGGAGGCGATCGCATTCGCCTCGCTGGAGTGCTTCACGGCCATGGTCAACGTGGCCGGCGACGTGCCGCTCGACGGCTCGCTCGAGCACGACCGTCAGCTCAGGGCCGCCTAGAGCCGGCCACGGCCGCGATGGGTCCGGAGCACGCCGTCGACGAGGCCCGCCGCATCCCGGATCCCGGCCTCGGCGAGGGGGCGCCGGCCCCCTGCCCGCACTACCACGAGGCGGTGGAGCTGCTCGGCGCCCGATGGACCGGGGCGATCGTCGAGGTCCTGCTGTCCTCCGGGCCGCTGCGCTTCACCGAGATCGCCAACGCGATCCCCGACCTCTCCGACCGGCTGCTGTCGCAGCGGCTGAAGGACCTGGAGGACCGTGGTCTGGTCACGCGTGACGACCACTCCGGCCCGCCGCGCCACACCCGCTACGCGCTGACGGCGATGGGCCGCGAGCTCGAGCCGGCGATCGCCGCGCTGAAGGCCTGGGGGAGGCGCTGGCTCGACACATCGGCGCCCAGCTTCCGACGAATGTGACAACCGCGATCCTCTAGGGTCCCGTCCCTATGACCGACCAGCCGCGCACCGTCGAGGACGTCAAGGCGATCGTCGAGGAGCACCAGCTGCGCTTCATCCGCTTCTGGTTCACCGACATCCTCGGGCAGCTCAAGTCGTTCAGCATCAACTCCGCCGAACTTGACGACGCCTTCGAGAACGGTATGGGCTTCGACGGCTCCTCGATCACGGGCTTCAACGCCATCGAGGAGTCCGACATGATCGCCATGCCGGACCCGACGACGTTCGCGATCCTGCCGTGGCGGCCGGAGGAGCAGGGCGTCGGCCGGGTCTTCTGCGACATCACCACGCCCGAGCGCACGCCCTACGAGGGCGACCCGCGCCACGTGCTGCGGCGCGCGCTGGAGCGCATGGAGCAGATGGGCTTCGACAAGTTCAACGTCGGCCCCGAGCTCGAGTACTTCCTGTTCAAGGACAAGAACGGCACCGAGGTCCTCGACGAGGGCGGCTACTTCGACCTCACGACGCTCGACGCCGGCTCCGACGTCCGCCGCGAGACGGTCATCGCGCTCGAG
>DASYLT010000169.1:0-23700 GCA_036009425.1 Baekduia sp. | reverse complement strand
CCGCGGCGTTCGGGCCCACCGGCTGCTTGCGGTGCCTCGGGGGGCCGGGTGGGCCTGTTGGGGCGGTGGTTCCGCGGCGTTCGGGCCCACCGGCTGCTTCGGGCGCTCCCGGCGCCGGGGTGGGCCTGTTTTCGGACGCTCACCGTCCGCAGACGGGCCCACCCGCTCACGCGAGGGAGCCGGCGCGGCCGGTGGGCCTGTTGACGGACGCCACACGTCCGCAGACGGGCCCACCCGCCCCGGGAGGCCGGCGGACGACCGCCAGGGCCGGCGCCCTTCCCAGCGCACACACTCGTCAGTGATCGCCGACCGCGCCGACATCTCGGTGAACGCCACGGGCTGGACGCCAACCCCATCCAGTGCATCAACCACATCAACAAGTCGTTACGCAGCACGAACCACGCCCACGACGCCAGTCCCCGACGCCCGCCATCGCACCGGCGAACGCCGCGAGGCCGCTAAGAAGGTCGTTCAAAAAGAAGCCGGACTCGGCGAACCGTCTCGCGGCGCCGGTGCCGATGCGCGCGGAGTCGCCGGGCCACCAGCACGTCTCACCGCGCATCGACCCCGGCAGACCTTCTACGCCGCGGTGCGGCGGGCGACCTCGTCGCGCACCAGCGGCGCGACCTCGGTGCCGAGCAGCTCGATGGCCCGCATGACGTCGGCGTGCGGCATCGTCCCGACCGTGAGGTGCATGAGGTGGCGGTCGTGGCCGAACAGCCCGTGCTGGAAGAGGATCTTCTCGGCGACCTGCTCGGGGTCGCCGATCACCAGTGAGCCGCGCGGCGAGCGCAGCGCGTCGAACTGCTGGGGCGACATCGGTGGCCAGCCGCGCTCGCGGCCGATCTGCGACATCGACGCCGCATAGGGCCCGTAGAACGTGGCGACCGCCTGCTCGGCGGTCGGCGCGACGAAGCCGTGCGTGTTGACGGCGATCGGCAGGTCGGTCGGCTGCCCGGCACGCTGCGCGGCGTCGCGGTACAGCGCCACCAGCGGGGCGAAGCGCTCGGGCTGGCCGCCGATGATCGCGATCGTCAGCGGCAGGCCCAGCGACGCGGCGCGGACCACCGACTGCGGCGTGCCGCCCACGCCGACCCAGACCGGCAGCGGATCCTGGACCGGCCGCGGGTAGACGCCGACGTTGTCGATCGGCGGGCGGAACCGGCCCGAGCCCGCCCAGGTGACCCGCTCGGAGCTGCGCACCGCCAGCAGCAGGTCGAGCTTCTCGGAGTACAGCTCGTCGTAGTCGTCGAGGTCCTGGCCGAAGAGGGGGAAGGACTCGACGAACGAGCCGCGCCCGGCCCAGATCTCCGCGCGGCCGTCCGACAGCAGGTCGACGGTCGCAAAATCCTGGAAGACGCGAACGGGATCGTCGGAGCTCAGGACGGTCACGGCGCTGGCCAGGCGCAGGCGCTCGGTCCGCGTGGCGGCGCCCGCGAGCACCACCGCGGGCGACGAGACTGCGAAGTCGGGACGGTGGTGCTCGCCGACGCCGAAGACGTCGAGCCCGACCTGGTCGGCCAGCTCCATCTCCTCGATGAGGTCCTTGAGCCGCTGCCGGGCGCTGACGGCCTCGCCGGTGCGCGGGTCGGGCGTCAGCTCCGCGAACGTCGTGAGGCCGATCTCCATGGCGCTAGAGGATGCCCTTCTTCGCATCGCCGAAGGGGATGGCGGCCATGCGGACGATCGTCGGCGGCTCGGTGACGAGCTCACCGACCGTGCCGAACAGCTCGCGCAGGTGCGGCGTCCTGGCGTGGGCGTTCAGCGCGTCCTCCGACTCCCACTGCTCGACGAAGACGAAGCGCGTCGGGTCCTGGCGATCCTGGTGCAGCGCGTAGCCGAGGCAGCCATCCTCCTCGTGCGTGGGCGGGATCGACGCGGAGAAGGCGGCGAGGGCCTCGTCCTCGGTGCCGGGCTTGACCTGGATGGTGGCGACGACCACGACCTTCTCGCTGGAGCTCATGGGCTGCACCATATGAGGTGGCGGCGCTCAGCCCTCGTCGAAGGTCGCGCAGAGCCTGTCGAACCGGCCGGCGCGCAGGTCGGCGGGCAGGATCGTGAGATAGAGGGCGCCGCCGTCGCCGACGGCGAAGCGCAGCGGCGGGTCGAAGTCGAGCTGCAGGAGCAGGCGCCGAACGGGATGTGAGGAATGGCCGCAGACGTACGTTGCGCACGACGCCGATCCGCCTGCGCGCGGGCCGCGGCTGTGGCGCACCGCGACGCACGCGCCGGGCTTCAGCGGTCCGCTGAACTCTTCGACGGGCGGGATGCCGTCGGCGCCCTCGCGCAGGTCGGCGAAGACGGAGAGCAGCCCGCGGGCGGGCGTCGAACCGGGGACCGCCTGCGCGAGCGCGCCGAGGTCGACCTGGGCGAGGAACGAGAGGGGCCGGCCGTGGCGGGCCGGCCAGTGGCTGCCCGCCGGCAGGTCGGGCCGCCCGCCCAGGCGCGTATGCCCGACCACCGCACTACCGCCGGGCAGCAACCGTGCGCAGCATCGCTGCGCAGCCTAGGCGGGCGCGGCCTCGGGCGCGGTGACGTCGCAGGCGGGCTCGGTCTCGCGGGCGCCGCGGCGGAGGTGCAGCCAGACGCCGCCGACCATGCCGGCGAGGGTGACCAGCGCCCACGGGATCCCCTGTCCGAGCTGGGCCAGGATCGGGCCCGGGCACGCGTCGGCGATGCCCCAGCCGAGGCCGAAGAGGACGCTGCCGACCACGTGGTGGCGCGCCGGCCGCTCGCGGACGTAGGTCAGCGGGGCGCCGGTGAGCAGGGCGCGGTCGCGGACGCGCCGCAGGATCGCCAGGCCGACGCTCGCCGTCAGCACGGCCGACGCGAACATGAGGAACAGGTAGGACTGCTCGAAGAGCAGCGCGCCGCGGATGACGTCGGGGCTGGCCATGCCGCTCCAGCTGAGCGTGAGGCCGAAGACGATCCCGACGACGGCGCCGGCGATGGCTGACCGCACCTAGATCACCGCCTCGATCGCGAAGCTCACGGCGATCGCCGTGGTGAAGAACGTCGCCGTGCTGACGAGGCTGGCCGGGGAGCGCAGCGACGTGCCGGTCAGCCCGTTGCCCGACGTGCAGCCGCCCGACAGCTTCGCGCCGAAGCCGATGAGCCCGCCGGCGACGAGGAGGATCGGCGCCACGAACGCGCGGTCGCTGCCGGTGAACGTCTCGGTGACCCAGCCGTAGCCGTGGAACTCGGGGCCGCCCGCGACGAGCGCATACAGCAGGCCGCCCGCGACGAGCCCCAGGGCGAACCATCCGCGCCAGTCGAACCGGACGCTGCCGCGTGCGAGCTGCCCGACGAGCGCCGAGACCCCGCCGGTGACGCCGAGGCGACCGTTGAAGAGCGCGCGGCAGGCCACGACGCAGAGGCCCAGCACGGGGCCGGCGACGTACCAGGCGAGCTGTGGGTGGAGCATGGCGCGCAGGGTAGCTGCGCGCCGGCCCGGGACGGTCGCCTAGGGTGGCGCCATGCCCAAGGTCAAGCTGCACCGCTGTTCCTACACGTTCCTGCACACCGAGCTCGACGCCTGCTGGCGCGTGCAGAAGGCGCTCGACGAGCAGGGCGTCGAGTACGAGGTCGTCAAGCACGGCCTCGGCAAGGGCAAGCGCCCGGACGTGGTCCAGCTCAGCGGGCAGAGCAAGCTGCCGGTCATCGAGCTCGAGGACGGCACCGTCTACCGCGCCGAGTCCAAGGACATGGCCGCGCGCGTGCGGGCCGGCGAGCTGCTCGGCGGCGCGAGCGCCGGCGCACCCGCCTAGACCTTCTAAGTCTGCGGCAGCAGCAGCGCCACCGTCAGCGGGCCGTGCGGGAACGCCCGGGCGGTGAAGCGGTAGGCGTCGAACCGGCGACCGCGGTAGGTCACCGCGCCGCGCGCCGGGATCGTCGCCGGCCCGGGCGCGAGCGAGCTGCCGGGAACCGGCCCGGCGCCCGTGCGCAGGAGCACGTCGGCGCCGGTGAAGCGGTGCATGAGCTTGATGTAGCCCGTGTCGTCCTGGATGGCGAGCGTGACCGTGCCGAGCGGCCGTCCGGTCGCGCCGCGGACGGTCCGCGACGCCGGCGAGAGCACGTAGGGGCCGCCGACGTCGCCGACGAGCCGGCCGCCGGTGGTGGTCGCCCGCACGCGCACGACGTGCAACGTGCGGTTGCCGAAGAGCCGGACGATCGCGGTCCGCAGCGTGGCGCCGTCGTCGTGGGCGACAGCGGCGCGCAACTGCGGATCCGTCGCCACGACGCGCAGGACGCGCTGCACCGCCGCGCCGTGGGCCTCGGTCTGCACGAGGCGCTCGCCGACGGCGCCGACGACCTGCGCCGCCGTGCCGCGCGACGTCGGCGCGCACACGGTCGGCGCCGCGGGCCGCAGCGCCAGCGCGACCCGCAGCGCCCCGCGCGGGAACGCCGTGGCGCGGTAGGACACCGTGCGCGTCGCGTGGCCGGTGGCGCCGGCGGCCGTGGCCCGCTGCAGCGTCCGGCCGCCCGACGTGATCGTCACGTCGGCGCCGGTGAGCGTGCTCGTGATCTCGGCGATCGCGCTCGCGTCGCTCACCGACAGGACGTAGCGTCCGACGGGGCGGCCCGCCGCGTTGCGCAGCACGCCGTGCACCGGGGCGAGCGCCTGCGGCCCGGCGATCTGCGCGAGCACCCGTGATCCGCGGGTGATGGAGATCCGCCGGATCTGGTGCTTCAGCAGCGGCACGAGCGCGGCGCGCGTGGCCGCCGGGTCGCCCCGGCCGACGGCGCCCGCGAGCGCGCGGGAGCGCCGCAGCCGCCGGACGGCCGCGACCACGTTGCGCCCGTGCGCCGCCTGCGCGTAGATCCGCCGCCCGATCCCGGCGAGCGTGGAGGCGACCACGGCGTCGCACGCGGTGGCCGAGCCGGTGGTCGCGACCGCGGCCGTCGGCGCGACGGGCACGCGGCCGACCGCGGGCGCCCGCGACGCCGACGCGCATCCTGCGAGGGGGAGGAGGGTCGTCGCGAGGATCAGGGTCCGGCGAAGCGGGCGCCACATCTCCCAGGATGCTGCGGACCGCACCTTCGGAGGACCTCAAGGCGGCGTTGGCGACCCGCTACGCCGCGGGGGGCACGACCGGCGTCGCCGCCGCCGGGCGCCGGTACAACGCGTACAACAACACGCACAGCAGGCCGGCGGCGCCCGCGTAGCCGACCTCGGCGCGGACCAGCTCGTCGGAGACGATCGGGGCGACCATCCAGGCGACGAACGCGACGGCCGCCACCAGCCACGCCGCGGCGGCCTGCGACGCGCGTCCCCGGGCCAGGGCGGCCTGGTTGAGGGTCCCGGCCGTCAGGTGCAGACCCATGCCCACCGCGATGACGGCCAGCCCGACATGCGTGTAGCCGCTCTTGTCGAAGACGACGTGCATGACCCACGGGCCGATCGCCAGCAGGCCGAGCGCGACGGCGCCCGCGAAGCCGGCGATCGCGAGGACCGTCTGGCGGATGGCGCGGGCGAACGCCTCGTGGCCCTCGGTGGCCTCCAGCCCCGCGAGGTGGGGCAGCAGCGAGGTCTGCACGGCCTGGAAGAGCTGCAGCGGCGCGCGGGCGATCAGCAGCGCGGAGAACACCACGCCGGCCTTGGCCGAGTCGGTGACCAGCAGGACCGCCGCGTTCAGCAGCGTCTGCTCGGCCAGCTGGATCGCCGCGACCGAGCCCGCGAAGCCCGCGCTCTCGCGCATGGCGCCGCGGTCGCGCTCCGCACGGCCGGCGCCCGGCGCGGCGGCCTCGTGCCGGCGCAGCGCCCACGGGATCACCAGCAGCGAGGCGAACGGCGCCGCCGCGATGCCCAGGGCCACCGCGGTCTCGCCGGTCGCGATCCCCAGCGCCACCGCCACCGGGAAGCAGAACCGCGACAGCGACTCGAACAGCACGAGCCCGCCGTAGAGCGCGAACCACTGGTGCCCGGCGAGGTAGCCGCGGGCGAAGTAGGACGCCGCGTAGGCGACCGTCGCAGCGATGAGGATCCAGTAGAGCGAGGACTCGCCGTCGAACAGCCCGTTCTCGATCGGCCCCTTCGCGGCGAGCGCGACGACGAGGAACGCGGCGGCGAACGACGCCTGGATCGTCGCCGGCACACGCAGCGAGATGGCCGAGTGGGCGGGTCCGGTTCCGCGGGCGCGGCGGTCGGCGATCGTGCGCGAGAGCAACTGCTCGACGGGCCGGTAGATCACCGACATCGTCACGAACAGGACCGACCACAGCAGCGAGACGCGGCCGTACTGGTCGGCGTCGAGCACGTGGCTGGCGACCGCGAAGTAGGCGAACGTGAAGAGCCCGGTCGCCGCGATCCCGATGCTCAGCAGGCGGGCGCCGGACCCGAAGGACCGTTCGCCGCCGGTGGCGCCGGCGTCGCCGTCGGCCGACGCGGGGATCTGGGGGGTCGCGCTAGCCGCCAACGCGGACGAGGAGCATCGTCCACGGGAACGGCGAACGCGCCTCGACGACGGTCCCGTAGCGGCCCAGCAGCTGCACGAACGCGCGCTTGGACCAGTGGTTCACGTGGCCGGGCGTGTTGCCCAGCTCCTTGAGGTAGGCGCCGCGGGCGAGGTTCAGCCCGCGCCAGAGCGGCTCGCGGGGAACGCTGACCAGCAGGAACTTCGAGGCGCAGCGGGCCATCTCCGAGACGGTGTGCTCGGGGTCCGGGACGTGCTCGAGGACCTCGATCGCCGTGGCGACCTCGAACTCCGCGTCGGTGAACGGCAGGTTCTCGGCCTTCATGACCTTGTACTCGAGGCACGGGTGCTGGCGGCCCTTCCAGGCCTCGTGCAGCTGCGGGTCGTCGAGGTCGAGGCCCACGATGCGCTGCATCCCCGGCGTCTGCGCCCACTGGTGGGTGAGGACGCCCTCGCCGCAGCCCACGTCGAGCAGCGTCGCGGGGGAGGCCTTGGTGTACAGCTCCTCGAGCGTGGACTCGAAGTTGCCCATCAGCCGGCGGACGACCGGGTTGGTCGAGCCGTACTTGTCGTAGGTGTTGCCGGTGACCGTGCCCTCGGGGTCGACGGTGACGGAGCTGCTCATAGCTTCAGGGCCTCTCGTTCCTCGGTGCGGCCGGCCTGCGCGCCGGTGGTCGCCTGCTGGCCGGTGTCGGTGGCGCCGGGCTCGTAATGGGACGGCGGGACCTTCAGCTGCAGCTCGATCCGCCGCACGCGCTCGAAGATCCGCTGGGACATCATCCGCTGGCTGTAGAGCAGGTCGCCGATGACGCCGAGCACGCCGACGACGACGGCGGAGTTGAAGAGCACGGCGCCGAAGATCAGCGACTGCACGTGCCCGGCGCCCTCGCCGTCGATGTAGGCGACGACGAAGCGCACGAAGGGGATCAGCGACAGCACGAACAGCAGCAGCGCCAGGTAGGAGAACACCTTCAGCGGCTCGTACTGCGTGTAGATGCGCGCGATCGCCACGGCGTTGCGCCGGACGTAGGAGCCCATCGACGGGAACAGGCGCGACTCGCGGGTCTTCGGGTTGGTCCCGATGGCCACGTGGTCGGTGGCGACCAGCAGCTTGCCCGCCTGGATGATCGTCTCCAGGGTGTAGGTGTACTTCGAGACGACGGCCATCTGGATGGCGGCCTCTCTGTTGTACGCGCGGAAGCCGGAGGTCGTGTCGGGCACGTCGGTGTCCGAGGCTTGGCGGACGACCCAGGAGCCGAGCTTCTGCAGCCGCTTCTTCAGCGGGGAGAAGTGCTCGATCTGGTCGGTCTCGCGGTCGCCCACGACCATGTCGGCGCGGCCCTCGACGATCGGCTCGACGAGCTTCGGGATGTCGGCCCCGGAGTACTGGTTGTCGGCGTCGGTGTTCACCACCACGTCGGCGCCGAGCTTCAGCGAGGCGTCGAGGCCGGCCTGGAAGGCGGCGGCGAGGCCCTTGTTGTTCGTGAGCTTGACGATGTGGTGGACGCCGTTGGCACGGGCCACCTCGATCGTGCGGTCGGTGGAGCCGTCGTCGATGACGAGCACTTCGACCGTGTCGAAGCCCGGGACCTCACGGGGGAGATCGGCCAACGTGGCCGGGAGGGTCTCCTCCTCGTTGAGGCAGGGGATCTGGATGATGAGCTTCATGAGAAGGGTGCGGCCGGCAGGCGGTCGGCCGACGTCCGGATGGTAGGGCCCGGGCGGGCGGCACCGGAGGACCATCCCGGCGGGGGCGTGCCGTACACTCGCTGCCCCAGTATCTCAGAGGGCCGGGACGGCTGTCGTCGCACGTCGATCCTCCGTCCCAGGGTGCTGGAACCTCGACTTCGGATGCAGAGCGCGACGCTCACTTCGCCGCCGCGCCGTGAGCCCGGCATGCTGGCGCGGCTGCGCGCCGCGCCCGCCCGTACCTGGGCGCGGGTCGGGTTCGCGCTGCTGTGCGCCGGGGCCGCCATCGGGTACCTGGTGTACCCGACCTATCCGAATTACGACTCCGCCTACTCGCTGATCTGGGGCCGGGAGCTGCTCGACGGCCACCTGCCGAGCTTCGACGCCTACCGCGCCCCGACCGAGCACCCGCTGGCCGTCGCGTTCTCGGCGGTCCTCGCGCCGCTGGGCGACGCGGCACCGCGCGTCTGGCTCGCGGTCACCGTCGCGTCGTTCTGCGTGCTGGTCGCTGGCATGTACCGGCTGGGCCGCGTCGCGTTCACGCCGTGGGTGGGCCTCGTCGCCGCCCTGCTGGTCCTCAGCCGCCTGGACTACGCGTTCCTCGCCGCTCGCGGCTACGTCGACGTGCCGTACCTGGCGATGATCGTCTGGGCCGCGGCGCTGGAGACCGAGCGACCGCGGCGCGGCGGTGCGGTCTGGGTCCTGCTCATGCTCTCCGGCCTGCTGCGGCCGGAGGCCTGGATCCTCGGCGGCGTCTACTGGCTGTGGTGCGCGCTGCCCGCCCAGTCGTGGGCGCGCCGGATCCGCACCGCGGCCTACGCCGCCGCGGCGCCGGTGCTCTGGGCGCTGACCGACGCGATCGTCACCGGCGACCCGGGCTTCTCGCTGAGCCACACCAACGCGCTGGCCGCCGACCTCAACCGCCAGCGCCCGGCCTCCGAGGCGCCGTCGCTGCTGGTCCACTACCTCGAGAAGCTCGTCAAATGGCCGGTCCTGCTGGGCGCGGTGCTGGGGATCGTCCTGGCCGTGGCCTTCGCCCGCCGCCGCGCGGGCATCCCGCTGGCGATGACCCTCTCGGGCGTGGCGACCTTCGGGGCGATCGCCGTGGCCGGCCTGGCCGTCATCGACCGCTACCTGGCGATCAGCGCCCTGGGCCTGCTCGTCTTCGCCGGCTTCGCGGTCGCCGGCTTCAGCGTGCTGCCCGACGGCCATCGCGCCCGCCGCCCATGGATCGCCGCCGCGGCGGTCGTGGCCCTCGGCGGCATGCTGTTCACCGCGACGCACTTCCATCCGGGCTACATCGACCGCGAGCTGACCACCCGGCGCGAGCTGCGTCAGGAGCTGTCGCGGGTCCTGCACACGCCGGCCTTCGCGCTGGCGCGCCGGTGCGGGCCCGTGACGGTCCCCAACCACAAGCTGCTGCCCGACACGCGCTGGCTCCTGCACGCCGACGCCGACGAGGTCCTGGCCCGCAGCGGGATGCGCGACTTCGGACGCGAGACCAAGGGGGTGCACCTCTTCGTGTCCGGGCCCGGCATGCTGGAGAACCCCACCTACGGACCACTCGACCACACGGTCGAGGACGATCCGCTGATCCAGGTTCCCGGACCGGGCGCCATCCTGATCGACCGCTCCCCCGACTTCGCCGTCTATGCCACCTGCTGACGTCGCCGCCGTGCCCGCCGCACCGCGCCCCGACCACGACCCCGCTTCGCCCCCCAGCCGCCTCGACCGGATCGCCGCGCTGCCGTGGCCGGCGCTCGCGCTGATCGCGCTCGCCGTGGCGACGTTCGTCGGCTTCCTCGTCTACCCGACCTATCCCAACTACGACAGCTACTACTCGCTGCTGTGGGGGCGGGAGGTGCTGCACGGCCACCTGCCGAGCTTCGACGAGTACCGCTCGCCGACCCAGCATCCGCTGGCCGTGGCCTTCGGCGCCGCGCTGTCGCTGCTGGGCCGCGGCGGCGACCGCGTCATGGTGTTCTTCACCGAGGCGTCGTTCGTCGTGCTCTGCGCCGGGGTCTACCGCCTGGCGCGTCAGGCGTTCACGCCGCTGGTCGGCCTCGCCGCCGCGGGCATCCTCTGCACACGCTTCGACTTCCCGTTCCTGGCCGCGCGCGCCTACATCGACATCCCGTACCTGGCGTTCGTCATCTGGGCCGCCGCGCTGGAGCTGGCGCGCCCGCGCCGCGGCGGCGTCGTCTGGGTCCTGCTGGCCTGCGCCGGGCTGCTGCGCCCCGAGGCGTGGATCCTGATCGGCCTGTACTTCCTGTGGATGTGCTCGGGCGAGCTCGGCCCGGAGCATGCGAGGGGCGAACGCCTGCGGCGCTGGGCGCGCTACGCCGCCTGGGCGGCGGTCGGCCCGGTCGTGTGGGTCGTCACCGACTTCGTGGTGACCGGCCACCCGCTCTTCTCGCTGCAGCACACCAGCGGCCTGGCCGAGGAGCTGGGACGTACGCAGGGCCTCTCCGAGGTCCCGTCGTCGATGAAGCGCTTCTTCTTCAACCTGGCCAAGGCGCCGGTGCTCTACGCCGCGATCGCCGGCTTCGTCGCCGCCGTCTGGCTCGCGCCCCGGCGCGTGCTGATGCCCGCGGCGCTGTGGCTGATCGGGACGGGCACGTTCGTGCTGGTCGGGATCGCGGGCCTGTCGGTCATCGACCGCTACCTGCTGGTCCCGACGCTCATGGTGATGGTCTTCGCCGCCGTCGCGCTGGCGGGCTGGACGATGCTGCGCCGCGACCTGTGGATCCGCAAGGTCTGGGCCGTCGCCGCCGGGCTGATCGTGATCTACGGCGTCGCGTTCACCGCCACGCGGGTCAACTTCCACGTCTTCGACGCCGAGCTGCAGCTGCGCGGCACGTCGCATCGCTCGCTCATCGACCTGCTCGACCAGCCGGCGGTGCAGGCGGCGCGGCGCTGCGGTCCGGTCACGACGCCCAACCACAAGCTCGTCCCCGACACGCGCTGGATCCTCGGCGCGAACGCCGAGCAGGTCCTCGCGCGCGCCGACCCGGCCGCCAAGGCCCGGGCCCGCAAGGGCGTGTCGATCTTCGTCGTCGATCGCGGCGCGCTGCTGCGCCAGGCGCTGGTCGCCGAGACCGACGACCCGTTCGACAACGTCCCGCTGCCGGGCTTCCGCCGCATCGCGTTCACGCCGTACTACGCCGCCTATGTCCGCTGTTGATGCGCCCGGCTCCGAGGAGGGCGAGGCGTTGAGCGTCCAGGACGCGGTGGTCGATCCCGCCGCGCCGGAGCGCGACGATGCCGCCCGTGCCGCCGACCGGCGCGACCGCCTGCGCTGGGCGCCCGCGGTCGCGGTCCTGCTGATCGCCAGCTTCCTGATCCGGATCTGGGGCGCCAAGCAGGGCCTGCCGTACTCCTACAACGCCGACGAGAACGCGCACTTCGTCCCGAAGGCCATCGGGCTCTTCGGCCACGGGCTCAACCCCGACTACTTCGTCAACCCGCCCGCCTTCACGTATCTGCTGCACGGGGTGTTCGCGGTGTGGTTCGGCGGGCGCTCGGGCGTGTCGTCCTCGTTCGCGGCGGACCCGACCGACGTCTTCCTGGTCGCGCGCGTCGTCTCCGCCGCCTGCGGGACGCTGGCGGTCTGGCTGCTCTACCTGGCCGGCGCGCGGCTGTTCGCCGATCGCCGCGTGGGGTTCCTGGCCGCCGCGCTGCTCGGCGTCGGCTTCCTTCCGGTCTTCTACTCGCATCTGGCGCTCAACGACGTGCCGACGCTGGCGCCGATCTGCCTGTCGCTGTACGGCACCGCGGGCATCGTGCGGCGCGGCCGCCTCGTCGACTTCGTGGTCGCCGGCGCGGGCCTCGGCCTCGCCTGCTCGATGAAGTACACCGGCGGTATCGCGCTGCTGCCGCTGCTGGCCGCCGCGGGCGGCTGGCTGTTCGGCCGGACCCGCCTCAGTGCCTCGACGGTCATCGGCGGCCTGCTCGTCGCCGGGCTCTGCGCCGCGGTCGCGTTCCTGGTCACCAACCCGTATGCGCTGCTGGACCACACCGCGTTCACCGACGGCCTGAACCACCAGACCTCGGTCGCCGACGACGCGCTGGGCAAGCTCGGGCTCACCGAGGACAACGGGCTGGTCTACTACCTCTGGACGCTGACCTGGGGCCTGGGCTGGATCCCGGCGGTGGCTGCCGCCGCCGGCGTCGTGATCGTCGCCCGCGACAGCTGGCGGATCGCCGCGGTGCTCGTCCCCGCGCCCGTGCTGTTCCTGCTCTTCATGGGCACGCAGGAGCGGTTCTTCGGACGCTGGCTGCTGCCGGTCTTCCCGATGATCTGCCTGCTGGCGGCCTACGCGGTGCTGCGCGTCGCGGTCGTGCTGGGCCGGCGCCGGCCCGTGCTGGCGCCGACGCTGATCGTCGTCGCCGCAGCCGCGCTGTGCGGCCAGGGGCTGATCGCGTCGCTGCACATCGGCCAGGTGCTCTCGCGTCCCGACACGCGCAACATGACGCGCGCGTGGTTCGTCGCCCACGTGCCGCCGAAGACGAAGGTCGTCGTCGAGCCGGTCGTGCCCGACGGCTGGGCGCAGGACATCGGCCACCCGTCGCCGCTGACCCACAACGGCAACCGCTGGGTCAAGTACCCGACGAGCCGCTCGAACATCGCCAACGACGGCTCGCAGATCGACGGCCCGGGGCGCATCGTCAACATCGAGGACTACGAGCGCACGCTGTACCCCGGCCTCGTGGACCTCTACGAGAAGGCCGGATACTGCTGGGTCGTGGTCGGCTCCACGCAGCGCGGTCGCGCCGAGGTCGAGCCCGAAGCGGTCCCGCAGGCGCTGGCCTACTACCGCGAGCTGGAGCGCCGCGCCGACACGGCCTATGTCGCCTCGCCGTACCGCGCGGGGGCCAAGCCGGTGGCCTTCAACTTCGACTGGTCGTTCGACTTCTATCCGCTGGCCTACAACCGCCCGGGCCCCACGATGTGGATCTACCACCTGCGCGGCGGCCGCTGCGCGACGTCGTGAAGCACCAGCGGCGCTGACCGAGATCGACCGCCGCAGGGACGAGCCCCCCGGGCGAGCAGCTGCAGCAGGACGAGCCGCCAGGCGAGGCTTTGCCCGGGCCTCGTATCCTCCTGGTCGGTGCAGCGGACCGAGACCGATCACCAGCATCTGGCCCGCGCCATCGACCTGGCGACGCGAGGCCGCGGCCGCGTGCACCCCAACCCGGTGGTGGGCGCCGTCGTGGTCAAGGACGGCGCGGTCGTCGGGGAGGGCTGGCACGCCGAGTACGGCGGTCCGCACGCCGAGGTCAACGCCATCGCCGACTGCGGCCCGGCCGACCTCACGGGCGCCACGATCTACGTCTCGCTGGAGCCGTGCTGCCACGAGGGCAAGACGCCGCCCTGCACCGACGCCATCGTCGCCGCCGGCATCCGCCGCGTGGTCGTCGCCTCCGACGACCCGACCGAGAAGGCCTCCGGCCGCGGCCTGGGGATCCTGCGCGACGAGGGCATCACGGTCGACATCGCCGGCGGCGAGCTCGCCGCCCGCGCGCGCCTGTCCAACCAGGCCTTCCGCAAGCACGCGCGCACCGGCCGCCCGTGGGTGCTGTTCAAGTCCGCGATGACGCTGGACGGCAAGGTCGCGACGCGCACCGGCGACTCGAAGTGGATCTCCTCGGACGCCAGTCGCGCGCTGGCTCACCGCTGGCGCGCGTCGGTCGACGCGGTCGTGGTCGGCATCGGTACGGCGCTGGCCGACGACCCGCAGCTCACCGCGCGCCTCGAGCTGCCCGACGCCCCCGAGCTGCGCCAGCCCCGACGGGTCGTCTTCGACGCGACCGGCCGCCTGCCGCTGGACTCCAAGCTCGTCCAGCAGGCGCCCGAGATCCCGCTGACCGTTGTTGTCTCGCGCGCCGCGCCGCGCGGCGCCGTCGACGGCCTCGAGAACGCGGGCGCCGACGTCATCGTCGCCACCGGCGAGCACGAGCCGGCCCGCGTGCGCTCGGCGCTGGACCAGCTCGGCGAGTCCGGCATCCACGCGATCCTGCTGGAGGGCGGCCCGCACCTGGCCGGCGCCTTCCTGGACGCAGGAGAGATCGACGAGGTCCGCCTCTTCCTCGCGCCGCTGCTGCTCGGCGGCAGCAAGGCGCGCGACCCCCTGGAGGGCGAGGGCGTCGAGCGGATCTCCGAGGCGCTGCGCGCCCTGACCCTCGATTGCCGGCGCGTCGCCGACGACGTCCTCATCAGCGCACGGCTGCGGGAGTGGTGATCGATGTTCACGGGACTCGTTGAAGACCTCGGAGTCGTCGTCGCGGTCGATCGCACCGGCGGCGGCGCGGTGCTGACCGTCGAGTCGCGCCTCGCCGACCAGATCGGGGAGGGCGACAGCGTCGCCGTCAACGGCGTCTGCCTGACGGCGACCGGCATCTGCGGGCAGCGCTTCGGCTTCGACGTCATGCACGAGTCGCTGCGGCGCACGTCGCTGGGCGAGGTCGACGCGGGCACGAAGGTCAACCTCGAGCTCGCCCTGCGCGCCGACGCGCGGCTGGGCGGCCACATCATGCAGGGCCACGTCGACGGGGTCGGCGTGATCGCCAACCTGGCCGACGACGGCTTCTCGCGGATCGTCACCGTGGAGGCCGCGCCGGAGCTGCTGCGCTACGTGGTGGAGAAGGGCTCGATCGCCGTGGACGGCGTCAGCCTCACGGTGTCCCGGGTCGACGAGACGTCGTTCGACGTGTCGCTGATCCCCGAGACGCTCGAGCGAACGAATCTGGGCGCAAAGACTGCGGGCCCGCCCACCCACACCGTGAACCTGGAGGTCGACGTCGTGGCCAAGTACGTGGAGAAGCTCGTGGGCGGGGTGCGGGCATGACCCCGCCGAAGGTGCAGCAGACGCGCGAGGAGGTCCAGTTCGCCACCATCGAGGAGGCGCTGGAGGACATCGCCGCCGGCAAGATGATCGTGGTCGTCGACGACGAGGACCGCGAGAACGAGGGCGACGTGGTCATGGCGGCGGAGTTCACCACTGCCGACGACATCAACTTCATGACGCGCCAGGCCGGCGGCTGGATCTGCCTGACGCTGACGCCCGAGCGCTGCGACGAGCTCGGGCTCGAGTTGATGTCGTTGAAGAACGAGTCCGCGCACGAGACGCCGTTCACGGTGACCATCGAGGCGCGCGAGGGCGTGACGACGGGCATCTCGACCGCCGACCAGGCGACGACGATCCGCACCGCGGTCGACCCCGCCAACGGCGAGGCCGACATCGTCGTGCCGGGCCACGTGCATCCACTGAAGGCGCGTGAGGGCGGCGTGCTCGAGCGCACGGGCCACACCGAGGCGTCGGTCGACCTGGCGCGCCTGGCGGGCTGCACGCCCGCCGGCGTGATCTGCGAGGTGCAGAACGAGGACGGCTCGATGGCGCGCGTCGGCGATCTCGCCGCCTACTGCCACAAGCACGGCTTCAAGATGATCACGATCGCCGATCTGATCGCCTACCGCCGCCGCCACGACAAGCTGGTCGAGCGCGTCGTCGCGACGTCGATGCCGACCGGCTTCGGCGAGTTCACCGTCTACGGCTACCGCTCGCTGGTCGACGACAAGCACCACGTCGCGCTGGTCAAGGGCGACGTCGCGGGCAAGGAGGACGTGCTCGTGCGCGTGCACTCCGAGTGCCTGACGGGCGACGTCTTCCACTCGCTGCGCTGCGACTGCGGCGAGCAGCTGGAGTCGGCGCTGACCATGATCGAGTCCGAGGGCGAGGGCGTGCTGCTCTACCTCGCCCAGGAGGGCCGCGGCATCGGCCTGCTCAACAAGCTGAAGGCCTACAAGCTGCAGGAGGAGGGCTACGACACCGTCGACGCCAACCTCAAGCTCGGCCTGCCCGCCGACCTGCGCGACTACGGCATCGGCGCGCAGATCCTGTCGGACCTCGGGCTGACGTCGATCCGGATCCTCACCAACAACCCCAAGAAGATCCGCGGGCTGGAGGGCTACGGCCTGCGCGTCACCGACCAGGTGCCGATCTCGCACGCGTCCAACCCGCACAACGAGTCCTACCTGCGCACGAAGGCCGAGCGCATGGGGCACACGCTGCACCACCAGGGGCTGGCGCTGGACGAGGAGATGCTCCACGAGGAGCAGCTGTCAGACCACAAGGCGGCGCACGCCCGCGAGGAGGAGCAGCTGGCCGCCGACGAGACGGCGGCGCGTGCGCGCGATGAGGGGCAGGGGTCGTGAGGCTCGCCTTCGTCGTCGGGCGCTTCTACGAGGACCTCGCCGACCGGCTCGTGGCCGGTGCGCGGGCGGTCTGCGACGAGGCAGGCGTGAGTGAGATCGACGAGCTCGACGTGCCGGGCGCCTACGAGCTGCCGCTCGCCGCCCAGTTCGCCGCCGAGTCGGGCCGCTACGCGGCGGTCGTGTGCCTCGGCGCGGTGATCCGCGGGGAGACCTCGCACTACGACTACGTGTGCGGCGAGTCGGCGCGCGGGATCATGGACGTGCAGCTGAAGACCGGCGTGCCGTGCTCGTTCGGCGTGTTGACGGTGGACGACCTCGACCAGGCGCTGGCCCGGTCGGGCGGCGACAAGCGCGACTCGGGACGCCACGCGGCCGAGGCCGTGCTGGCGCTGCTGGCGGTCAAGGACCAGCTGACCGCGACGCGCTGACCCTGGGCGCCACGGGACTCGCCGGCCGCGGTACGCTCGCAGCGTGACCCTCGAGATCGTCGCGATCGTCGGCACGCTGGTCGTCCACTTCATCGGCGCGGGCGTCCTCGTCTACGCGCTGCTGGACGGCGAGAAGATCGACTGGCGCGGCACGCTGTGGCCGCGCGACGACGATGGTGGCGGCGGCGGCTGGGACCCGCCGGCTCCGGACTCGGGCGCCGATGGCGATGGGGGTGGCGTGCCGCTGCCGCTGCCGGACGCGGCGCCCAGCGGGGTGCGGCTGCGTGAGCCGGGGCGGCGCATCGGTGACGGGTATCCGAAGCCGGCGCGGCGGCCCGAGCATGCGCCTGGGCCTGTGCGGGAGCCCGTCGAGCGCTGAGTTCTGCGTCGGCGGCGCACGGCCACGACGCCGGTAGTCCTAGGCGGCGATCGCGGCCCAGGCGCCGCCGGCGATCACGTCGGCGGCGACGGGGTCCGTGAGGTCGATGGTCCCCGGGGCGGCGTGCTGGGCGACGATCACGGGGTGGTTGATGCAGCCGAGCACGAGCGCGGTCAGCACGCGCACGGGTCCGGGCCGGACGGTGCCGTCGGCCTGGCCCTCGCGCACGAGGCCCTCGACGATCCGCAGCGGATAGGGGAAGTCGGCGGGCAGCGCGCTCAGGAAGCGTCCGGTGTGGCCGAGCACGAAGGCGTGCGCGGCGGGCTGCGCGCGCCGCAGCTCCAGCGACGCGCGCGCGAGCCCGTCGATGCGGTCGGCGACCGTGCGCGACCGGTCCTCGGCGATCACGCGCAGCACGTCGGAGTAGGCACGCATGTGCGTGGCGAACAGCGCGATCGCGACCGCCTCCTTCGACGGATGATGGCGGTACAGCGCCGCCTCGCTGACCCCGGCGCGCTGGGCGATGTGGCGGACCCGCGTCGCGTCGTAGCCGAGCTCCGCGAAGCAGGCCAGCGCCGCGTCGAGGATCTCGGGCTCGCGGCTGGGACGTGCCACGCGTCAGGCGCCGGCCGGGGCTGCCGACGATCCGCCGGCGGCCACGAGCGTCGTCGCGGCCGCCAGGCGGGCGGCCGACTCCGGGTCGTGGCTGGGGAGGTAGACGGTCGGGTGGCGCCCGGCGTGGTCGAGGATCTTCAGCATCGTGGTGCGCGCCACGTCGTCCTTCGGGCTGACGCCGTCGACCTGCAGGTCGAGCAACTGCGCCTGGTCGTAGGCGCTGTCACCGCCGATGAGCACGTGGTGGTCGTCCTGGATGACGATGACCGCGGTGTGCCCGGCCGTGTGGCCGGGAGCCGGGACCGCGACGATCCGCCCGTCGGACGTCAGGGCCCGGCTGGCCGGGAAGCCGCCGAACGGCGCACCGTCGAGGACCATCGGCTCGACCTGGAAGCCGGGCGGCAGCGGCTGGCGCGCGACGGTCCGCGTGACGCGTCCCATCATCGAGCGCGACGCGGCGATCTCGTCGGCGTTGGCGAGCACCCGGGCATCGGGGACGTGCGGAAGGCCGTCGATGTGGTCGCCGTGGATGTGGGTCAGGACGACGGTCGTGACGTCGGCCGGCGTGAAGTCGATGGTGTTCAGCTGGCGATCGAGCTCGTCCTCGCGGGTGACCTCGAAGGTCGCGAAGGGCTGGTCACGGGCCGCATGGGTCTCGCCGGCGTCGACGAGGAACAGGCCCTCCGGATGCTCGATGGCCCACACGTGGATGGGAAGCGGGCCGGTCATCGGCCCCGGGCGCATGATCCTCGCCCGCCGGGCGAGCCCGGTCCCGACGCCGCGATGCATCGAGTGCTTGATGCGGACGCGGCCGGTGGAGAGGGGGTGGATGGTGAGGGACATGGGCAACGGCTCCCGGTGTAAGTGAACGTTCGCTCACTCTGACACGGAGCAGTGGGACCGTCAAGCGCGGAGACCGCGGCACGACCGACGTGCCGAGCGGCGCGCCAGCCGCCCCTAACCCTGCTTCCCGCCGCCCTTGCCCTTCTTGCCCTTGCCGCCCGCAGCGGCGTCGCCGCTCGCCGCGCCCCCGGCCGCCTGCGCCTGCGCCGTCTTCAGCTCCTGCTCCACGATCCCGCGCTTGTAGTCCGAGATGCGCAGGCGCTCCTGCAGGTACGGGATCGCCTCGGCCGGCCGGCCCGCCAGCCGCAGCGCCCAACCGTAGTTGTAGAGCGAGTAGGCGTAGTCGGTCCCGCTGGTCGCGCCGGAGGACCGGAACTTCTCGACGGCCTGCTGGAGCAGCGGCACGGCGCCCTGCGGGTCGCCGGGCAGCATCGAGTACCCCGTGTTGTTGAGCGCCACGGCGGAGCGGCCGTCGGGCGCCGGCGCGGCCGGGGTCGCGGCCGCGGGCGTGGAAGTCGTGGGGCTCGAAGCCTGGCCGGAGGCGCCACTCGCGCTGCTGCCCGCCGCAGTCGACGGCGTCGCAGCGGCCTTCTTGGACGACGACGACGCGGCGGAGCCCGACTTGGACGCACCAGCAGCCGTCGAGCGCACCGTGCGGTCAGCTTGGCTGCCGCTGCCACCCGTGTTGCCGTTGTCGCCGATCAGCGCCGCGCCGGCGCCACCGGCGAGGCACAGCGCCACCAGCGCGGCGAACGCCCAGGCCCGTCGGTGCGGGCGGTGCCGCGCGACCGGTCCGGGTGGCGGCTCGGTGGGGGGCCGCCGGTCGGCCGGCGCGGAAGACGGCGCCCGCGCTGCAGCCGGCGTGCGCGCCGCAACCGGTGCAGCAACCGCCGGCGGCGGCACCGGCGTCGCGGGCCGCGCCTGCGCCCGCGAGAACCGCGAGGTCTCGTGGGAGCGGTCGCGCGCCGACGGAATCACGGCGGTCGCCAGCGTCGGATCGCCGCCACCGCCGGCCAGGACGGCCTCGAGCTCGTCGACGAATGCATCGGCCGTGAACGGCCGATCGGCCGGCTGTTGCGCCAGCCCGTGCTTCAGCGCAGACGCCGCAGCGACGCAGGGACCGGTCGGCGTGGGCGGGTCGCCCTCCAGCCGCGCCCGGGCCTGCGCCATCGCCGTCTCGCCGGCGAACGGCTTGCGCCCGCAGAGCAGCTCGTACGCGACGACCGCGAGCGAGTAGCGATCCGAGGCCGGCGTCGCGGGCAGGCCGCGGGCCTGCTCGGGCGACAGGTACGCCGCGGTCCCGAGCACCTGACCGGCTGCGGTCATCTGGGTCTCGCCGGCGATCGAGGCGATCCCGAAGTCGCCGACCGCCAGGCGCCCGTGCTCGTCGAGCAGCAGGTTGCCGGGCTTGACGTCGCGATGGACGATGTCGGCGGCGTGGGCCGCATCGAGCGCCGAGGCCGTCTGGCGCAGCCAGCGCAGCGCGGTGGCGACCGGCACGGGCTCGTCGCGCTTCAGGCGGTCGGCGACCGTCCCGCCCGCGAAGTGCTCCATGACGATGAAGGCCTGGTCCTCGTGATCGCCGATGTCGAAGATCGTGACCACGTTGGGGTGGTCGGACACCCGCGCAGCGGCGCGCGCCTCGCGGGTGAACCGGCGGCGCGCGGACGGGTCGGCCGCGTAGCCCGGCGCGAGCGTCTTGACGGCCACCAGGCGCTCCAGCAGCGCGTCCTGCGCCGCCCAGACCGTGGCCATGCCGCCGTTGGCGATATGGCGGACCACCCGGTAGCGGGGAGGCAGGGCGATCTGCTGGTGCACGGCGGACATCGTCAGGCGATTACCCTAGCCACCGAGGGGCTACACGGAAGCCCCGGAGCCGCGGATGGCAGCGCAAACCAACCCGGTCGGGCGGCGCACCGCCTCGCGATCTCCGGCCCGCTAAACTCCCCGGCCGAATGTCCAAGGTATGCCACAGCTGCGGGAAGGGCCCCGCTTTCGGTCAGAGCCGCAGCCACTCGATGCGCGCTACCAAGCGGCGCTTCGATCCGAACCTCCAGAAGGTCCGGATCTTCGTTGGCGCGGCGCCCCGGCGCGTGTACGTGTGCACGCGCTGCCTCAAGGCCGGCAAGGTCACCAAGGCCGTCTAGGCGGACGGGCCTGGCGGCCACCGCCGCCTCGCCTCGCCGACTGACGGACGCGGTACGGTCGCCCCGTGTCTGATCCGAGTCTCGTTCGCTTCCGCGTCGCGGTTCACGGCGCCCTCGCGCACCTCGAGTCGCGGCGCCAGGAGATCAACGATCTCAACGTCTTCCCGGTCGCCGACGGCGACACCGGCGACAACATGGCGCTCACGCTCAAGGCCGTCGTCGCCGAGCTCGACCGCCTGGCCGCCGGCGACGATCGCTCGATCGACGAGATCGGCCGCGACGAGATCGTCGAGACCGTCGCCCGCGCCGCCCTGCTGGGCGCCCGCGGCAACAGCGGCGTCATCCTCTCCCAGCTGATCCGCGGCGCCGCCGAGGAGCTCGTGTCCCGGCCGGGCGAGCTGGTCGACCCCGTGCTCGTCGGCGCCGCCTTCGCCCGTGCGGCGCAGCGCGCCTACGCGTCGGTGCGCGAGCCGGCCGAGGGCACGATCCTCACGGTCATGCGCGACATGGCGACCTCGATCGCCAGCGACCTCGCGCACCTCCCCGAGGACCAGCGCCGCCTCGGCGCCGATGCCGATCCCGTCCGCCAGAACGAGATGATCGCCGACGCGCTGGAGCGCGCGATCGTCGCCGGCGAGGCCTCGGTCCAGCGCGGCCCCGACCTGCTGCCGGTGCTGCGCGAGGCCGGTGTCGTCGACGCCGGCGGCTACGGCGTGACGATCGTCCTGGCCGGCGTCGTCGCGGCGCTGCGCGGCACCGAGGCGCCCGAGCTCGAGCACTACGCGCCGGCGCGGATCACGCATCCCGAGCACGCCAGCGAGACCTATCGCTATTGCACCAACTTCGCGATCACCGGCAAGGACCTCGAGGCCGGGACGTTCGTGGCGCGCCTGGAGGCGATCGGCGACTCGGTCCTGGTCGTCGGCGATCACGCCACGCTCAAGGTGCACGTCCACACCGACGAGCCCGAGCAGGCCACGCAGGTCTTCGCCGACGCCGGAGCGGTCTCGCACCTCGACGTCGCCGACATGCACGCCCAGGTCCTCGAGCGCGAGGAGCGCCTGGCCCACGTCGGCGGCACCAACGGCCACGGCCCGGCGGCAGGCGGCGCCGGCCGCTCCACCGTCGCGGCCGTCCCGCAGCAGACCTGCGGCGCGCTGGCCGTCGTCACCGGCGCCGGGCTGGTCGACCTCTTCGAGAGCATGGGCGCCCACGTGCTGGACGGCGGCCCGACGCTCAACCCGTCGACGATGGAGATCCTCGCGGGCATCCACGACATCCCCGCCGAGGAGGTCGTCGTGCTGCCCAACAGCCCCAACGTGTTCATGGCGGCCGAGCGCGCGGCCGAGCTGTCGGACAAGGTCGTGCACGTCATCGGCGCGCGGTCCCAGCAGGCGGGCCTCGCCGCCGCCGTCGCCCTCAACGCCGACCGCGGCGCAGCCGAGAACGCCGCGGCCATGGCCGAGGCGCTCGCGGCCATCCGCACCGCCGGCGTCGCCGAGGCTGCGCGCGAGGACCACGAGGGACGCTTCGCCGTCGGCGACGCCGTGGGCTACGTCGGCGAGGACCTCGTCGCCTGGGGCACGCCCACCGCCACCCTGACCGCGGTCCTCGCGCAGCTGGCCACCGACGCCGAGCTGATCACCTGCATCGAGGGCGACGGCGCCCCGCTGGACGCCGGCGCGGTCGCCGCGCTGGCGCCCGACGGCGTCGAGCTCGAGCTCGAGGACGGCGGGCAGCCGTCCTGGTGGTGGCTGCTCTCGGCCGAGTAGGTCCGGGTGCCGCTCACGTCCAAGCTGATCCCGCCGATCGCCTTCGCCGAGGCGCGCGAGCTCACGGCGCAGGAGCTGGCCGCCGCGCCCGTGCGCACGCCGCGACCCTCGCGCCTGGACGAGCCGCTGAAGATCAAGCCGTCGACCGCCGCCGACGCCGCGGAGTCGATCGGGCTGACGACCGTCGGCACGCTGCTCGAGCACCTGCCGCGCGCCACGGGCGAGGCGCGCACGATCGCGGAGCTGATGGTCGACGAGGTCGCCACCGTCCTCGTCGAGGTCCGCTCGATCACCTCCCGCCCGGTGCGCCGCCGCGGCATGAAGCCGCTCGTCGAGGCGACGGTCACCGACGGCACGGGCGTCATGAAGGCCACGTTCTTCAACCAGCCGTGGCTGTCGGCGCAGTACCCGCCGGGGACGCGGCTGATGCTGGCCGGGAAATTCCAGGGGCCCGGGCGCTTCCGCGTCAACGCCCACGCCAAGACCGACGCGGTCGCGGCGGTGGGGGAGGACGCCGCGCAGTATCCGGCGACCAAGGGCATCAGCTCGACCCAGCTGCTCGCGCTCGTCCAGGCCCACCGCGCGGCGATCCACGACGTCACCGAGCCGCTGCCGACCGCGCTGCGCCGCTCCCTGAACCTGCCCGACCGCGCGACCGCGCTGGGCGCCGCGCACTTCGGCGACCACGAGGGCGGCCGCCGCCGCCTGGCCTTCGACGAGCTGCTGCTGGACCAGATCGTCCAGCTGCGCCTGCGCCGCGAGCGCCGCGCGGGCGTGCGGGCCGCGCCGCTCGCCGACGCGCCCACGCTCAGCCGCCAGTGGCGCGACGAGCTGCTGCCGTTCACCCCGACCGGCGATCAGCGGACGGCGATGGACGAGGTCGACGCCGACCTCGCGCGGCCACGGCCCATGCAGCGGCTGCTGATGGGCGAGGTCGGCTCGGGCAAGACCGTCGTCGCCCTGCACGCGATGCTGCGGGCGATCGAGCACGGCGGCCAGGCCGCGCTGATGGCGCCCACCGAGACGCTCGCCGAGCAGCACTTCGCGACGATCCAATCGCTCATGCCGGGCTCGCTCATCAGCGCCGCGCTGCTGACGGGCTCGACCAGCGTCGTGCGCCGTCGCGAGATCCTCGGCCGGCTGAGCACCGGCGAGCTGACGCTCGTCGTCGGCACGCACGCGCTCATCGAGGACCCGGT
>DASYLT010000168.1:0-21553 GCA_036009425.1 Baekduia sp. | reverse complement strand
TCGTCCGCGCGTTCCGCATCGCCCGCGAGGTCACCGGCGCGACGCAGCGCTGGCTGGAGATCGAGGGCCACGCCGCGACGCTGGACCACGAGACGGCCTGGCGGCTGCTCGACGGGGTGGACGAGCTCGTCGCCGGGGTCGCGCGCTGGTACCTGCTGCACGAGCCCAACGCCGATATCGACGCCATGATCGCGGCGGGCAGCGAGGCGTTCGTCACGCTCGCCGACGCGATGCCCCGCCTGCGCTCCGAGCAGTGGCGCGAAGAGCACGAGGCGCTCGTCGCCGAGCTGGTCGAGTCCGGCGTGCCAGAGAGCGTGGCGCGCCGCCATGCCTACCAGCCGGCGCTGCTGCACGCGGCCGACATCATCGCCGTCGCGACGTCCACCGGCGCCGACGTCGTCGCGGTCGCGCGGACGTTCTTCGATCTCGGCGAGCGCCTGGGGCTGGAGTGGCTGGAGCAGGAGGTGCTGGCGCTGCCCGCCGCCACGCGCGTGCAGCGCTGGGCGCAGCAGGCGCTGCTCGACGACGTGCTCGACGCCCGCCGCGTGCTGTCGCAGAAGGCGCTCGAGGAGGCCGGCCCGGGCGCCGACCCCGCGGCCGCCGTGGAGGCGTTCCTGGACGAGCGCGAGGCGCCGCGGCGCCGGCTGACGACCGTCGCGCGCGCCCTGCGCGCCGAGGGCGACGCCGGCCTCGCCGGCCTCACGCTGGCCGTGCGCCACCTGCGGGGCCTGGCCGGGTGACCGCGCGCGAGCCGCCGGAGGGCGCGCCGCCCCGAGGCGCGCTGCGGGTCACGTCGTCGCGGATCGTCTACGAGAACCACTGGTTGCGGCTGCGCGAGGACCGGACGCTGCTGCCCGACGGCACGCCGGGGCTGTACTCCGTGGTCGAGAAGCCGCCGGCGGCGGTCATCGTGCCGTGCGACGGCGACCGCATGTGGCTGGTCAACCAGTACCGCCATCCGGTCGGCGAGCGCTTCTGGGAGCTGCCCCAGGGCGCCTGGGAGCAGCGGCCCGATGCGATCCCGGAGGACGTCGCGCGCGGCGAGCTGGCCGAGGAGACGGGGCTGCGCGCCGGGACGATGGTCCACCTCGGCCGGATGTTCTACAACTACGGGTTCGCCGACCAGCGCTTCGACGTCTGGCACGCGAGCGACCTGGTCGAGGGTGAGCAGCGCCTGGAGCACACCGAGCAGGGCTTGGAGGTCGCGTCGTTCACGCTCGCCGAGGTCGATGCGCTGATCCTCGACGGCGCGGTCGCCGACGCCGCGTCGGTCGCGGCGATCGGGCTGCTGCGGCTGCGCAGGAGCGGCGCGGACGCGGCCGGCGGCGCCTAGGCCGCGCGCTCGTCGCGCACGGCGGCGGGCCGGGCGACGGCGACGCGGTCACGACCGCCGTCCTTGGCGGCGTAGAGCGCGAGGTCGGCGCGGGCGACGAGCATCTCGCCCGTCTCCTCGCCCGACCACGGCGCCCAGCCGAAGCTGGCGCTGATCGGCACCTCGAGGCAGCCGTGGACGTTGACCGGTCGGCCGGCGATCGCGGAGCGGAGGCGCTCGCAGACGACGCTCGCGTCGGGCGAGTCGGGCAGCAGCAGGAGGAACTCCTCGCCGCCCCAGCGGGCCGCGATGTCCTCGTCGCGCAGGCCGTCCTGCAGGCGGACGGCGACCTCGCGCAGCACGGCGTCGCCGGCCGCGTGCCCATGGACGTCGTTGACGGACTTGAAGCGGTCGATGTCGACCAGCACCGCGCAGAGGTGCCGTGCGTGGCGGCGCGCGCTGGCGATCGTGGAGCGCAGCACGTCGTCGGCGTGGCGGCGGTTGGCCAGGCCGGTGAGGACGTCGGTGCGCGCGAGCTGCTCGAGCTCGGCGTTGCGGCGCGCCAGCTCGTCGAGCAGCGCGCGCAGGCGCAGGGCGGTGCGGATACGGGCGACCAGCTCGACGGGGTCGACGGGCTTGCGCACGTAGTCGTGCGCGCCGCGCTCCAGGCCCTCGGCCAGCTCAGCGGCGTCGGTGTGCCCGGTGACGAAGACGACGGGCATGTCGGCCGTCCGCGGGTCCCGGCGCAGCTCGTCCAGGACGGCCATGCCGTCCATGCCGGACATCTCGCGGGCCATCAGCAGCACCTCCGGCGCCTCGGTGCGTGCGATGTCCAGCGCGGTGGGCCCGTCGCAGGCCTCGAGGACCGTCCAGCCCTGGCGCATCAGGACGTCGCCGAGCATCCTCCGCAACAGGGCGGAGTTCTCACCGACGAGGATGCGTTCCGTAGGCCCCATCGACCCTGATATTCGGCACGAACGCGCTCCAGCTGGAGGTCTTGGGCGCTCCGGTAGGGGGAGGTTCTAGGGACCGGCGCTCAGTGGCGGTCCTCGGCCGCGGCGGGCGGCCGGGACTCCTCGGCGAGCGAGGTGATCGTCAGGTGGCCGCGGGCGGCCGTCTCCAGCACGTCGGTGGCCTCTTCGATGTTGCGCGCGTAGAGCTCGACGAGGAGGTGGACCACGATGCGGTTGGCGTCGTCGTGCTTGTGGAAGCGGACGTGCGTGAAGAACTCGCGGGTGCCGTGGTCGCCGAACGCGGCGTAGGACAGCGCGTCGCCGGCCTCGGGGCCCGAGCAGGTCTCCACGTCGTCGGCGTCGACGGTCACGGTGCAGGACGCCACCCACGGCGTGCCGGCGATCATCCGCTCCCAGCGGTCCTCGACGGCCTCGACGCGGCCGTTGGAGAACGTCAGGTGCGGCTGGTCGTGCATGCACTCCAGGCACTGCACGACGGCCTCCTGGATCTCGTCGACGACCTCGGCGCGCTCGCCCGTGGCGGGGTCGATGCGATGGATGCCCTCGTAGTGGACCTGCACCTCGAGATCCTGAGACCAGCAGCGGTAGCAGCGCAGCCAGGGGTGGGCACCGATCGATTCCTCCATTGCTCGGAGGATAAGAGGTCGCGGCCGCCGCCGGCCCGACTACGCTGCGCCCTATGGCGGATGGACCGATCCCGGAGCCTCCCGTCGGCGTGGTGCTGGCCGGCGGCCTCGGCCGGCGCCTGGGCGGCGACAAGGCGATCGTCGAGCTGGAAGGCCGTCCGTTGGCGCTGTACCCGCTGGAGGCGCTGCACGAGGTGTGCGACGAGGTCGCCGTCGTCGCCAAGCGCGACACGCTGCTGCCGCCGCTCTCGGGCCTGGCGGACCTGTGGATCGAGCCCGACACGCCGCGCCATCCGCTGACCGGCGTCGTGCACGCCCTCCGGCTGGCGGCCGGGCGCGCGATCCTCGTGGTGGCCGTCGACCTGCCGCTGATCGACGCCGCGACGCTCCGCGCGATCGCGTCCACGGATCCGGGCGGGGCGGTGGCGGTCGTGCCGCGCGTCCACGGACGGCTGCAGCCGCTGTGCGCGCTGTACACGCCGCGCGCGCTCGCGGGCCTGGAGGCGTTCGACGAGGCCGCCCGGGCCACCGACGTCGTCGTCGCGCTGGGCGTCTGCGAGGTGCAGCCGGCGGACCCGACGGCGTTCTACAACGTCAACCGGCCCGAGGACCTGCTGCAGGCCTCGGTGCTGGTCAAGGGCGCGCGGTAGCGCGGCGGGCGTGCCCGGCCGCCTGTCCGCGCGCGGACCGGCTGGCAAGCGCCCGTGCGGTCCGTCCGGGTCCGGCGGCACCCTGCCCGCGTGTTGTTCGCCACGCTCATCTGCTCCGACCAGGACTGCGCGCAGGAGCACGACGTCGTCGCCGACGACCTCGACGCCCTGGACGCCGCCGCCTGCGACTGTGGCTGCACGCTCGTGGTGCTCGCGATCAGCGACTGGTCGCCGGCCGAGCTGCCGCTGCTGGTCTGACCGCCGGCGGCGGTCTTCGCCCTGTCAGCCGCCGATGGCGGACATCGTCCGCGCCGGCTGAACGAACCCTGGCTCGTTCACGTGGTGCTTGAGCTCCTTGGCCCAGACCGCGGTGCGGATGACCTGCTCGAGCTCGTCGTCGCTCGCCCCCGCGCGCATCACGGCGCGCAGGTCGGTCTCGTGGAGGCTGAACAGGCAGGTGCGCAGGCGCCCATCGGCGGTCAGCCGGATGCGGTTGCAGTCGCCGCAGAACGGCTCGGAGACCGGGTTGATGAAGCCGATGCGCCCCTGGCCGTCGGCGAAGTGGTGGACACGCGCGGTCGCGTGCGGGTCCCGCGCGGCGGGCTCCAGCGGATGGACCGCGTGGATCGCCTCGCGGATCTCAGCGCCCGTGAGGACCTGATCGGCCTTCCACGTGCGGTCGCCGTCGAGGGGCATGTACTCGATGAAGCGCACCTCGTAGGGGTGCTCGCGCGCGAACCGGGCGAAGGGGAGCACCTCGTCCTCGGTGAACCCGCGGATCGCGACGGCGTTGATCTTGATCGGGTGCGCCTCGGGAAACGAGGCGAGGTGCTCGAGGCCGGCCAGCACGCGGTCCAGCGCGTCGCGACGCGTCTGGGCGTAGAAGCGGTCACGCTGCAGCGAGTCGACCGAGACGTTGAAGCGGTCGATCCCGGCGGCGACCAGCGCCGCCGCGTCGCGCTCCAGCAGGAAGCCATTGGTGGTGACGCTCACCTCGCGCAGGCCCGGCACGCGCTTGAGCCGCGCGGCGAGCTCTGGGAAGTCGCGGCGCACGAGCGGCTCGCCGCCGGTCAGGCGCAGCTCGTCGACGCCCATCTGGGCCAGCAGCGTCACCAGCCGCTCGATCTCCTCGAACGTCAGGACGTCGGCGCGCTCGAGCCACGGCAGGCCCTCGGCGGGCATGCAGTACTGGCAGCGGAAGTTGCAGCGGTCGGTGACCGAGACCCGAAGGTCGGAGATGCGGCGGCCGTGGCCGTCGTGGAGCGGGTCGCGCACCATGGCGCTGAAGATACCCTGCCGCGGTGCCCGTGCCTCGCACCTTCGCGCCACGTGTCCTGCGAGCCGCAGCGCTGCTGAGCGCCGCAGTCCTCTTCGCGGCCGGCTGCGGCGCCGACCAGGAGGGCGGCGGCGGCGCGGGCGGCGGGTCGGGGCTGCCCGACGACCAGCAGGTCCGCGCCATCGTGGCGCGCTTCGGCATCGCCACGCGGGCCAAGGACTATCAGACGATCTGCGACCAGCTGCTGGCCGACACGCTCGTCCGCACCGTCGAGTCGATCGGCCTGCCGTGCGAGTCGGCGCTCCAGAAGGGCCTGGCCGACGTGCGCGATCCGCGGCTGGAGATCCGCCAGGTCTCGATCGGCGGCGGCCGGGCGCTCGTGAGCGTGCACTCGACCGCCGCGGGGCAGCCCGCGTCCGACGACGCGGTGCAGCTCGTCAAGCAGGACGGCGAGTGGCGCATCGCCTCGCTGGCCGAGCCCCAGGGCGGCGCGACGACGGCCACGCCCGCGCAGACAGCCACGGCGACGACGCCGCCGGCGACGACGCCGGCGCAGACCGCGACGACGCCGCCCAAGACGACGACCGCGAAGAAGCCCTAGGAGGCTCCTATCCTGCCGCCAGCGTCGCGATGTCGATGACGAAGCGGTAGCGCACGTCGCTGCGCGGCACGCGCTCGTAGGCCTCGCCGACCTGGTCGGCCCCGATGACCTCGATCGCCGGCGCGACGCCGTGCTGGGCGCAGAAGTCCAGCATCTCCTGCGTCGCCGCCAGGCCACCGACGTTCGACCCGGCCAGGATCCGGTTGCGGCCGATGAGCGAGAACGCGGAGAACGAATCCGGCTCCGACGGCAGCCCGACGCTGACCAGCGCGCCGCCGGGCTTCAGCAACCCGAGGTGGGCGTCGAGATCGAGGTTGGCCGACACGGTGTTGACGATCAGGTCGAACCGGCCGCGCAGCGCCTCGAACGTCGCCGGGTCGCTGGTGGCGTGGTAGTGCGAGGCGCCGAAGCGCAGCCCGTCGGCCTGCTTGCTCAGCGTCTGGCTGAGCACCGTGACCTCGGCGCCCATCGCGGCCGCGATCTGCACGCCCACGTGGCCGAGGCCGCCCATGCCGACGATCGCCACCTGCTGCCCGGGGCCGGCGTTCCAGCGCTTGAGCGGGCTGTACATCGTGATGCCGGCGCACAGCAGCGGCGCGGCGACGTCGAGCTCCAGGGCGTCGGGGATGCGCACGACGAAGCGGTCGGAGACGACGATCGCGTCGCTGTAACCGCCGTAGGTCGGCTCGCCGTCGTAGCCCTTGGCGTTGTAGGTGGCGACGACGCCGCGGACGCAGAACTGCTCCTCGCCGGCGACGCACTGCTCGCACGTGCCGCAGGAGTCGACGAAGCAGCCGACCCCGACGCGATCGCCCGGGTTCAAGCGCGTGACGGCCGGGCCGACGTCGGCGACCACGCCCGCGATCTCGTGGCCGGGGACCATCGGGAACATCCCGCGGCCCCAGTCGTGGTCGACCTGGTGGATGTCGCTGTGGCAGATGCCGCAGAACCGGATGTCGATGCGGACGTCGTTCTCGCCGAGCGCCCGGCGTTCGATGGTGGTGCGCTCCATGGGAGCCCCCGCGGTCGGGGCCTGCAGGGCGCGCGCGCTGGTCGTCATGCCCGGAGTTCTATGACAACTCGGCGCTCGCCCGTCGGGCGCCGTCGTCAGCGGGAAGCGCGGTCGGCGGCGAGCGCTCGCCCCAGCGCCTGCGCGTCGGCGACCAGGGTGGCGCGCAGGCCGCCGTTGTAGAGCGCCGCGGCCGGGTGGTAGAGGGGGAACAGGCGCCGGCCGGCGGCCTCCAGGACCGTCCCGTGCGCCTCGGAGATCTTGGCCTCCGGGGCGAAGCGGGCGAGGGCGTGGCGCCCCAGCGGCACGAGCAGTGCGGGCTCGATGATCGCCAGCTGCTCCTCCAGCCACGGCCAGTGGTGGGCGACCTCGGGGGCCTTGGGATCACGGTTCTTGGGCGGGCGGGCCTTGATCACGTTGGTGATGAAGACGTCGTCGCGCGCGATGCCCGCCTCCGCCAGGAGGGTGTCCAGGAGCTTGCCCGCGGCGCCGACGAACGGGACGCCCGCGGCGTCCTCCTTGGCCCCCGGCGCCTCGCCGACGATGACGATCGACGCGCTCGCCGGGCCGGTGCCGGGCACGAGCTGCGTGCAGGTCTCGCAGACCTCGAAGCTGCAGTGCTCGCCCTTGTGGTCGCGGATCTCCTGGGCCAGCGCCTCCAGGCGCTCGTCGCGATCGCTCACGAGACCGTCACTCCTCGGCCAGCAGCTGGCGCAGGCGGGCCGCCGCCGCCGGCGCGTCGTCGCCGCGGTTGTTGTTGAACATCACGCGCACCGTATCGGCCTCGTCGGCCAGCGCCTCGGCCCGCTGCGCGACCTCTTCCAGCTCGCCGTCGTCGTAGCGGTAGCCGAAGCGCTCGGCGACCGTCCGGCCCTTGATCCAGCCGCGGGCGTTGCGGCCGTGCAGGCGCAGGTAGGCGAGGTCGTGGCGGGTCACGGCATCCAGGCGCGGCAGCATCGTCGGCGGCTTGCCCTGGGGCGCGTCGACGGCCACGAAGGCGGCGCCGTGGTCCTCGAGCCAGCCCAGCGTGGCCTCCCGGCGCTCGTCGCGCAGCCAGGCGCGGTGGCGGAACTCGATCGCCACGGGGTGGGGCGCGAGCGCCTCGAGCAGGTCGTCGAGCTCGTCGAGCTGGTGCGAGGGCCCAGGCTTGAACGCGGGGGAGAGCTGCAGCAGGAAGGACGAGAGCTTGCCGGCGTCGATGAGTGGCTTGGCGGCGGCGAGGTAGCGCCCGGCCAGCTCGCGGTCCAGCTCGGGCGAGGGGCGCACGCGGCCGCGCGGCGTCGTGTCGACCCGGTCGCGCAGCGCCTCGGGCAGCGAGTCCAGCTCGGCGCTGTGGCGCGACATCGCCTGGTGCAGCTTGACGTCGAAGGTGAAGTCGTCGGGGGTGACGTCGGCCCAGCGCTGGACGCTCGCCTCGGCCGGGATCCCGTAGTAGGTGGAGTTGACCTCGACGCCGTCGAAGTGCTGCGCGTAGTACGGCAGCTGCTCGGCGGGCGGCAGCTTGGGCGGGTACCACTCGGCGACGAACCCGGGGTCCGCCCAACTCGACGTCCCGACGACGATCCGGCCGCTCATCCTCCGGGGCACTACCCGTTCGGGCCGGCCCCGATTGCCGCCCGCACGTCGGCGAGCCGCGGCTGTGGGCCGAAGCCGGTCAGGCACCACGTCGCGCCGGCGTCGGCCCACGGCTGCGGGTCGGTCCCGGCGCCGTTGGTGACCACGAGGTCGTAGGGACCGGCGTCGGGCCCGCGCAGCTCGGCGACCTCGCCGGCCAGTTCCGCCAACGCCTCGGGGCCCGGCAGCTCGACGGGGAAGAGGCCGTCGAGCTGCGCCGCGCGGCGCACCGGACGGCGGTTGGGCCACTTGGCCGCCGCCCAGATCGGGATGCGCGGACGCTGGACGGGCCGCGGCTCGAAGGCGCCGTCCCAGTAGTGCTGGATCTTGGTCAGGGCGGCGTCGAGCAGCCGGGCCTGCTCGCGCGGGTCGTCCACCTCGTCGAAGGGCGCGAGCTCGCCGTGGCGGTCGCTGCCGAGGCCCACGCCGAGCACGAGGCGCCCGCCGCTGAGCAGGTCGAGCGTCATCGTCTCGCGGGCGAGCTTGTGAGCGCGGCGGCGTGACAGCGGCGTGACCATCGGCCCGGTGAGGATGCGCTCGGTGGTCATCGCGACGGCGGCCATGGCGATCCACGGGTCCAGCACGGCGCGCGTCGGCGCCGAGTAGACGATGTGGTCCCAGAGGAAGAAGCCGTCCCAGCCGGCGGCCTCGGCGTCGGCGGCCAGCCCGGCGAGCAGGCGCGGGTCGGCCAGCTCGTCGAACGGGGCGACGAAGAGCGCGCGGCGGGCGGTGGCGAGCATGGCGCCAACATAGATGAGTTCTTCCACCGGTTCGCTGCCGGTGCTGACCGGCCCGGCCGGCGCCTGAGCCCATCCCCGGGACCGTTTCGTGAAAGCGCCCACCTACCCGGTGGCGGGCGCGGCCCGGCTCTCGGAGGACACCGCCGCGACGGCCAGCAGAACGAGCGCCGACCCGACCAGGCCGGGCGCGCCGAGCCGCTCGCCGACCAGCAGCCAGGCCAGGATCGCCGCGGTCAGCGGCTCCAGCAGCGACGCGACGGCCGACGCGGTCGCGGGGAGCGTGCGCACGGCGGCGAAGAAGAGCGCGTACGCCAGCGCCGACGGCACCAGGCCGAGATAGACGAGCAGGCCGATCGTCTGAGCGCTCCAGTCCCCGGGGTTGCCGGCGCCGAGCGCCAGCGGGGCCAGCAGCACGGCGCCGACGGCGAACGTGCCGGCCGTGAGCGTCGCCCCGCCGGTGGCCTCGTCGCGGGCGCGCAGCATCAGCGTGACGGTCGCGTAGCCCACGGCCGACAAGGCCGCCAGCACTCAACCGAGCAGCCACTGGTCGTGGTGGCCGCCGCCGCTGCCCGGCGCCACGAGCAGGACGAGGCCGGCGATCGACGCCGCCACCGCGACGTGCACGCGCCGTCCATGGCGCGCCCCGAGCAGGACGGTCTCGGCGACGGCGACGAGCAGCGGCGTCAGGCCCAGGGAGATGAGGGTCGAGACCGACACGCCGACCATCGCCACGGCCGCGAAGTACGCGGTCTGGAAGGCGGCGGTGCCGGCGCCGACCGCGAGCACGAGGCGGCCGGCGGCCCGGGAGGGGACCAGCGCGGTGGCGATCGGCGCGCGCCGTCGGCGGGCGCCGAGGGCGACGGCCGGCACCAGGACGGCGGCAGCGACGAGCGAGCGCAGCCAGGCGATCACGCCCGCCGACAGGTCCGCGTGGTCGTGGAGGTGCAGGACGACGACGCCGACGGTCCCCCAGAGGACCGCGGCGCCGATCATGAGCGCGGGCCCGGAGCGGGCACGCAGGGACGTGTGGTTCATGGTGATGCTCCCGAGAGCTGCGAGATGGATGCGGACGGGTCTCGGGGCGTCGCGAGGCGGCGGCTACGGCCGCGCAGCAGCGCTCAATGGCGCGACGACGCCCAGCTCAGGAGCGCGGGGGAGGACACAACCGGATCCGCATGGCCGCGACGCTACCAGCCCCCACCGGGAGCGTCGAGGGACGACTCAACCGCGATAGTCGCGGTTCAGTCGTCCCTCGACGTCCGTGGCGGAGGCCCGGGTCGCTGAACGCTCGCGGAGGCCGCAGCAGGAATCGCGCCCCTCACGGCCGCTTCAACAGCACCCACATCAGCACGCCGGCAAACGCGATCTCGCCGAAGGTCGCCGCGGTCCCGAAGTTCGTCGCGCCCAACAGCTCGGCGATCGCGGTCACGAGGGCGAAGACGGCGACCAGCAGGGCGAGGTCGCGCCTCATCGGCGCTGCTCCAGCGCGGCGAGCAGGGTGGGCGCGTCGGCGCCGGGGTCCTGCTTGGCCAGCGCGGCGACCGCGGCGCGGCGGCCGCCGACCTCGCGCAGGCCCCGCTCACCGTGCTCGACGAGGAAGTCGGCCAGCGCGCCGGCGCGGCGGGCGGCCACGCGGCGGGCGCCGACATCGAGCGTCGCGCGATGCGCGTCCAGCGCCTCGACCAGCTCGTCGATCCCGGTCGCCGGGGAGATCGAGGACACCGCCACCACCTTCGTGTCGCGCGACCCGGCAGAGCGCAGGGCCGCAGAGAGGTCGCGCCGCGCGCGCAGCGCGAGGTCGCCGAGATCCGCCTTGGTGACGACGAGGACGTCGGGGATCTCCATGATGCCCGACTTCAGGAACTGGAGGACGTCGCCGGAGCCGGGCTGCACGATGACGGCCACGGTATCGGCCACCTCGCCGACCTCGGTCTCCGACTGCCCGACGCCCACCGTCTCGATCACCACGACGTCGAAGGCCGCGGCCAGCGCCTGGGCGGCCGCGCGCGTCGCCGGCGCGAGCCCGCCGAGCCGATCCCCGGCCGCCGTGGAGCGGATGAACAGCCCACGGTCCTCGGGGTCGAAGGCGATGCGCGCGCGATCGCCCAGCAGCGCGCCCCCGGAGCGCTTGGACGACGGGTCGACGGCCAGCACGGCCACCGATCGCCGGCCGGCCCGCCACGCACGGCACAACTCGCTCAGCAACGAGGACTTGCCCGCGCCCGGAGGTCCCGTCACGCCGACCACGTGCCCGCGCGCCTCGCCGCCCAGCGCCGCGGGGGAGACCGCGCGCAGCAGCGCGGCCACGTCCTCGCGGTGCCGCGGCGCGCGGCTCTCCACGAGGTTCAGCACCGCCGGGGCGGCGCTCAGGTCCCCGTCGCGCAGGCGCGCGCCGAGCGTGGCACCCTCGCTCATGATGGTCCGTCGCCGCGCGGGCGAGCCCCTGGGCGAGCCTCCCGCCCGGAACCGAGCCCCCTGGGCGAGGCTTCCGCTCTCAGGGGTCAGGCCTCCGCGGCGGTCGTCGCGTGCTTGTCGGCCACGAGCGCCACGATGTCGCGCATGATCGCGCCGAGGTCGAAGTCCTTGGGCGTGTAGACCGCGGCGACGCCGGCGTCCTTGAGCGGCTGCACGTCGGCCGTCGGGATGATCCCGCCGACGATCACCGGCGCGTCGACGCCGCGCTCGCGCAGCGCCGCGATGACGCTCGGGATCAGCTCCAGGTGCGAGCCCGACAGGATCGACAGGCCGATCACGTGGACGCCCTCCTGCTCGGCCGACGCGGCGATCTGCGACGGCGTCAGGCGGATGCCCTCGTAGACCACGTCGAAGCCGATGTCCCGGGCCCGTACGGCGATCTGCTCGGCCCCGTTGGAGTGGCCGTCGAGCCCCGGCTTGCCCACGAGGATCTTCGGCCGGCGGCCGATCGCCTCGCCGACGCGCTCGACCTCGTCGCGCAGCTCGGTCAGGTCGGACTCGTCGCGGTCGCCCGCGGCGGCCTCGCCGACGCCGGTCGGCGCGCGGAACTCGCCGAAGGTCTCGCGCAGCGCGGCGGCCCACTCGCCGGTGGTCACGCCCGCCTTCGCGGCGGCGATCGTCGCCGGCATGATGTTCTCGTCGGTCTGCGCGACCCGGCGCAGCTCGGCCAGCGCCGACTCGGCGGCCGCGGCGTCGCGCGCCGCGCGCCACGCCACGACGGCCTCGCGCTGGTGCAGCTCGGTCTCGGGGTCCACGGTCATGATCCCGCCCTCCTCGTCGATCAGCGGCGAGGGGTTGGACTCGGTGTACCGGTTGACGCCGACGACGATCTGCTCGCCGTGCTCGATGCGCCGGATGCGCTCTCGGTGGCTGTCGACGAGCGACCCCTTCATGTAGTCGACGGCCTTGACGGCGCCGCCGTGCTCCTCGACGATGGCCATCTCCGCGCGGGCGCCCTCCAGCAGCTCGTCGACGAGGCCGTCCATGACGACCGACCCCTCGAAGATGTCGGGGTACTCCAACATGTCGGTCTCGAAGGCCATCACCTGCTGGATGCGCAGCGACCACTGCTGATCCCACGGGCGCGGCAGGCCGAGCGCCTCGTTCCAGGCCGGCAGCTGGACGGCGCGGGCGCGCGCGTTGCGGCCCATCGTGACCGCCAGCGCCTCGAGCACGATGCGCTGCACGTTGTTCTCGGGCTGGGCCTCGGTCAGCCCCAGGGAGTTGACCTGCACGCCGTAGCGGAAGAGCAGCTGCTTCTCGTCGGTCACGCCGTAGCGCTCGCGGCCGAGCTGCTCCCACAGCACCGACATCGCGCGCAGCTTGGCGTGCTCCTCGATGAAGCGCACGCCGGCGTTGACGAAGAACGAGATGCGCCCGAAGACCTTGCCCATCAGGTCCTCCGGCACACGCTCGCGCACGGCGTCGAGCACGGCGATGGCGTTGGCCATCGAGTACGCGATCTCCTGCACCGGCGTCGCGCCGGCCTCCTGCAGGTGGTAGGAGCAGATGTTGATGGGGTTCCACTTGGGCACCTCGGTGACCGTGTAGGCCACCATGTCGGCGATGAGCCGCATCGAGGGGCCGGGCGGGAACGCGTAGGTCCCGCGGGCCAGGAACTCCTTGATGATGTCGTTCTGCGTGGTGCCCTGGAGCGCCGACGCCTCGACGCCGTTCTCCTCTGCCGTGCCGATGTACAGCGCCAGCAGCCAGGCCGCCGTCGCGTTGATCGTCATCGACGTGTTCATCTCGCCCAGCGGGATGCCGTCCAGCAGCTGGTGCATGTCGCCCTTGTGCGCCACGGGCACGCCGACCTTGCCGACCTCGCCGCGCGCGAGCTCGTGATCGGCGTCGTAACCGGTCTGCGTCGGCAGGTCGAAGGCGATCGAGAGACCCGTCTGTCCCTTGGCCAGGTTGGCCCGGTACAGCTCATTGGACTTCTTCGCGGTCGAGTGTCCCGCGTAGGTCCGCATCATCCACGGACGGTCGCGCTCGGGCAGGCGATGCTCCATGCCACGAATCGTACTTGCGCCGGTCGTAAGTAGGCTCCGCGCGAGTGCCCGAGCCTCTTCTCGAACGCGCCCGGACGTCGCTGCGACTCCGGGCCCTCGACCTCCGCGATCGCGTCGGCGGACGCACCGACCGCCTCGTGCCGCCGCGGCGGATGGACTTCGTCGGCCACTCCGACTTCGCCGGCACCGGCGACGAGTTCCTGCGTCACTTCACCGCACTCGGCGGCCTGGCGCCCACCGAGCGCGTGCTCGACATCGGCTGCGGCATCGGCCGCATGGCGCGCCCGCTGACCGGCTACCTGACGCCGCCGGGCACCTATGACGGCTTCGACATCAACGCCGAGGGCATCGCGTGGTGCCGATCCAGGTACCGCTCGCACCCGAACTTCACCTTCGTCATCGCCGACCTCTTCAACCGCCGCTACAACCCGGCCGGCACGCAGTCGGCCGACGCGTTCACCTTCCCCTACGCCGACGCGAGCTTCGACTTCGCGCTGGCGACCTCGGTGTTCACGCACCTGCTGGAGGGCGAGGCGCAGCGCTACGTCGCGGAGGCCGCGCGCACGCTCGTGCCCGGCGGCCGTCTGTTCGCCACCTGGTTCCTGCTCGACGACGGCTCGCGCGCGGCGATCGCCGCGGGCCGCGCCGGGCTGCCGTTCCTCGACGCCGACCAGGCCGTGGCCGTCGTCAGCGACGAGGTGCCCGAGGAGGCGATCGCCTTCGACGGCACGTGGCTGCGGGAGGCGCTGCAGCGCCATGGCCTCACGCTGACCGCCGTCCACGAGGGCACCTGGCGCGGGGACGAGGGCGGCACGAGCTTCCAGGACATCGTCGTCGCGACCAAGGCAGGGGCATGAGCGAGCACCGCGAGATCGACGTCTGCTTCCAGGGCGCCGCGCAGGCGGTCTGCGCCCACCAGATCGACGGGTTCGTCGTCGATCCCGGACCGGAGTCCTCGGCCCAGACGCTCATGCAGGCCCTCGGCGACGAGCAGCCGCGGGGCGTGCTGCTGACCCACATCCACCTCGACCACGCCGGTGCCGCGGGTGCCCTCGTGCGCCGCTGGCCCGAGCTCGAGGTCTGGGTGCACCACCGGGGCGCCAGGCACGTCATCGACCCCAGCCGCCTGGTGGCCAGCGCGACCCGCATCTACGGCGACGCGATGGAGCGCCTGTGGGGCGAGATCGTCCCGGTACCCGAGGCCAACGTCAGGATCCTCGACGACGCCGGCGCCGCCGAGGGCGTGCGCTGGGCCTGGACCCCCGGCCACGCGATCCACCACGTCGCCTACCTGCACGAGGCCAGCGGGATCGCGTTCGCCGGCGACGTGGCGGGGGTGCGCATCGGCGAGGGGCCGATCCTGCCGCCCACGCCGCCGCCCGACATCGACGTCGGGGCCTGGCACGGCTCGATCGATCTGCTGGAGCATTGGGATCCAGAGGCCTTGGCGATCACCCACTACGGCACGTTCAACGACGTCGCCGAGCATCTGAGCACCCTGCACGGGGAGCTGGACCGCTGGGCGCAGGTGGCCCGGCGCGAGGACGCGGCCGGCTTCGAGCGCGAGATCCGCCGGGCGCTGGCGGGTACGACGCAGGAGCACAGCTACCTCAAGGCGATGCCGCCGGACACGCTCTACGGCGGGCTGGCGAGGTACTGGACGAACCTGGATACTTCGGAGTCGAGATGAGCCAGACCATCGAGCTTCCCCGCACTTCAGGACCGGACGGCGCCCTCGGCGGCGCGTGGAAGGTCATCGTGCGCAACGACGACCACAACACGTTCGACCACGTCGCGCGGACGCTCTCCCGGCTCATCCCCGGCGTCACGGTGCCCAGCGGCTACGACATCGCCGACCGCATCCACGCCAGCGGGCTGGCCATCGTCTGGACGGGACACAAGGAGCTCGCCGAGCACTACTGGCACCAGCTGCGCGACGCGGGCCTCACGATGGCCCCGCTCGAGCAGGCGTAGACGCCCTAGGGCACCGACACGCCTCTGCGGCGGCTCCCCGCGGCCGATACGCTGAGAAGCGATGGCCGAAGCCTCCGGGCACTTCGACGGCGCCGCTCGCGCCCACCGCGAGCAGGAGCTCCTGCGGCGCTACCACCACGACGGTGACACGCACGCACGGGACCAACTGGCCGAGGACATGCTGCCCCTCGCGCGCGCCCTGGCCGGCCGCTACGCCGGGCGCGGCGAGCCGATGGACGACCTCGTCCAGGTCGCCTGCGTCGGGATCATGAAGGCCATCGAGGGCTTCGACCTCGCGCGCGAGGTGCGCTTCTCGTCCTATGCGACCCCGACGGTCCTGGGCGAGATCAAGCGCCACTTCCGCGACCGCACATGGGCGATGCGCGTCCCGCGCGGCTTGCAGGAGCTGCAGCTCGTCGTCGCCAAGAAGCGCGACGAGCTGACCAGCACGCTCGGGCGCTCGCCCACCGTGCAGGAGCTGGCCAGCGGCGTCGACGCGCCGTTCGAGGAGGTCCTGGCGACGATCCAGAGCGTCGGCGCCCGCCGCACGCGCTCGCTGGACGAGCCCACCGGCGAGGACATGACCCTCGCCGACTCCATCGGGGGCCGCGACGTCGAGCTCGAGCGCGCGGAGATCCGCGTGCTGCTCGACGAGGCCATGGACGTCCTGAGCGACCGCGACCGCGAGGTCCTGCGGCTGCGCTTCGCCGAGGACCTCACCCAGACCGAGATCTCCGACCGCATCGGCGTCTCGCAGATGCAGATCTCGCGCATCATCCGCCAGTCGATCGCCAAGCTGCGCCTGGACATCGACAAGGCGCCGGCCGCCTGAGGCGGCCCGGCGCCGGCACCACCTGGCTCGGGCTAGATCGAGTCGCCCTCGGAGGTCGGAGCGACCCCCGAGTACTCGTGCCGCTCGCCCTCGCCGTCGAGGTGACCCTCGATCGTGACGTCGTTCCACGAGTAGAGGATCGGCACCTGGTAGACGCCCTGGGCGCCCGCGCGCCAGTGCACGAACTCCGGCCCCGACCAGTAGCGGTCCCAGTCGAGCTTGTGCTCGAAGGTCGCCATCTGGAGGATCTTGTAGCGGTCGTCGCGGTTGCGGTGCACCGCGTACCCGGTGGCGCCGTAGCGCAGCGCGACCGGCGCGATCTCGGCGACCATCGCCTCGAGCTTGTCGCCGCGGAAGACCGTGGCGTACCAGGGGACGTAGACGACGCCGGCCATGTCAGCCGACCTCCGCGTAGATCGCGCCGGGGCCGTCGGCGGTCTTGCCGAGGCCCTCCTTCTCGGCCCCGACCAGGATCGAGATCTTGCCCGCGTGCTTGTTGTCCCTCATGAGCTGGTGAGCCTCTGCGACGCCATCGAAGCCCAGGGTACGCCAGAGAACGGGTCGGATCGCGCCCGACTCGATCAGCTCGTTGGCCTTCAGGCACTCGTAGGCGTTCGCGAAGTGCGACCCGAGGATCTCCTTCTGCTTCATCCACAGGTAGCGCACGTCGAAGTCGAGGTTGAAGCCGGTCGTGCCGGCGCAGATGACGACCTTGCCGAACGGCTTGACGGTCAGGACCGAGGTCGGGAACGTCGCGGCGCCCACGTGCTCGAAGACGATGTCGGGGTCGGCGCCGAGGATCTCGCGGACGCGCTTGCCGAAACGGCGCGACTCCTTGAACCGCGCCTTCTCCTCTTCCGGCGTCTCCTTGCCCGTGCGCATCATGCCGGCGAACTCGCTGCGGTTGATGAAGTCGACGGCGCCGAGCTGCTTGACCAGCGCGCCCTTCTCGTCGCTGTTGACCACGCCGACGCACTCGGCGCCCGCGGCCTTGCAGATCTGCGTGGCGAAGACGCCCAGGCCGCCGGCGGCGCCCCAGATCAGGACCTTCTGCCCGGCCTGCAGCTTGCAGCGCGTCATCAGCATGCGCCAGGCGGTGAAGTAGACGAGGCCGTAGGAGGCGGCCTCCTCCCAGGTCAGCGCGGCCGGCTTGGGCAGCAGCTGCTGGGCCTGGACCTTCGTGAACTGCGCGAAGGAGCCCCAGGTCGTCTCGTAGCCCCAGATCTTCTGCGACGGGGCGGCCATCGGGTCGAGGCCGTGGACCTCGGGATCCTCGTAGGAGGCCTGGTTGCAGTGCAGGACGACCTCGTCGCCCGCCTTCCAGCGGGTGACGCCGGCGCCGACCTTCCACACGACGCCCGAGGCGTCCGAGCCGCCGATGTGGTGGCCGAACTCGGGGTGGTCGCCGTACTTCATGACCGAGACGGGCTGGCCGAGGGCCGCCCATACGTTGTTGTAGTTGACGCCGGCCGCCATCACGCGGACGATCACCTCGAAGGCGCCCGGCTCGGGCACCTCGATCTCCTCGACCTGGAAGGCGTCCTTAGGCTCGCCGAAGCGCTCCTCGCGGATGACCCAGGCCGACATCGTGGTCGGCAGCTCACCGGGCTCGGTGTCGACGATGGAGACCTGCGTCACATCAACGGCCATTTGTACGTTCAGACCCTCTGGAAGTCGTTGGCGGTTCGGTTCGGGGCGCAACCTTACGCCAGAACGGACTATCGGGGCATCCGGTCGGGGGCGCGCTCAGCTGTTGCCGAGGAAGCCCTGGCGGCGGAAGTACCAGAGCAGCGCGAGCGCCGACACGACGAGGCCGCCGATGCCGTAGCCCCAGAAGGCCCACGCGCTGTTGATGTGGCGCACGAGCATCCCGAAGTTCTGGCCGAAGAACCCGGTGACGAACGTCAGGGGCAGGAAGATGGTGGCCACGACCGTCAGCTGCTTGGAGATGTTGTTGAGGCGGTTGGAGACCGTCGACAGGTAGAGGTCCAGGGCCCCGGCGAGCAGGTCCCGGTAGGAGTCGATGAGCTCCGAGATGCGGACGAGGTGGTCGTAGACGTCGCGGAACCAGTCGCGCGCGTCGTCGGCCTCCAGGCCGGGCAGGCCGCCGAGGACCTCGCCGCCGCGCGCGAGGATGTCGCGCTGCGGGTTGGCGATCCGGCGCAGGTCGATGAGGCGCCGGCGCAGCGCGAACAGCTCCTGGCGCTGATCCTGGCTCGCGCTCTCGAGCATCGCGTCCATCAGGACGTCGATCTCGTCGTCGACCTTGTCGAGCACCGGGAAGAAGCTGTCGGTCAGCGCGTCCAGGACGCGGTAGATCGCCTCCTCCTCGGTCTTGGGCGTGTCGCGCTCGATCCGCGCGGCGGCGTTCTGCAGGAGCTCGTGGCCGCCCTGGTGGATGGTGAGCATCCACTGGCCGCTGACGTGGAAGTGCACCTCCAGCGGCGTCCCGTCGGGGTCGACGCCGTAGAAGACCAGCAGCGCGGTATCGCCGTAGTCGTCGATCTTCGGCCGCTGCCCGAACTCCTGGCTGTCCTCGACGGCCAGCGGATGCAGGCCGAAGCGCCGGCCGACCTCGGCGATCTGCTCGTCGGAACAGCCCTGGAGCTTGAGCCAGAAGAACTCACCGGACTTCAGCAGCCCCGGGATCTTCGGATCTTCGACCTCGTGGAGTACCTGCACCGCCGCATCGTGGCGGCGGTGCAGGACGGATCACTGCCGGTCAGACCGGCAGTGCGGTCTCGGCCGCGGCGGCCAGCTCGGCGCCGCCGTCGCCGGTGCCGACCTCGGCGCTCTCGGCGTCGTGGACGGGCTGGCGCTGCGGGATGCCGGGCTCGATGAGCACCCAGGCGGCCACGGCGCCCAGCAGGGCGACCACGGCGGCGACCCGCAGCCCGTCGTTGAGCGCGAACAGGAACGCCTGCTGGACGGCGTCGTGCACCGCGCCGGTGCCGCCGGTCGCCCCGGCGCCCAGCCCATCGGCCAGCGATGCGCGGGTGCCCTCGGGAACCTGCGGGAGCAGCTCGTCGATCTTGTGGCGGCCGAGGCCGGCGATGAGCGCGCCCATCACCGCGACGCCGAACGTGCCGCCGACCATGCGGCTCATCGAGAGCACGCCGGAGGCGACGCCGGCCTTCGTCTGGTCCACGGCGTTCATCGCCGCGGTGCTCATCGGCGACATGACCAGGCCCATGCCGAAGCCCATCAGGACGAACGCGCCGAGCAGGCTCGTGTAGGGCGTGTCGACGTTCAGGTGGCCCTGCCAGAACAGCGAGATCGCGTTGAGCAGCAGGCCGGAGGCCATCAGCGGGCGGGGGCCGATCTTGTCCGACAGCCGCCCGGCGATCGGGCCCCCGATGATGATCACGACGGTCATCGGCAGGAAGCGGACGCCGGCCTGCAGTGGGCTGTAGCCGCGCACGTTCTGCAGGTAGAGCGCCAGGAAGAAGAACGTCGCGAGCATCGCGAAGCTCACGATGAACGCGACCACGTTCGCCCCCAGGAACGACCGCGCGCGGAAGAACCGGAAGTCGACCATGGGGTTGGTCGACCGGTTCTCGATGACCGCGAACGCGGTGAGCCCGACGACGGCGGCGGCCAGCAGGCCGACGATCCGGCCCGAGCCCCAGCCCCACGCGTTGCCCTGCACCAGCGCGAGGATCATGGCGGTGAGGCCGACCGTGATCGCCGTGACGCCGGGGAGGTCGACCGACCGCGTGGCGGTCTCGTCGCGCGACTCGTGGGTGGCGAAGAGCGTGACGACCACGGCGACGGCGGCGACCGGCAGGTTGAGCAGGAAGATCGACTGCCAGCTGACGCTCTCCACCAGGAACCCGCCGACGACGGGACCGATGGCGAGCGCCAGGGCGGAGACGCCGGCCCAGGTGCCGATGGCCTTGCCGCGCTCGTGGGCGGGGAAGGCGTTGGCGATGATCGACAGCGTCGCGGGCATCATGAACGCGGCGCCCACGCCCTGCAGGGCGCGGAAGCTGACCAGCCACGCCTCGGACTGGGCCAGGGCGATGAGGCCGCTCGACGCGCCGAACACGACGACGCCGAAGAGGAACATGCGCCGGCGGCCGAAGAGGTCGCCGAGGCGCCCGCCGGTGACCAGCAGCACGGCGAAGCTCAACGTGTAGGCGTTGACCGTCCACTCGAGGCCGCTGGTCGAGGCGCCGAGGTCCCGCTGGATGGAGGGCAGCGCGACGTTGACGACCGTGTTGTCCAACATGATCATGAACAGCGCGAAGCACATCGCGGCGAGGGTCCACCAGCGGCGGTTGTCCTCGTTGACGAAGCGGTGGCGCAGGGTGGCGGCGCTCATGAGCAGCGGCGGTCCTTGGTCTTGGGGAGGATGGAGAGGGCGTCCAGCAGGGTCGTGCGCTGGACGGGGGAGAGGCCTTCGGCCCAGGCCTCGAGGCCTTGGAGCCGGGCGGTGTCGACGCGGTCGATGAGGTCGCGGGCGGCCGGGGTGGGGCCCACGCGCTTGACGCGCCGGTCGTGCTCGTCCTCGCGCCGCTCGACGAGCCCGCGCTGGAGCAGGCCGTCGATGGTGCGAGACGCGTTGGGGAGGGACATCGAGAGCTGCTCGGCGATCTCCTTCACCGACGCCTCCCGCTCGCACTCCACGAGGACGTGGAGCATCTTGAGCTGGGTCATGGAGAGGTCGGCCTCGGCGAGCATCGCGTACAGCGCGCGGGTCGAGCCGGAGAGCACCTGGCGCCAGAGGTCCAGCAGCGCCGCCGCGACCGCGGCGGGAGGAGCTTCCGTGTTCGCACTGCTTGCATGCATGCACGTAAGTATTACGCAGGCGCAGTGGTTCCGCAAGCGCACGGGAGGTGCGTTGCATCACAGAACGGGGCAGGCGTGCCCTACTTCGTGAACGGCGTGTCGTGGTCCGCGGTGCGGACGAACGTCAGCTTCTTGGCGTCGAACGCGTAGTCGCGCTCGCGCAGCTTCGGCGGGCAGCAGAGGTCGTCGCCCTTGGCGTAGGCCGGCTCGAGGATGCTCAGCGTCGTGCCCGAGATCCGCAGCGACGCGCGGTAGAGCGACTGCAGGCGGAAGACGACCTTCAGCGACGTCTGGTCGCCGGTCGTGCCGGCCTTCTGGCCGTGGGTGCTGAACACGTAGAGCGCCACCGACCCCGCCGCGCCCTGGGTCGAGACCAGCACGAGCGCGTCCTGGCGGCCGTCGCCGGTGACGTCGACGAAGCCGCTGCGCGGATCGACGATGCCGGCCTTGGTCTGCAGCAGACCCTTGATGGCGGAGCTCGTCGCGTCGTCGTCGATCAGCTTCTGCGTGAACAGCGTCTGCGCCGGCGTGGGCGCGGCATGGACCACGGCGGCGGGGAGCGCGAGCGCTGCGCCGGCCGCGAGGCACAGGGCGAGGGCGGAAGCGCGGAGCATCGCGACATGGTGGCGCATGGGCCCCATCGCGCTAGGGCTGCAGCAGATCGTTC
>DASYLT010000167.1:0-18843 GCA_036009425.1 Baekduia sp. | reverse complement strand
GCCGGCGGCCGCGCCGGGCCGCCGGCGCGGCCGCAGCTTGTTGTAGATCAGGAGGATCAGGACGTCGGCGCTGACGAACAGCACCACGAGGCCCTGGATGACCGTCGTGAGGTTCTGCGCGAGCTCGGGCTCGAACACCGCCGGGTCGAGGTTGCGCACCGACGTGCCGTTGACCAGCGCGGCGAACATCAGCGCGGCCAGGCACGTGCCCAGCGCGGTGTTGCGGCCCAGCAGCGCCACGGCGATGCCCAGGAACGCCAGCTGCGTGCCCTGGATGTCGTTGGTCGCCAGGTGGAACTGCCAGCCCAGCACGTCGAGCGAGCCGGCCAGGCCGGCCAGCGCCCCGCACGTGGCCATGACCAGCACGTAGGTCCGGCCGACGCGGATGCCGCTGTAGCGCGCCGCCTCCGGGTTGAAGCCCACGGCGCGCGCCTCGTAGCCTTTGGTCGAGCGGTTCAGCAGCACCCAGTACACGACCGCGGCCGCCAGCGCGATGAAGATGCCGATGTGCAGGCCCTGCAGGTCCGGATCGCCCCAGAACACGGGCAGCCGCGCGCTGTGGACGATGTCGTTGGAGATCGGCACGTCGGGCTGCGCGTTGTTCTGCAGCGGGCCGCCCAGCCCGAAGAGGTAGACGCCCAGCCAGATCGCGATCCAGTTGAGCATGATCGTCGTGATCACCTCGTTGGCGCCGGTGATCGCCCGCAGGGCGCCCGCGATCCCCGCCCACACCGCGCCCGCCGCCGTCGCGAGCACCATGGCGACGATCACGTGGATCGGGCCGGGCATGCCCGCCCACGACGAACCGGCCCAGACCGCCACGATCGAGCCGACGATGTACTGCCCCTGGCCGCCGATGTTGAACAGGCCCGCGCGGAACGCGTAGCCGACGGCGAGGCCGAGCAGGATCAGCGGCCCGGTGGTCAGCAGCGTCTGCTGGAGGTTGATCGCCGCCGTGTCGCGGTCGGCGCCCGACGTCCACGGAAACAGCCACTGCAGGCCTGAGCCTTCGAAGATGGCCTTGTAGGTCGAGAGCGGGTTGTGGCCCGTGGCCGCCACGACGAGGCCGCCCATGAAGAACGCGACGACCACCGTCAGCAGCGGGGCGATCCAGCCGCCGGCCCGCATCTGGCCGGTCATGCGGGCGACGAAGCCCGGCGACAGGGCGATCTCGGGCTGCCCGTCCGGCGGCAGCGGCGGGACCGGGCCGCCGGGGCTGACGCTGCTCACGAGGTCACGCGCGGCGAGCCGCTGCCGGTCATGAGGAGGCCGAGCTCCTCGTCGGACGCCGTGGGCGGCAGCTCGCCCACGATGCGCCCGTCGTAGATGACGACGATCCGGTCGGCCAGCGCCCGGACCTCGTCGAGCTCGAGCGAGAAGAGCAGGATCGCGCGCCCGGCGTCGCGCTCGGCCAGCAGGCGCCGATGGACGAACTCGATGGCGCCGACGTCCAGGCCGCGCGTCGGCTGCGCGGCGATCAGCGCGTCGGGGTTGCCCGAGATCTCGCGCGCGATGACGACCTTCTGCTGGTTGCCGCCCGACAGCGAGCGCGCCGGCGTGACGGGGCTGCCGCCGCGCACGTCGAACTCGTGCAGCAGCCGGGCGGCGGCGTCGAGCATCCGGCGCGGCTTGAGCAGGCCCAAGCGCGTGCCCTCGCGGTAGTCCATCAGCGCGAGGTTCTCCGACAGGTTGAAGTCGAGCACCAGGCCGCGGCGATGGCGGTCCTCGGCGATGTGGCCGATGCCGGCGTCGCGCGCGGCACGCGGCGTGCAGTTGGTGATGTCCTTGCCGCCCAGGCGCACGTGGCCGCCGGTGCAGGGCCGCAGCCCGGCGATCAGGTCGATCAGCTCGCTCTGGCCGTTGCCGTCGATGCCGGCGACGGCGACGATCTCGCCGGCCCGCACCTGCAGCGACACGCCGTCGACCGCCGGCAGGCCGCGGTCGTCGATCGCGTGGACGTCGTCGAGCTCCAGCAGCGGGTCGCCGGGCTTGCCCGGCTCCTTCTCGACGCGCAGCACGACGTCGCGCCCGACCATCATGCGGGCCAGCGACGCGTCGTCGGCGCCGGCGGTGTCGACGGTCCCGACCGTCTTGCCACGGCGCAGGACCGTGACGCGGTCGGCGACGGCGAGCACCTCGTGCAGCTTGTGGGTGATGAAGACGATCGAGGTGCCGGCGTCGCGCAGTCCGCGCAGCACCTCGGCCAGCTCGGCCGTCTCCTGCGCGGTGAGCACCGCGGTGGGCTCGTCGAGGACGAGGATCTTCGCGCCGCGGTCCAGCGCGCGCAGGATCTCGATGCGCTGCTGCTGGCCGACCGACACGTCCGACACGCGCGCGTCGGGGTCGACCTTGAGGCCGTACTTGTCCGACAGCTCGCGGGTGCGGCGCCGCGCCCCCGCGAGGTCCAGCAGCCCGTGCTTGCGCGGCTCGGCGCCCAGCACCAGGTTCTCGGCCACGGTCATGACCGGGATCAGCATGAAGTGCTGGAAGACCATGCCGACGCCACGGTCCATGGCGTCGCGGGGCGAGTCGATCGTGACGGGCTCGCCGTCGATGAGGATCTCTCCCTCGTCGGGCCGCGCCATCCCGTAGACGACGCTCATCAGCGTCGACTTGCCGGCGCCGTTCTCCCCCAGCAGCGCGTGGATCTCCCCACGCCGCAACTGGAGGTCGACGGCGTCGTTGGCCGTCACCGCGCCGAAGCGCTTGGTGATGCCGCGGAGCTCCAGGGCGAGCTCCGCGGCACCTGCGTTCTGTGGCGACACGTCCGCCAGGGTAGGACGCGTCGGGCTACTTGACGGTGTCGGGCACCGTGATGGAACCCGCAGCCAGCTTCGCCGTGACGTCGTCGATCTGGGGCTGGTACTTGGTTCCGGCCGGACCGATCTTGCCGATGCCCGCGCCCTTGTTCTTGACGTCGAACGTGGTGTCGGCGCCACCGGTGTACTTGTCGTCCTGGACCTGCTTGACCGTGTCGAACACGGAGGTGTCGACCTTCTTGATGGCCGAGGTCAGGATGAACGGGCCCAGGTAGGCCTGGTCGGCGTCGACGCCGATGCCCTGCTTGCCCTTCTGCTTGGCGGCGTCCAGCGCGCCGAGGCCGCACTGGCCCGCGACCTGGAACACGACACCGGAGCCGCGCGCGATCTGGCTGAGCGCGATCTCCTTGCACTTCGCCTGGTCGACGAAGTCCTGGGAGTAGGCGTGGAGCGTCTTGATCGACGGGTTGGCCGCCTTGGCGCCCGCCTCGTAGCCCGCGATGTAGTGATCGACCGGCGGGATCTTCTGTCCGCCGACGCTCGAGATCGTGGTGATGTTGTTGTCCTTGGCGTACAGGCCGGCGAGCGTGCCCGCCAGGTAGCCGGACTCCTGCTCCTTGAACAGCAGGCCCTCGACGTTGGTGGGCTTGCCCTTCAGGCCCGTGGCGTCGACGTCGATGATCGCGAACTTGGTGTTCGGGAACTTCTTGGCGACGGTGTCCATGGCGTCCGCCATCAGGAAGCCGACGCCGATGACGAGGTCGAACTTCTGCTGGGCGAGCGTGGAGAGGTTGGGGACGTAGTCGGCGTTGGACTTCGAGGTCAGGACGCGACCCGTGATGCCCAACTCGGACTTGGACTGCTCGAGGCCCTGGTTGGCCAGGGTGTTGAACGAACGGTCGTTGAGACCACCGATGTCGGTGACGAGGCCGACCTTGATCGCCTTCTTGGCCGGCGCCGCGGCGGTGGTGCCGGTGCCGCTCGACGTCGAGGAGCTGTTGTTGTTGGAGCCGCAGCCTGCGGCGGCGACGAGAAGGCCGGCGACGCCGATGGCGGCGATGGCCCGGCGTGTGGAACGTGCGCGCACTTGCGAGAGAACTCCCTCTGGGATTGAACGGGACTGCGGAGGGACAGCGCGGCCGACCCTTTGCCGCGGCGCAAACCTACATGCCCGGCCGGTGGTCATGGAGATTGACCATCACGTCCGGTCCGGCGAAGGCCGCATTCAGCGCGGTTTCGGTGATGTCCTGGAGGTCCTCGAGGTCCAATCCGATGGCCTCGTGGGCCAGTTCGTACTCGCGGCCGATGGTCGTACCGAAGTACGGAGGATCGTCTGATCCCAAGGTCACGGGGATCCCCGCGCCCATCAGCGAGGGCAGCGGGTGGTCCTCGTAGCCGGGGTAGAGGCCGAGCACGACGTTGGAGGTCGGGCACACCTCGAGCACGATCCCGCGCTGTGCCAGCTCGCTGACCAGCGACGGGTCCTCGACGGCTCGGACGCCGTGCGAGATGCGCCGGACGCCCGGCAGCGCGAGGGCGGCGCGGATCGACTCCGGCCCCGCGTGCTCGCCCGCGTGGACCGAGCAGCCCAGGCCGGCCTCGGCGACGATCGCGAACGTCCGCTCGTAGTCGGCGGCTGGGTAGTTGGCCTCGTCGCCGGCCATGTTGAAGCCCACGACGTAAGGGTGGTCAAGCGCGACGGTGCGGCGGGCGACGTCCTCGCAGTCGGCCACGCCGAAGTTGCGCACGGCCGAGGAGATGATCCGCCCGACGATCCCGTGGTCGGCCCGGGCGTCGTCGATGCCCTGGGCGATGCCCGCGAGGTGCTCGGCGTCGTCGAGGCCGACCTTGGCGCCATGGTCCAGCGAGGCGATCAGCTCGACGTAGACCGTGCCCTCCGCCGCACAGGAGGCCAGGTACTCGTAGGTGACGTCGCGGTAGTCCTGGGCGGTGCGGATCGCCGTCGCGGCATCGTCGTAGGCGCGCAGGAAGTCGAGGAAGTCGACCCAGGCGAACGTGTCGTCGTCGGCGAACAGCCGGTCGGGGAGCGCGATCTCGTTGCGGACGGCCAGGCGCCGGATCAGCGCCGGTGTGGCGGTGCCCTCGAGGTGGACGTGCAGCTCGGCCTTGGGGATGGCCGCGACGCTGGCGGGCGGATCGGTGCTCATCGCAGGACCTCCGTGACGACGTCGACATGGGGCGGCGCGGTCTCGCCGACCGCGATCAGCTGGCGCACCTGGGCCTCGGCGGCGTCGGCGGCGGCCTCGTCGCGCGCGTGCACGACCGCGAGCGGGCGCGCGCCCGCGCCGACCTCGGCGCCCGGCCCGGCGACGTCGTCCAGCCCGACCGCCGCGTCGATGACGTCGCTCTCGACGGCCCGCCCCCCGCCGAGGCCCATGACGACGAGCCCGAGGCCGCGGGTGTCGTGGCGCACGACGACGCCGGGCCGGTCGGGGAAGACCATACGGACGACGGGCGCGCGCTCCAGGTGGGCGTCGGGGTTCTCGAGCAGGTCGGCCGGGCCCCCGAGCGCGGCGACCATCGCCGCGAACCGCTCGGCCGCGGCGCCGGAGGCCAGCGCGGCCGCGGGGTCGGCGTCGCCCAGCCCGCCGAGCTCCAGCACCGCGCGCGTCAGCGCGAGCGTCACCTCGACCAGCCTCGGGTCGGCGTCGGGCGCGCCGGTCAGCACCGCGATCGACTCGCGGACCTCCAGCGCGTTGCCGGCGGTCGATCCGAGCACGCGGTCCATGTCGGTCAGCAGCGCGACGGTGGGCAGGCCCGCGGCGACCGCGACGTCCACGAGCGCGCGCGCCAGGGCCCGCGCGTCGTCGAGCTCGCTCATGAACGCGCCGGAGCCGTGCTTGACGTCCATGACGAGGCCGCCCAGCCCGGCGGCGAGCTTCTTGGACAGGATCGAGGAGACGATGAGCGGGATCGCCTCGACGCTGCCCGTCGCGTCGCGGATCCCGTACAGCCTTCGGTCCGCCGGGGCCAGGTCGTCGGTCTGGCCCCCGATCACGCAGCCGACCTCGCGCACGACGCGGCCCATGAGGTCGGCGTCGGGCGTCGCGTTGTAGCCGGGGATCGACTCGAGCTTGTCGAGCGTCCCGCCCGTGTGGCCGAGGCCGCGGCCGGAGATCATCGGCGTCGCGCCTCCGGACGCCGCGATCAGCGGGGCGAGGATGAGCGACACCTTGTCCCCGACGCCGCCGGTGGAGTGCTTGTCGAGCACCGGGCGGTCGAGGCCCGACCAGTCGATGACGCGGCCCGAGTCGCGCATGCCGAGCGTGAAGGCCGGCAGCTCCTGGGCGTCGAGGCCGCGGAAGAAGACGGCCATCGCGAACGCCGCGACCTGCGCGTCGCTCAGCGTGCCGTCGCCGATGCCCGAGGCGATGGCGTGCAGCTCGTCGCGGCTCAGCGCGCGGCCGTCGCGCTTGTCGCGCAGCAGCTCCTTGGTCGGCCGGCTCATGCGGCGAGCTCCGCGACGAAGCGGGTCAGCACCCGCTGCAGGTCGGCCGCGGCGACCGCTGCGTTGACCAGCGTGTGCTCGTGGGAGAGGACCTCCTCGCCCAGGCCCTCGGCCAGGTTGGTGATCGCCGAGACGGCGGCGACGCGCAGCCCGGCGTGCCGGGCGACGATCACCTCCGGGACCGTCGACATGCCGACCGCGTCCGCGCCGAGCGTGCGGTAGGCGCGGATCTCGGCGGGCGTCTCGAACGAGGGGCCCGCGACCGCGAGGTAGACGCCATCGGCCAGCGCGACGCCCTCCGCGTCGGCCGCCGCGTGGAGCGCGGCGCGCAGCGCCGGGTCGTAGGCGTCGCCGAGGCCGACGAAGCGCGGTCCCAGCTCGTCGTCGTTGGGACCCATGAGCGGGTTGGCGCCCATCATGTTGATGTGGTCGGTCAGCGCCATCAGCTGCCCGGGCGTGACGTCGGCGCGCAGCGACCCGGCGGCGTTGGTCAGCACGATCGACTCCGCGCCGAGGGCGCTGACGGTCCGCACGGGGACCGCGAGGTCGGACGCGGGGATCCCCTCGTAGAGGTGCGCGCGGCCCTGCAGGACGACGACCGGCGTGCCGGCCAGCGTGCCCAGCACGAGGCGGCCCGCGTGACCGACCACCGAGCCGACCGGGAAGCCGGGCAGCTCGGCGTAGGGGATCGCGACGGCGTCGGTCACCGCGTCGGCCAGGCCGCCGAGGCCCGAGCCGAGCACGAGGCCCAGGCGCGGGGTGATCGGCTTCAGCCCCTCGGCCGCTGCCCGCTCGCGGACCATCTCGGCCGCGGCGGTCATGCCTGCGCCTCGGCCAGGTCGAAGGCCAGCGGCAGCAGCTCGGCCAGCGCGACGGTGCGCCGCACGCCCTCGGGCCCGCACAGGTGCACGGGCGTGTTGGGCTCGGCGAACTCGGCGAGGCGCTGGCGGCAGCCGCCGCACGGCACGATCAGCTCGGTGTCGGCCATCACGGCGATCTCGCGGATCGCGGTGCCGCCGGAGCTGATCAGCGCGCCGATGGCCGACGTCTCGGCGCACTGGCCCTGGGGATAGGAGCTGTTCTCCACGTTGGCCCCGGAGTGCAGCGCGCCGGCCTCGTCGCGCAGGGCGACGCCGACGTTGAAGTGCGAGTACGGCGCGTAGGCGCGACCCATCGCGCCGCGCGCGAGATCGACCATCCGCGGTGTCGCGGCGCCCTGCTCGAGCAGCAGCGCCGCGTAGCCGGTGGCCACGACCCGGTCGTCGGTCATGCCCAGGATGGCCCGCAGCTCGGCGACCTTGGCGTGCTCGGCGCTGAGGTCGGAGCCGGCCGGGGCCACGGCCTCCAGCTCGATCCAGTCGCCGAGGCCGTCGACGTGGTCGAGGTGGATCCGGACGCCGTCGGCCAGCAGCAGCCGGCGGGTCTTCTCGACGACGACCGAGATGCCCAGCGCGGCGTCCAGCGCGGCGCCCAGCGCGGCCGGATCGGGCACGTCGACGAGGTGGTAGGCGCTGGTGCGCGCGACGGCCTCGTCGGCGCGCGCGTAGGCGATGAGCTGGGCGTGCGGCGCGCCGCCTTCGCCCTCGGGATGCTCCTCGCGGAGCTTGAGCCGGCCCTCGCGGGCGGCGAAGTAGGTGTCGCGCTGCTGCAGCGCGCCCTGGTCCAGCGCACCGGCCTCCAGCGCCGCCTGCAGCGTGCGCGTCGGTTCGGGATCGCGGGCCTTGAGCTCGACATTGCGAAGTGGGGCCATCGGCGGGCCAAGCTACTACGCCGCCGCACGCTGCCTCCGCGCCACGCCCATGCACGCGTCTTCTGCATGGACTACTGTCGGCCCACCGATGGAAGGCCTACGCGTCGTCGACCACCCCGTGATGGCGCGAGCCGTCACCGAGCTGCGCGCCGCGGAGACCTCCCGCGCTGCGTTCCGCACGGCGCTCGCCGATGCGTCGTCCATGCTCGCCTACGAGGCGCTGCGCGACGTGCCGGTCCACGAGGTCGAGGTGCAGACGCCGCTGGAGCGCACGACGGGCAGCATGCCCGCGCCGGTGATCGTCATCGCGGTCCTGCGCGCCGGGCTCGGCATGGTCGACGGCTTCCTCCGCTTCGTCCCCGATGCGGCGATCGGCCACCTCGGCATGCGCCGCAACGAGGAGACGCTGCAGCCCGAGGACTACTACGAGTCGCTGCCGGAGGGCATCGAGCGCTCCACGGTGTTCGTCGTCGACCCGATGCTCGCCACCGGCGGCAGCGCCACCGCGGCGCTGCATCGCATGCGAAGGGCCGGCGCGCAGGACCTGCGCCTCGTCTGCCTGGTCGCCGCGCCCGAAGGCGTCGCGTTCGTGCAGGCCGCCCATCCCGACGTGCCGATCCTCGCCGCGGTCCAGGACCGCGACCTCGACGAGCGCGGCTACATCCGTCCGGGCCTCGGCGACGCCGGCGACCGGCTGTTCGGCACCGACTAGCGACCCGATCCGTGAGCGCCGACGACGCCTCCCCCACGGGCCTCCCGCTATCGGGCGAGCCGCCGACCACGCAGCTGCCCAAGGGCCGCCACGGCCTCTCGCGCGCGTTCATCGCCTCCAACCAGCGCGAGCGCCTGCTCGACGCGATGGCCAACGTCGTGGCCACCAAGGGCTACGCGGCCACGCGGGTCGTGGACGTCACCGACTACGCCGGCGTCTCGCGCAAGACCTTCTACGAGCTGTTCACCGACAAGGAGGACTGCTTCCTCGCCGCCTACGACGCCATCACTGCGCTGCTGATGGACCGCATGGCGCGCGGCCTGGAGGTCGTCGCCGAGGACACGTGGGAGGCGAAGGTCAGCGCGCTGCTGGGCGAGTTCCTGCGCTTCCTGGCCTCCGAGCCGGCGTTCGCGCGCATGTGCATCGTCGAGGTGCTGGCCGCCGGCCCGGCCGGTCTGGCCCGGCGCGACGCCGCCATCCAGGCGTTCTATCCCGTGGTCGACCAGCTGCCGCGCGCGCAGCCCGGCGCCGACAAGTGGCTCTCGCCGATGACCCCGCAGTTCGTGACCGGCGGGATCTTCGAGGTCGTCTACGCGGCGATCCGCCGCGGCGAGATCGACACGCTGCCCGACCTCGAGGAGGATCTGACGCACCTCGCGTTCCGGGCCTACCTGTACGGCAAGGAGTGGGCCGGCGTCAGCCGGCGCCGCGCGGGCGGCTGATCAGTCGTCGCCGGCGCTGCGGTACGGCCCGGGCTTGGGACGTGCGTGGCCGCCGGGGAAGGCGAGGCGCGCGATCGTGCGCATGACGCTGCCCCACTGCTTGCCCAGGCGCCCCGAGTTGTAGGGCAGCTCGTAGCGCTCGCACAGCGCCTTGACCCGCGGCGCGATCTCCGAGTAGCGCGAGCTCGGCATGTCGGGGTAGAGGTGGTGCTCCACCTGGTAGCCGAGGTTGCCGCTGAGCACGTGAAACAGCGCGCTGCCCTCGATGTTGGCGGCGCCGAGGAGCTGGCGGACGTAGAAGCCGCCGCGGGTCTCGTCCTCGGTCTCCTCCCTGCTGAAGGTGTAGGTCTGGTCGGGGAAGTGCCCGCAGAAGATGATGGCGTGGGCCCAGACGTTGCGGATTACGTTGGCGGTGAAGTTGGCCTTCACCGTGCTCTTGAAGCCCTTGCGGCCGCTGAGCGCCGGGAACGCGAGGTAGTCCTTGACGATCTGCGTGCGGGCCTTGACCCCCATGCCCTTGAGCTCCTTCTTGACCTGGCTCATGGGCTTCTCGCCGCGGCGGATCGCCTCGAAGTCGAGGTCGTGGAACGCGACGCCCCACTCGAAGAACGCCATCAGCACCAGGTTGTAGAGCGGCTGGGCGAGGTAGACCGGGTGCCACTTCTGATTGGGGTCGATCCGCATGATCTCGTAGCCGAGATCGCGGTCCTTGCCCCGGATGTTGGTGTAGGTGTGGTGCACGAAGTTGTGCGAGTGCTTCCACGCCTCGGCCGTCGACGCCGAGTCCCAGTCCCACGTCGACGAGTGGATCTGGGGGTCGTTCATCCAGTCCCACTGGCCGTGCATCACGTTGTGGCCGATCTCCATGTTCTCCAGGATCTTGGCCAGCGAGAGCGCGGCCGTGCCGGCGAGCCAGGCCGGCCGGTAGCGCGAGAACAGCAGCATCACGCGGGCGCCGACCACCAGCCGGCGGTGCAGCTCGATCATCGAGCGGATGTAGCGGGCGTCGCGGTCGCCGAGCTCGGCGAAGATCTCGTCGTGGATGGCGGCGAACTCGCGGCCGAGCTCTTCGATCTGCTCGTCGGTCAGCCGCGCGAGCGGGCTCTGGGGCTCGTCGGACCCGGGGGCTCGTCCGGCGGCGGGTGGCGTGGCGGTGGTCGTCATGGTGGGTCCTCGCTTCGGGGTCTCAGAGGTCGATCTCGACGGGGCCTTCGGCGGCGTTGACGCAGGTGCGCACGGTCTCCCCCGCGCGCCCCGAGATCTCGCCCGTGCGCAGGTCGCGGACCTGGCCGGAGCACAGCCGGCCGGCGCAGGTGTGGCAGATGCCCATGCGACAGCCGAACGGCAGCTCGGCGCCGGCCTGCTCGCCGGCGACGAGGATCGGCGTGCCGCCGTCGCAGGCGGCCTCGACGCCGCTGCGCGCGAAGCGCACGCTGCCGCCCGCGCCGTCGCCGGCGTCGCCGCCGATGACGGGCTGGAAGCGCTCCATGTGGAGGCGCTCGGCGAGGCCCGCGGCCTCCCAGTGGTCGCTGAGCGCATCGAGCAGCGCGGCGGGCCCGCAGGCGAAGGTCTCGCGCTCGCGCCAGTCGGGGCAGAGCTCGTCGAGGTGGTCGGCGGCGACGAGGCGCCCCTGCTCGGCGGTGAGGCGCAGCTGCAGCGTGAAGCCGGCGTGGCGCTCGTCGAGCGCGCGCAGGCGCGGCCCGAAGATGACGTCCTGCGCGCTGCGGGCCGAGTGGACGTGCACGACGTCGTCCATCGCGCCGCGGCGGTCGAGCGCCCGCAGCATGCTCATGACCGGGGTGATGCCGCTCCCGGCGCTGACGAACAGCAGCCGCCGCGGGATCGGGTCGGGCAGCGTGAAGGTGCCCTCCACGCCGCCGAGCCGCACGATCGCGCCGGGGCGCGCGTGCCGGACCAGGAACGGCGAGACCGCCCCCGTCTCCTGGAGCTTGGGCGTGATGCTGATCTGGCCGTCGGGGCGGCCGGGATCGGAGGTCAGCGAGTAGGCGCGCCAGTGATGCTTGCCGTCGACCTGCACGCCGATGCGCAGGTACTGGCCGGGCTCGTGGCCGGTCCACTCCCAGCCCGGCTTGATGTGCAGCGTGACGGCGTCGCCGGTCTCGGGCTCGATGCGCTCGACCCGCCCGCGCAGCTCCTGCGTGGACCACAGCGGGTTGACGAGCTCGAGGTAGTCGTCAGGCAGCAGCGGCGTGAAGAACGACCGCAGCCCGCGCAGGACGCGCAGCCGCCAGGCGGGGACGTTCGGACGAGCACCGGTCTCAGCCATCGATGAACGTGGGCGTACCCGATGTGCCGGGAAGCTGACCGGCAATTGGGCGATCGGGCTACGCGCGGTCGAGATGCGGCTTGGCCAGCGCCATCAGCAGCGCGTCGTTGGCGCCCTCGCCGATCTGGGTCTGGGGCGCGTCGCGGCGCAGGCGCGCGAGCTCGTCGCCGGCGGCGAACGACCGGCTGGCCGCCAGGCGCGCGGCGCGGTCCACGGCCCACACGGCGGTGTCGGAGGCGACGACCTTGGCCGCCGTCGAGAGCTCGCGCGCCGTGCCGGCGCGGGCGTCCACGGCGGCGGCCGCCTGGTCGACGAGCGCGGCCACCGCGGCGCGGCGGGCGACCAGCTCGCCCACGCGCAGCTGGGCGTGCGTGTGGTCGCCGAGGACCCCGTCGCCGATCGCGCGCCCGGTCGACTCGTCCAGCGCGCAGGCCAGCGCGCGGTCGATGATCCCCAGCGCGCGGCAGGCGACGTTGACGCGGCCGACGTCGAGCACGTCGAGCATCTGCCGCGCCCCGGCGCCGAGGCCCTTCTCCTCGCCGCCCAGGACCTCGGCGCCGGGCGCCGGGTGCGCGGCGAAGCGGTAGGCCGCCGACTCGACGCCGCGGTAGCCGAGCTTGTCGATCGCCTCCAGCGTCCAGGATGCCGATCCGCGCCCGGCGGCGGGCAGGATCACGCAGGATGGCTTGTCGGAGCCCTCGACCTCGGCCATGAGGAAGATCACGGCGCTGGAGACGCCGCCCGCCACCCAGCGCTTGTCGCCGTCGAGGATCAGGCCGCCGCCGGCGCGGCGTCGCGCGGTGGTCTCCAGCCGGCCGAGGTCGCTGCCGGCCTGCGGCTCGGTGATCGAGAACGAGGCGAGCACCTCGCCCCGCGCGATGCCGGGAAGCCAGCGCTCGCGCTGGGCGTCGGTGCCGTGGCGGACCAGCAGCGCGATCGCCAGGCCGGTCGGGTTGACGGCGCCCGTCAGCGAGATCCAGCCCTGCGACAGCGTGCGCCACGCGGGCACGAGGTCGGCGACGCCGAAGCCGGCGCCACCGTAGCCGGCCGGGACCAGCGCGCCGGTGAGGCCGAGCTCGACGAGCCGCTGCAAGACGACGGCGGGCAGCTCGTCCTGCGCGTCCCAGGTCGCGACCTGTGGGAGCACCGTGCCGGCGACGAAGGCCTCGACCGCCGCGTCCAGCGCGGTCGGGTCGGCCGGAGCGTGATCGAGCGCCATGGCGTCGGCCATACCCGTTGCAGGGCGCGCGCTCCCGGCGCGACGATCTAGAGCGTCATGTGCAGGCGCACCGAGAGCCCGGGCGTGCCGGAGCGCATCTCGACGAGGTCGCAGAGCTGGTTCATCAACCAGAGCCCGCGGCCGCCCAGCTGGGCCGGCGCGGGCGCGCGCCGTCCCGCCAGCGGGTCCTTCAGACGCCCCTCGTCGGCGACCTCGCAGACGAGCTCCTCGGCGTCGTGCCACATCCGCAGCGTGCCGTGGCCGCCGCCGTGCAACAGGGTGTTGGCCGCGGCCTCGTTGACGGCCAGCAGCAGGCCGTCGAGCCGCTCGCCGTCCAGCCCCGCCTCCGCCGCCCAGTCGCGGACGGCCGCACGGAGCTCGAACAGGTCGTGGTCGATCTCGCGCTCCAGCGCGTCGCCCGGCACGGGGTCCAGCGGATGCGCGCCCGCCTGGGCGACCGTGCACGGGTCGCCGTAGAGCACGCTGTCCCAGCGGCGCCCGGAGGCGTGCAGCACCGGATGGGTGCGCTGGGCGCCGACGAGCACGGCGGGGTCCAGCCCGGCGACGTCGTAGGGGCACAGGATCGACACGGGCGCGTCGCCGAACGCCAGGTTCAGCAGCGCTTCGTGGCGCTCGCCCTCGACGTTCTCGCACGGGCGGCGGCCGGGCCAGACCGGCTCGCCGACCCAGCGCAGGCGCTTGCCGGGGTTGGCGTCGAGCGCGTGCTGCAGCGCCGGGATGATCCGCGCGGGGTTGCGCCCGAGCTCCTCCATGTCGACGAACGAGAGCTGCTCCGTGGGACCGCCGAGCGCCTCGCGCAGCGCGCTCAGGCGAGGCTCGGGCACCGCCACGACGACCGACTCGCCGCCGTCCAGGCCCTGGCGGACGAAGGCCGAGGTCCCCGCGAGGAACTCGTCGAGGCCTTCGTACATCAGCGCCTCGTGGGCCAGAGCGGGCATGGGCTCACCGTAGCTGTCGGAGTGGCACCCTGGTCAGGTCGGTCACAGAACGTCACGTGGCTGACCTAAAGATGACGAAGGTCAGAACTACAAGGTGGTGAGTGACGCATGAGCCAGGACGATCCTCTGCTGAGCGTGACCCAGGTCGCCGACCGCGCCGGCCTGACGCTCTCGCGCGTGCGCTACTACGAGCGCGCCGGGCTGCTGCCGGCGCCGGAGTGCGCAGGCCGTCAGCGCCGGTACGGGGCGTCGGTGCTGGACCGGCTGCGCGTGATCGGCGAGGCGCAGGACGCCGGCCTGTCGCTGACCGAGATCCACGAGCTGACCGAGCTGCGCTGCCTGACGGTGGACGGCCGCCCGCGGCGGTAGCGCGGCGGCCGGGCTCAGCTCGTCAGCGGCGCGCCCGCCAGCGCGGCCGCGGCACCGGCGGCGCCGGCGCCCAAGAGCGTCACGACCACGCCGCGGCGCAGGAGCAGGAGCGCCACGGCGGCCGCCGCGAGCACGGCGAGCTGCCATGCCTCGTCGAGGGCGAGCGCGAGCGGGATCGCCGAGCCGAGGATCGCGCCCAGCGCCGCCGGCGCGGCGCCGTCGATGAAGGCGCGGGCGTTGCGGTCGGCCAGCAGCGCGTGGAAGCGGTCGGCGCCGACGAGCACGAACAGGAACGACGGCGAGAAGGCCACGGCCGCGGCCAGCAGCGCGCCGCCGACGCCCGCCGCGGCGTAGCCCACGACCGCGACGGTGAGCACGACCGGCCCCGGGGTCACCTGGCCCAGCGCGACGGCGTTGAGGAACTGGCCGTCGGTCATCCAATGGTTGACGCCGACGGCGTCGGCCTGCATCAGCGGGATGATCACGAAGCCGCCGCCGTAGGACAGCGCGCCGACCTTCAGCGCCGTCCACGCCAGCGCGCCGAGGCCGCCGGCCGAGGCGGCGGCAGCGACCAGCGCGAGCGGCGCCGGCGTCAGGGAGGCGGCCGGGCGCTCCGGGCGCCACGCCCGCGCCCGCGCCAGCCCGAGCGACCCGGCGCCGCAGGCCAGCAGGACGAGCACGAGGTACGGACCCACGAGCGCGGCCGATGCGGCGCCGAGCAGCACGAACACCGCCAGCCGACCGCGGTGCGACGCGGCGCGCCGCCAGCTCGGCGCGATGAGGTCCAGCCCGGCCTTGACGGCGACGGCGGCCACCGCCGCGCCCGCTCCGGCACCCGCTCCGCGCAGCCACCGCGGCGGGTCGCTTGCGAGGAACGCGGCCCCGAGCGCGATGATCAGGACGAGCCCGGGCAGGATGAACGCCGCGCCTCCGATCGCTGCGCCGGCGCGACCGCGGATCCGGTGCGCGCACGCGATCGCCAGCTGGGTGGAGGCAGGCCCCGGCAGGAGGTTCACCGCGGCGACGGTGTCCTCGAACTCGCGGTCGTCGATCCAGCCGCGACGCACGACGCAGAGCTCGCGCAGCATGGCGATGTGGACCGGCGGCCCACCGAAGCCGAGGCAGCCGATGCGTCCCCACTCCCGCGTCACGGTCCGCAGCGACGGCCGGTCCGCGGCCTCGGAGACGGCGGCGGGGGCGGACACGGCGCGAAGCCTAGGGAGTCTGTCGATCGAAGTGGAGATCGCCTCGTGATCGAGCTACGGTCCGTCATCCGCGATCGACTGGAGCACTGTGCAGACCACCCGTCATCTCGACACCTCTGCGGGCCGAGCCCCCTCCGCCGTCACCACCGTCCTCCATGTGCTGCAGGAGGCCGATGGGCCTCGCCGCATGGATGCCCTGATCCGCGAGGTCGGCGACCGCGTCTCCCCCGACGTCGCGCCGGCCGTCTCGGTCCTCGTCGCCCAGGGCTTGGCGACCCGGACCCCCCACGGCTACACGGCGACCAGCCTCGGCCGCCGCGCGACGCCCGCCGGGCGCGCCGGCGAGTCGCGATTGCCGCGCGCCGTGGCGCCGTCACGGCGCCGCTGAGCGCACCGCCGGCAGGCCGCCCCCGCGCGGCCGTGTGGTGCGCTGGCCGTGCCGGTCCGGCCGGCGCGCCCGAGTAGGGTCTTCGAGGTTGGTGGCCCAGTTCGACGCCGAGAAGATCACCGACCGCTTCTTCGGTCGGTACGCCAGCTGCCACACGGCGCTGGAGGAGCGGATCACGGGCCTGGGCGGCACCGAAGCTCGGCGTCGCTACGCATCGCTGCTGATGCACCGGCTCATGTTCATCACCTTCCTGGAGAAGCGCGGCTTCCTGCACGGCGACCGCTCCTACCTGCGCACCAGCCTGGAGGCGATCCGCCGCGCCCGCGGTCCCGACGCGTTCTATCGCGACCTGCTCCTGCCCCTCTTCCATCACGGGCTGGGCTCTCGCGAGCAGGCCTACCCCGACGCGGAGGTCGCGGCGATCGTCGGCCAGGTGCCCTACGTCGGCGGCGGCCTCTTCGAGCAGCACGAGCTCGAGCGGGCGCACAAGATCGGCGTCGCCGACCGCGAGCTCGAGCGTGTCCTGGACCTGCTCGACGCGTTCACGTGGCACCTCGGCACCCGGCCCGCCGGCGCCCCCGACGCCATCGACCCGAGCGTGATCGGCGCGATCTTCGAGCGCTACGTGAACCTCACGTCCGCCGGCCAGAAGCAGGGCGGTGCGTACTACACCAACAACGACGTGACGGGCTACATGGCCGCCGTCACGCTCGTGCCGCGGCTGCTGGAGCGCATCGCCGATCGCTGCGGCATCGGGTGGGTCAGGACGGTCCAACAGGACCCTGAGCGCTATGTCCCTGCGGCGATGCTGCACGGGCGGACGGCGAGCGGTCGGTGGCGTGCGGTGCCCGCGACGCCCGGGCCGCGCGACGCCGCCGTGCAGCTCGCCGACGAGTCGTGGATCGAGACGCTCGACCGCCGCGCCCACGCCGACCGGCTGGTGGCGACGATCGCCGCGGGCGAGGTGCGCACGGTCGACGACCTGATCTCGCTCAACCTCGACGCCCGGCAGCTCCTGGGCGACGTCGTCGGCCGGCTGCGCTCCGCGGCCGACATCACGGCCGCCTGGGACGAGGTGACGGCCACCAAGGTCATCGACCCCACGTGCGGCTCGGGCGCGTTCCTGTTCGCGGCGCTCGGCGTGCTCGACGAGGTCTACGGCCTCCTGCTGGCGCGGGGGCGCGAGCAGAACGCGACCGGCGTCTCGTCCGCGGCGCTGCGGCGCGTCGTCGAGGAGTCCGACCGCCATCCCAACGACGCCTACGCCCGCCGCCGCCACGCGGTGCTCCACAACCTCCACGGCCTGGACCTGATGCCCGAGGCGCTGGAGATCGCCAAGGTGCGGCTGTTCCTGGCGCTGGCGTCGACGCTGGAGTCGCGCAGCGAGATCGAGCCGCTCCCGGACCTCGACGACCGCCTGCGCGCCGGCAACCTGCTGGTCGACGCCGACGTGTTCGGCGACGTCGCCGGCGGCTTCGACGTCGTCCTCGGCAACCCGCCGTTCATCGCGCGCGGCCGGGTCGGCTACGCGATCACGGGCTACGCGACGGCCGGGCTGCCCGACGTCTACGCGCCGTGTGTCGAGCGTGCGCTGCGCCTGCTCGCGCCGGCGGGCCGCTTCGCGATGGTGCTGCCGATCGCCTTCCAGTTCAGCGCCGGCCACGCCGCGGCGCGACGCGTCGTCCTGGCCCAGGGCAGCGTGTGGGTCGCGACGTTCTCGCGCAACCCGTCGGCCCTGTTCACCTCCAGCGTCGGGGTGCGGCCGATCATCGTGGCGACCAGCCCGGAGGCCGGCGCGGTGCAGACCACCGCGACCCGGCGGTGGCAGGCCGGCGCCCGCGGCGCGCTGTTCGACACGCTGCGCTACGCCGCGCTCCCGGAGGCGGTGCGCGACGCGCTCTGGCTGCCGCGCACCGGCGACGACGAGATCGCCGCGTTGTTGATGGCGTTGACGGCGACCGGCGGCAGCGTCGGGACGCGCGTCGCCTCCGCGGGCGCGTTCCCCGTCGGGTTCAAGGCCTTCGCCCTCTACTACCTGCCCGTCTACACGACGGTGCCGCCGGTCTACGACGCGGCGCGCCGCCGGGTCCCGCCGCCCGCCGACAAGTCCTTGTCCTTCACCACGCGCGAGGACCAGCTGCTGGCCTTCGCCCTGATGGCCGGCGAGCTGGGCCTGCTGTGGTGGATGAGCACGGCCGACGACTTCAACCTCGGCCGCGGGACCATGCGCACGCTGCCGATCGGCCTCGAGCAGCTCGACGGGTCACGATCCGGAGAGCTCCTGAGCCTCGCCGAGCGCCTCGAGACCGAGCTGCATCGCGAGGAGCATCTGCTCTTCACCCCCTACAACCGCCTGATGACCGGCAGCTGGGACCTGCGCCGGGTCCGCGAGCACTCGCGCGCCTTCGACGCGGCGGTGCTGGACGCGCTGGGGTTGAGCGAATACGAGGACGCCGTGCTGCGGGCCTCGGCGCGCTTCGGCAAGTCGACCGGCGAGCGCAACGGGACACGGCGCGGGGTCGGATGGCTGGCGACGCCGGCCGCAGGTCAGGCCGGCCCGCCATGAACAGGACCCCGCGCCCCGCGTCAGCCGGTCAGGCGGTGGCCGGCTGCGGATCGGGCCTGACGATGACGGTGTCGGCGATCGGGATGATCTCGTCGACCGGCAGACCGGCCCGCTCGGCGTGCTCGCGGATCGCCTCCGGGCTGCTCGCCTGGTAGATGCAGACCGTGCCGACCGAGCCGCCGTCCTCCTCGAGCACGTAGCTGCGGATCCAGCGGATGTCGTCGGACATCTCCTCGTCGCCGACCTTCGTCGAGCGGGCGGCCGCCGCCTCGAGGTCCTGCGGGGAGCGCCAGCCACTTCGGCGGAGGATCACATAGGTCTGCACTTGAGGCCCCCTTGGATCGTTGGGCGGACGGTATCCCGGGGCGTCGACCGCAGTCAACCGGAGGCCGAGCGGATGGCCGCGCGCGCCACCGCGAGGCGGTTACATCCCGAGGA
>DASYLT010000166.1:0-7102 GCA_036009425.1 Baekduia sp. | reverse complement strand
CGACCGTGACCAATATGTTGATGGAGCCGTTGGCATAGGCCGACGTGTATTTGCGCTGGCCGTCCAGGTGCGCTTGGGTGCCGCCATGGCTGATCACGGCATGTTCGAGCGCCCCGTGGGGCTCCGGTTCATCGGCGACTGGGGCGGCGCGAACCTCACGCGCGTGTGCGGATGGCTGGCCCACGAGCTTCACGAGCGGACGCCGGGCGACACCTACAGCGTGCTGCGCACCGGCGACGCCGGCGTCGGCAACCTGCACGCGCTGGGCCGCGGGGAGGTCGACGTCGCGGTCGTCACGCCGTCGGCGGCCGCGACGCTCGCGGTGCGCGGGACCGGGCCGTTCGCCGGCTCGGGCTACCCGTTCCTGCGCGCGCTGGGGGAGCTGCCGCATCCCGACCGCCTGCTCTTCGCCGCGCGCGCCGAGCTGGGGCTGACGTCGATCGCCGACCTCGTCGAGAAGCGCCCGGCGCTGCGCCTCGCGACCGCGCTCGATGGCCCGGGCGGGTCGTTCGCCGGCTACGCGGCCCAGCGGGTGCTGGCCCTCGCGGGCCTGCCGCCCGCCGCGCTGGAGGAGTGGGGCGGGGAGATCGTGCCGCGCGACCTGCCCTTCGAGTGCGTGGCCGAGCTCGACGCCGGCGCCGACGCGGTGTTCCACGAGGCGGTGATGACGCCCTGGTGGCGGTCGGCCGCCGAGCGCCACGCGCTGTCGTTCCTGTCGTTCGCGCCCGACGTCCTGGCCGCCGCGGCCGAGGAGCTGGCCTGCCCGCCGATCACGATGCCCGCCGGGGCGCTGCACGGGATGGACGCCCCGGTCGAGACGGTCGAGTTCCGCGGGTACCTGATCGTGGTCCGCGCGGAGCTGGCCGACGACGTCGCGGAGCTGCTGACGGCGATCATCGTCGAGACCGCCGACCGCTTCGTGGGCATGAACTACGCCCACATCCCGTCCGACCGCAGCCCGATCGCCCATCCGATCACCGTCGAGGGCCTGGTCGACACGCCGATCGCGCTGCATCCCGGCGCCGCCGCGTACTACGAGCGCGCCGGCGCGACGGCGACGGCGACATAGCCCGGCGGATATGGAGGGGGCCCTCCATATGTATTTGCTTCCACTTTGGTGAGCCGATCTACTTGCCGCGCCTGTCCCACCCGTCCAACCACTGGAGAGCACCGTCGTGGCGTCCATCTTGCGCAAGGGCAACATCCCCTATCCCGGGACCGGAGTGGGGGAGTACGTCGACGAGGCGTTCACCGTCCAGGGCTTCTTCGGGCCGTGGGCCAACGTGTTCCGGCGCCACAACCTCGCGCATCCGACGACGTGGTCAGACGACTCCATCATGTACCAGGGGTTGGACGGCGCAGCGCTGACGCCGACTGACCTGGCGGATCCAGAGGGCCTTCCGCTCCAGCTGCTGACCGGCGCGTCGACCACCGTCGCGGTCTCGCGCCGCGCGGCGGCGGCACCGTTCGCCGAGAAGCTCGTCGATCGTCACCAGATCCGCTTCTACCACCGCGGGCGCTTCCTGCTCGAGACCGAGCTGGGCCCGCTCACCGTCGAGCCGGGCGACTTCGCCGTCATCCCGGCCAACATGATCTACCGCGAGCGGCCGCTGACCGACGACAACCTCGTCCTCGTGTTCGAGGTCGAGGCGCCGGTCGTGCTGGCCGAGAAGCTGTGGGACAGCGTGGGCTTCGCCGGCGGTTTCGTCGACTACTCCGAGATGGAGCTGCCCACCCCCGACCCGACCGACGCCGGCCAGGAGCAGCCCACGCGCGTGCGCCTGCGCGACGAGGGCCGTTGGCACTGGATGGAATTCGACTTCGACCCGTGCCACGACGTGGTCGGCTGGCTCGGCGACCCCATCATCTACAAGATGGCCTCCTCCGCGATCCCGGGCATCGGCACCACGAGCGGGTTCCTGACACCGCCGGCCAACGCCGTGCTCTTCGGCGAGGGCAAGGAGTTCTTCTTCAACGTGCTCGGGCCGCGGCCGTTCCCGACGACGCCGCCGCCGCGTGGCAGCTACGGCGCGCCGTGCCACCTCAACGACTACGACGAGGTCTGGTTCAACCACGCCTCGGAGTTCGCGGCCGACACCGACGCACACCTGTGGCTGCTGCCGCGGACGCTCCCGCACCCCGGGCTCAAGCGGCCGCCCGAGTACCCGGAGAACCCGGTGCGCCAGATCGACGAGCTCAAGCTCAACTTCGACACGAAGGAGCGCCTGCACTGGACCGAGGCGGGCAAGGCGGCCTTCATGCCCGACCCGCAGGTGGCCCTGTACAGCAGCTTCTACGGCGCGCACATCGGGATCGTGCCGGAGGCTGCGACGGGCTACGTCAAGAAGTGATCCGATGGCCGACGGGGTGAAGCCGAGGCTCACGCTGGCGATCAGCGAGTACGACCACGTCCGCGACCTCGTCGCCGGCGACGTCGCGGTGGAGGGGGTGGACCTCGTCTGCCTGCGGCTGCCGGTGGAGGAGATCTTCTTCCGCTTCACGGTCTTCCGCGAGTGGGACGTGTCGGAGCTGTCGCTGGCCAAGTACACCAACCTGCGCGCCGCGGGCGACGACTCGCTCGTCGCCGTCCCGGTGTTCCCCTCGCGCAGCTTCCGCCAGTCGGCGATCTGGATCCGCGCGGACGGGCCGGTCGACGACCCGGGCGCGCTGGCCGGGGCGCGCATCGGCGTGCCCGAGTGGACCCAGACGGCGACCGTCTACGCCCGCGGCGCGCTGGCGGAGGTTCACGGCATCGACCTGCGCGGCGTGGACTGGGTGCGGGGCGGGACCAACGAGCCCGGGCGCGTCGAGCCGGTCGCCCTCACGCTCCCGGAAGGCATCGCGCTGCGCGCCGCGGCCGACCGCTCGTTGAACGACATGTTGGTCGAGGGCGACCTCGACGCGGTCATCGCGGCGCACCCGCCGGCGGCGGCCACCGACGGCAGCGGCGGCGTGGTCCGGCTGTTCACCGACTACCGCGCGGTCGAGGAGGCGTACCTGGCCAGCACCGGCGTCTTCCCGATCATGCACGTGCTGGTCCTCAAGCGCGCGATCTACGACGAGCACCGCTGGGTCGCGATGAACCTCGTGCGGGCGTTCGAGGAGGCCAAGCGGCGCTCGCTGGCGCGCGCCTTCGACGCCAACGCCCCGACGTTCCCGATCCCGTGGGCGTTCGCCAACGCCGAGCGCGCGCAGGCGCTCGTCGGCGACGACCCGTGGCCCTACGGGCTCGACGCCAACCGCGTCACGCTCTCGACGTTCCTGCGCTACGCCTACGAGCAGGGCGCGTGCGCCCGGCTTCTGGAGCCCGAGGAGCTCTTCGTCCCCGAGGTGCTGCAGCGGTTCCGGATCTGACGATGCCGCGCTACCGCCACGTGCTGTTCGTCTCCGACGAGCGCGACACGATCGGGCTGGCCGACGCGATGGCCATCGCCGCGTCGGTGGGCGCTGCGCTGACGCTCGCGGTCCCGATCTACGAGCCGCCCGGCCTGGCGCACCTCGCGCTGTACGACCTGACCGAGCTGCGCGAAGAGCTGCGCGAGGAGGCCGAGGAGTGGGCCAGCGAGGCGCTGGCGACGGCGCCCGTCGCCCTCGACATGTCCGTGCTGGTCCTGCCGCCGCGGTGCACCGCGGTGCTCGCCTCCGCGATGGACTGCGGGACCTACGATCTCTGCATCGCCCGCGAGCGGCGGCGCGGCCTGCCGCTGCGGCGGGCGACGGTCGCCACGCAGCTCACGCGCCTGGCGCGCCGGCGCCGGGTGCCGACGCTGGCGCTGCCGCCGCGCTGAGCGCCCGCCGCACCTGCTCCAGGCGCTCACGCGCGTCCGCCCGCGTGCGGCCCACGCCCCCGGAGGCGGTCCATCCGCCGTCGACCACGAGGTCGATGCCCGTCACGTAGGACGCCTCGTCGGAGGCGAGGTACAGCGCGGCGTCGGCGACGTCCTCCGGCCGGCCGATGCGCCGCACGAGCAGCTGGTCGACGAACGGCTCGCGCAGCGGGCCGGGCGCGGCCTCGGTCCCGATGATGCGACGGCTGGCGCCGGTCTCGATGATCCCGGGGGAGACGCTGTTGACGCGGATCTCGGAGGGCGCCAGCTCGATCGCCAGCACCTGCGACATGCGCACGACGCCGGCCTTGCCGATGCTGTGCGACAACATCCCGGGCAGATTGCCGACCCAGCCCGAGCCGACGGTCGCGGCGGCCGAGCCGGTGTTGACGATCGCGCCGCCGCCGCGACGCTCGAAGGACGGCAGCGCCGCCTGGATCGTCGCGAAGACCAGCGTCAGCTCGTGCGTCAAGGTGTAGTTGAAGTCGTCGGTCGACTGCTGGGCGATCGTGCCGAGGCGCTGCGAGGCCGCGTTGTTCCACAGGACGTCGACGGCGCCGAACGCGGCGATCGCCGTGTCGACGAACCGCTGCGGCCCGTCGGCGGTCGCGAGGTCCAGCGGCGCCACCGAGGCCATCTCGCCGCCGGCGGCGCGGACCAGCCGGACGGTCTCCTCGGCCGCCTCGACGTCAAGGTCGCAGCCGACGACGCGCGCGCCCTCGGCGGCGAAGCGCAGCGCGCCCGCACGGCCGTGCCCGCTCCCCGTGCCCGTGATCAGCGCCACCTTGCCCTGCAGCCGTCGACCCATGCCGCCGAAAGTACTCGCGGCCCGGACGGCGGCGCAAATACGACCTGGGCCGTCGATCCATCACCGGTGAGCTATGCCCGGATGGTGCAACAGCTGTTGGTCGCGCCCCGGGTCGGAGAGTAGGTTCGGCGCCATGAGCGACGCCCCCGAGTTGTCCTACTTCCTCGTCGTCCAGAAGGCGATCGGCGACCCCGGGCGCGTCCATCCGGTGATGGAGGCGCACATGGCCTGGCTCGAGGAGCAGCTCGCCGCCGAGCGGCTGGTGCTCACCGGCACCGGCCAGACCGAGGAGTCGCCGGGGCCCGACGCGGGCTTCATCATCGCGCGCGCCGACGACTTCGCCGCGGCCAAGGCGCTGGCCGAGGACGACCCGTTCGTCCGCCACGGCGTCCGCTCCTACGAGCTCTTCCGCATCAACCCCATGAACGGGTTGCTGCGCGTGCGGTTCTGGGGCGGGAGCGGCGCGCTGACCTAGTCGTCGTCGTCGGCCGGTGCGACGCCGAGGCGCAGGATCACCCTGCGCAGCTGCTCGGCGTAGTGCTCGGCGAACTCCGGCGACTCCGGGTCCATCCCGGTGATGCGCCGCGCCTGGTCGGGCAGCGCGATCGGCGCCGAGACGGCGCCGATCAGGATCAGCAGCACCGCGGCCGGGTCGAGCTCGGGCGCGATCTCGCCCTCGCGCTGGCGGCGCTGGAGGTCGGAGAGGTCCTCCTGGTCCAGCGGCGACGGCGGCGAGGCGTCCTCGGCGAGGCCGCTCCAGAGCGCCAGGCGCGCCCAGCTGGAGTCGCGCAGCTCCTCCTGGAGGTAGCGGACGGTCAGCTCGGCGAGCGGAAGGCTGGTGTCGGCGAACCGCGACTCGGCGACGAGCCACTGGCGCTGGAGCTCCTGGTAGAGCCCGGCCTTGCCGCCGAAGTAGTACGTGATCAGCTGGCTGTTGAGCCCGGCCCTCTCGGCGATCTCGGCGACGCGGGCGCCGGCATAGCCCTTGGCGGCGAACTCGATGCGGGCAGCCTCGAGCAGCGCGGCACGCGAGCGCTCAGGGTCCAGCCGGCGTTGTTCGCGTGCAGGCGCGCGGCGCGGGGACTTCGGCATCGCGGCGGAGCATATATCCCCACGGGTGAACGCCTCATCTGTATGGTTGAACATATCAATCAACTAGGTGAAAGGGCGCCGTGATGCGCGCAGCGTCAGGACGCAGCGAGCTGCGTCTGCAGGAACTCCTGGGTGCGGTCCCATGCGGTCGCGGCAGCGGTCGGCTCGTAGGCCTCCGGGCGGTCGTCGTTGAAGAACGCGTGCCCGGCCGCGTACACGTGGAGCTCGGTGGCGACGCCGGCGGCCTCGAGCGTCGCGGTCAGCCCGGCCCGCGCGTCGGCGTCGATGTAGGCGTCGTCGGCGCCGAAGTGGCCCTGGACCGCGCCGCGGACCGTGGTGAGGTCGGGCTTGGCGCCGGGAACCGGCAGGACGCCGTAGAAGTCGACGGTCGCCCGGACCCGGGGATCGATCGACGCGAGGAACAGCGCGAGGCCGCCGCCCAGGCAGAACCCGACCGCGCCGACGTGCTCGCCGCCGACGGCCGGCAGGTCGCGCAGCAGATCGACGGCGCCGCGCAGGTCGGCCGCGGCCCGGTCCATGCTCAAGGCCATCATCATGCGCTTCGCGTCGTCGGGATGACTCACCGTCTCGCCGTGATACAGGTCCGGCGCCAGCGCGGTGAAGCCGGCGGCCGCGCAGCGATCGGCCACGTCCTTGATGTGGGGCGTCAGGCCCCACCACTCCTGCAGCACCACGAGCGCCGGCGACCCCGGAGCCGCCTCGGCGAGGTAGCCGTCGGAGCTGCTGTCGGCGGTGGCGAAGCTGATCATCTTGCCCATGGGCCGGACCGTAGGTCGCCGGGCGCACGTCAGCAAATACCTATTGGGCTATGCAGAGCGCTAAAGATTCGTATTTGTGCGACATCACCGCTGGCTCGTAGGTTCAGCGCAAACCGTCGCGACAGGAGGCACGATGACCGAGTTACGTGAGCTGAAGGACTGCAACACCCTGCGAGAGGACCGGTTCCTGCGCGACGACAACGCGTTCGAGCTGCTCGGCATGGACCACTGCGCGATCCCCTGCGCCGACGTCGAGCTGATGGCACGCTTCGTCGTCGAGGTGCTCGGGGGCGAGCCCTACTACGTCGTGGGCTTCGACCAGGCGCCGGGCGGGGGCCGTCCCAAGCAGGCGTTCCTGCGCGTGGGCAGCGTGCTGTTCCAGTGCTCGCCGCCGATCGACGGCGTGCAGAAGGTCGGCAAGGATGACCCGAACCCGTGGCCGCACTGGGCGTTCGCCACCACCGCCGAGGGCCTGGAGCGCAACTGCGAGCGGCTGCGCTCGCTCGGCATCCCGGTCTTCGGCCCGGCCGAGCACGTCGGCGGCGACAGCTACTCGGCGTACTTCGCCAGCCCCGAGGGCCACAAGCTGGAGATCG
>DASYLT010000165.1:0-16583 GCA_036009425.1 Baekduia sp. | reverse complement strand
CGGATCTCGAGGCCGTCCGGCCAGGCGTCGTGCCCGGCGACGAACGCCTCGATCTGCTCGCCGAGGTAGCCCGTGCACAGCACGAACCGCGTGAACCCGGCGTGCGCGTAGAGGCGGATGACGTGCCAGAGGATCGGCAGGCCGCCGATCTCGACGAGCGGCTTGGGGATCGTGCGCGTGTGCTCCTGCAGCCGGGTGCCCCGCCCGCCGCAGAGGATCGCCACCGGTGGGATCGGGTCCATGCGGGCGCGAAGGATGCCGCAAAGCCGCACATGAAGGGGTCAGACCCCTTTATGGAAGGCAGGTGGTTCTCAAGGGGTCTGACCCCCAGATCGTCGGCGGCGGCGTCCCGCCTAGGATTGCGGCACATGAGCGTCCCCTCCGAGATCTTCAAGGCCTACGACATCCGCGGGCTCCATGGCGAGCAGCTCGGCCCCGACGACGCCGAGCAGATCGGTCGCGCGTTCGCCCGGGTGATCGCCGATCTCGAGGGCAAGCCGACCGGCGAGCTGCGCCTCGGCCTGGGCCGCGACATGCGCCTGACGGCCCCGGAGATGGCCGGGCGCTACCGCGACGGCATGGTCGCCGAGGGCGCCACGGTGCTCGACGCCGGCCAGGTCGGCACCGAGATGTTGTACTACCTGGTCGGCTCGCGCGACCTCGACGGCGGGCTCATGTGCACCGCCTCGCACAACCCCAAGGCCTACACCGGCGCCAAGCTCGTCAAGCGCGGGGCGATCGCGCTGAGCGGCGACGAGGGCATCCAGGACATCCGGCGGATGGTCCAGGAGGGCCTCGGCGACCCGGCGTCGACGCCGGGTTCGGCCGAGGACGTCGAGATCTACGAGGAGTTCCAGGCCGCGGCGCTGAAGACGATCGACCCGAGCAACGTCAAGCCGCTGAAGGTCGTCGTCGACGGCGGCAACGGCATGGCGGGCCCGATGGCCGGGCCGATCCTGCGCGAACTGGGCCTCGACCTCGTCGAGACCTACTTCACGCCGGACGGCAACTTCCCCGGCCACGAGCCCAACCCGTTGCTGGAGGAGAACCGCCAGTTCATCGTGGACAAGGTCGTCGCCGAGGGTGCCGACCTCGGCATCGCCTGGGACGGCGACGCCGACCGCTGCTTCTTCATCGACGACAAGGGGCGCTTCGTCGCCGGCGACTTCCTCACCGCGATCATGGCCGAGCACCTGCTCGAGAAGCGCCCGGGCAGCCACATCCTCTACGACGCACGCGCCTCCCGCGCGGTGCCCGACACCGTCGAGGCGGCCGGCGGCACGCCTCACATCAACCGCGTCGGCCACGCCTTCTTCAAGACCCGCATGCGCGACGAGGGCGCGATCTTCGGCGGCGAGGTCTCGGGCCACTACTACTTCCACGACTTCTACAACGCCGACAGCGGCACGCTGCCCGCGCTGCTGATGCTCGAGAAGCTCAGCGTCGAGGGCAAGACGCTCTCGGAGATCATCGCGCCCTACGAGAACAAGTACTTCATCTCGGGCGAGATCAACTCCGAGGTCGAGGACGCCCCGGCCAGGATGGCCGAGCTCGAGGAGCACTACGGCTCCATGGACGGTGCGAAGGTCACCCACGTCGACGGCGTGTCGGTCGACTTCCCCGACTGGCACTTCAACGTACGCGCCTCCAACACCGAGCCGCTGCTGCGCCTCACGCTGGAGTCGCTCGTCTCTCCGCAGGACATGGAGGCCAAGCGCGACGAGTTGCTGGGCCGGATCCGCGCGTGAGCGACACGCGGGGGATTCACGCCCTCCCCGTCCCGACACCGTTCGCCGTCGGCCGCGTCAACTGCTACCTGATCGAGGACGACCCGCTGACGCTGGTCGACGCCGGGCCCAACTCGGGCACCTCGCTCACGGAGCTGGAGAAGGCGCTTGCCGTGCACGGGCGCCACGTCGAGGATCTCGAGCGGATCGTGCTGACCCATCAGCACATCGACCACATCGGGCTCGCCCAGATCCTGGCCGACCGCTCCGGCGCCGAGGTGTGCGCGCTCGACCGGCTGGCCCCGTGGCTGGCGCGCTTCGGCCCCGAGATGGACGCCGACGACCAGTTCTCCGAGGCCGTGATGCTGCGCAACGGCATCCCGCACGACATCGCGATCGCGCTGCGCGCGGTGACCGTCCAGTTCCGCGCGTGGGGATCGTCGGTGCAGGTCACCCGGTCGCTGGCACCGGGTGAGGTCCTGACCTTCGCCGATCGCTCCTGGCGCGTCCATCACCGCCCGGGCCACTCGCCGTCGGACACCGTGTTCCACGACGAGGCGACGGGCGTGCTGCTGGGCGGCGACCACCTCATCAAGCACATCTCCTCCAACCCGCTGATCAGCCGCCCGCTGGAGGGCGGCCGGCCCGAGGACCGCCCGAAGGCCCTGATCATGTACATGGCCTCCATGAAGGCGACCCGCGCCATGGACCTGCAGATCGTCTTCTCCGGCCATGGCGATCCGGTGGACGACCACCGTGCCCTGATCGACGAGCGTTTCGAGGCGCACGAGCGGCGGGTGCGCAAGATCGCCGGGATCGTGGCCGGCGGGCCGAAGTCGGGCTTCGAGATCGCCCAGGAGATGTGGGGCAACGTGGCGGTGACGCAGGCCTACCTCACGCTCTCGGAGGTCCTGGGGCACGTCGACCTGCTGCTGGAGCGCGGAGAGGTCGTCGAGGTCGAGGACGACGACGGCGGCGTGGTCCGCTTCGCCCCGGCGCGATGAGGCAGGCGGGACCGCAGGACGTCGCGGCGGTCGCGGCGCTGGTCGAGTCGGCGTTCGCCCGCCACGTCGAGGCGGTCGGCCGGCGGCCCGCGCCGATGGACGCCGACCACGCCGGGCACGTCGCCCGCGGCGAGCAGTACGTCTGCGACGCCGACAACGGCACGCTCGCGTCCAGCGTCGTGCTGATCGAGGAGCCCGACCACCTCGTCGTGCACAACGTCGCCGTGGCCCCAGCGCACCAGGGCGCGGGCCAGGGCCGGGCGCTGATGGCGTTCGCCGAGGACGAGGCGCGCCGCCGCGGGCTGGCGGAGGTACGGCTGCACACCAACGCGGCGATGGCCGACAACCTCGCGATGTACCCCCGGCTGGGCTTCGCCGAGACGGGGCGCGCCTTCGTCGCGGGGTTCCACCGCGTGTTCTTCGCCAAGCGCGTCTGACCGCGCGAGCGGGCGGCCGGACGGACGGACGGGCACCACCGGGCTGCTAGTCGTCGTCGTCGACCGGATCGCGCAGCGGGAGCGCGTTGCGCGCCACGAGCGTCGCGAGGGCCGCGCGCCACTGCTCAGCCAGCTCGGGCACGGCGACGACCGCCGCCAGTGCCGAGGGGTCGTGGCGGTCGCGGTAGGTGACGCGCATGACCTCGGCGACCGTGACGTCGCTGGCGCGCGCGACGAGCTCGAGCGCATCGCCGGCGCCCACGTCGCCGGTCTCCAGGACGCGGAAGTAGAACCCGGACTTCAGGCTGAAGGCCATCTCGGCCGGCAGCGTCCGCGCGTTCCAGCGCGCGGCCAGCTTGAAGCACGGACCGCGCGGCTGGCTGATCTGCACGGTCGCCGTTCCCAAGGTGTAGGTGTCGCCGATGTGCACCGTGTCCTCGGTCATCCCGGCCAGCGTCAGGTTCTCCCCGAACGCCCCGTGCGGCAGCTCGGCCCGCTCCAGGAACGCCGCCCACGAGGGCAGGTGCTCGGACGGGTAGCAGCAGACCGCCTTGTCGGGACCACCGTGCACGGTCAGGTCGGCCTGCTGATCTCCGTCGAGGTTCTCGACCCCCAACGCGACCCGGCCGTCGACGCCGGCCTTGACGATGCTCGACGGGACCTTCCGGCCCCGCCAGCGCACGTCGGACGGCCGACCGACCTGGACGGTGAGCACGTGACCGGCGCTCACGCCAGCACCTCGGTCATGAGCGCGTCAATGGCCCGCGCGGTGGCGTCCCAGGTCAGCGGCGCGGCCTGCGGCGGGCCCGCCGCGCGGTAGGGCGCCGGATCGTCGATGGCCCGCTCCAGCGCGTCGGCGAGTGCGTCGGGGTCGGTCGGGTCGACCAGCTGCGCAGCGTCGCCGCAGACCTCGGGCAGCGCCCCGCGAGCGCCGGCGACGACCGGCACGCCGGCCGCCAGCGCCTCGAGCGCCGTGAGCCCGAAGCCCTCGTAGAGCGATGGCAACACGAACGCCGCGGCCCCCGCGTAGAGGCCGGGCAGCAGCGCGTCGTCGACGTGGCCGAGCGCCCGCACGCCGGCGGTGTCGGCCTCGGTGCGGAACTGCGGCCGGTCGCCGCCGGCGGCGACCAGGTCCACGCCGCGGGCGGCCAGGCGGCGCGTCGCCAGATCCAGAGCGCCGAGGTTCTTGCGCGCGGTGCGGCTGGCGACGGTCAGGACGTACGGGCGCCCGTCGAGGCCGAGCGCGGCACGCGCGCCGGCCGCGTCGGCGCCGGGCGTGAACCGCTCGTCGACGCCGCCGGGCACGACGGCGACCCGGTCGGGACTGACGCCCAGCAGCTCGACCACCTCGTCGCGCGAGAAGGCCGAGGGCGTGACGATCAGCCGGGCGCGCGCGGCGATCCGCGGCAGCATCGCGCGCTGCCAGCGGACGTAGAGCGTGGAGTACCAGCCGGGCTCGCGCAGCGGCGCGACGTCGTGCAGCACGACGACCGTCCGGCGGCTGGCCAGCGGCGCCAGGTTGGCCGGGCAGAGGATCGCCTGGGTCCCGCGGCCGGCGGCCCGCGCGGGCAGCACGACCTGCTCCCAGGCGTGCCCGGCGCGGTGCGCCAGCGCCGCCGGCGGGCGCGCCACGGCATAGCGGCCCGGAGCGAGCGCCGGCAGCCGCGCGGTCAGCTCGCGCGCCCAGCGCTCCACCCCGCCGAGCTCCGGCCGCGCCGCCGCGCGGGCGTCGATGAGGACCGGCGCGCTCAGCGCGCCTCGATGGCGCCGATGGACGCCCCCGTGCCATTCCAGCAGCACACGACGGCCTGCTCGGCGCGGCCCTCGGCGACGCCGGTCCGCTCGTCGGCTCCACGCGCGATCCGCATGCCTGAAGTATGACGGCGGTCCGCCCGCGAGCCGTCCCCGCAACCTCCTCGGTGTGACCGACGTTCTTGATGCACATGCGCCGCTCCCTGCTCCCCCTCGCCGTCCTGCTGGTCCTCCTGGCCCCCGCCGGCGCCCGGGCCGCGACGTGGTCGGCGCCCCAGACCGTCTCGGCCCCGCACACCTTCGCCGGCCCGCTCAGCCTCGCCACCGCCGGCGACGGATCGCTGATCGCCGCGTGGCCGTGGCAGGACGACGTCGGCACCGACGCCCGCGGCGGCGCCGCCGCCGCCGCGCGCCCGCCGGCGACCTCCGCGTTCACGGCGGAGCGCGCTGCGCCCGCCGGGCTGATCGCCGTCGCGCCCTACGCCACCCGGCAGACGCTGGCCGTCGCGCTGCGGGGCCTGCCCGGCCGCTCCGGCCCGACCGGCGCGACGCTCCAGCGCCTGAAGGTCGCCTTCGGCTCCTCGTCGGGCGGGTTCGGGAGCGCGCGGACGCTGGTCACCGCACCCGTCCTCGGACGCCCGCAGCTGGCCGCCGCCGGGCCCCGTGCGCTCATCGCGTGGATCGAGGTCACCCGCACCTCGAGCGGTGCCGTGCGTCGCGTCGTCCGCGCCATCGAGCGCGCCCACGGCCGCTTCGGCGCGCCGTTCACGCTCTCGGGCCGCGGCCGCGCCGACGTCCTGACCGCAGCGATCGGCGCCCGCGGCGACGAGCTCGTCGCGTTCGTCCGCGGCGGTGACCTGCTCGCCCGCGTGCGGCGTGCCGGCCACGGCTGGGGCGCGCTGCAGCGCCTCGCGCGCGCCGACGGCGCCACGCGGTGGCAGCTGACCTCCGGCGTCGACCAGCGCGGGCAGGTCCGTGTGGTCTGGCGCCGCCACCAGCTCACCCGCGAGGGCGTCCCCGGCCGCACGGCGCTGGAGGCGACGGCGCTGCTGGTCGGGCGCTCCGCGTTCACCACGGCCCAGACGCTCGTGACCGACGGTGCGAGCGCGCCCGCGCTGACCCAGACCTCCGGCGGCTGGGCGGTCGCCGACGTCGAGACGACGCCCGACGGCCCGCGTCCGGCCCTGCACCGCACGCAAGGCGGCAGCGCGTTCGGCCCGGTCGAGTACGCCGCGGCAGCGCAGTCGGGCGCCCGCGGCGCGTCGGTCGCGTTCTCAGCGGTCGGCGGCATCACCGTCGCCTGGGTCCAGCCGGTCGACGGCCAGGACGGCGACGGGATCGCCCGCGCCGCCAGCCTCGATCCCGGCCTCCCCGCACCGGCGTTCGGCGCCGTCGAGGACGTCAGCCCCGCCGAGGCCGTCCACGAGGTCGCTCTCGGCGCCGACCCTCGCGCCGGGCAACCGGTCGCCGTGTGGACCGCCCGGCCCGGTGGCACCGGGCCGGCCGTGCCGATCGCCCCGATCCGCTCGGTCGTGCGCAGCGCCGCGCGGCTGCCCTGAGCGTCCGGCCCCCGCCGAGGCGACGCGGGCATGACCGATGTCACGCCCAAGCCGGGATCGGCGCGCCACTACCGCGCCGCCGGGGCCCGCGCGACGATGTGCGGGTGCCCCTCCCCCGCCCATTTCCCGGTATGCGCGCGCTGGACGGTCGTCGTAGCCGGGCTGACGAAACGGCCTCCGACCGCCACCATGTCGCTGTGAGCGCGGACTGCACCCACGACGCGACGTCCCGTCGAGTGCAATGCAGAAGCTGGGGGCCCACTCCCGGGCCGAAGCAGTACGAGTAGCGGAGGACAAGGGATGGCTGTGACCGAGGGACTGGACTACATGCCGCTGGAGGGCCGTCTAGGCTCCGGCTCGATGGATGGCTCGTCCAACGCCCCGGGCGTGACGCCGGAGGGTGTGCGCGCGGGAGACCGTGCTGCGCTGCAGGCGCTCGTGGATCGCCGCGGCCCGGCCGTGGTCGCCTTCTGCACGCAGGTGTGTGGCCCGCAGGCCGCCGAACGTGCCGCCGCCGAGGCGTTCGCGCGCTTCCGCGCCGCGGTGCGCGACGCCCAGACGCTCGGCGGGCTCGACCCCGAGGCGCTGCTGCGCGGCGCGACCCGCCACGCCGCGGCGTCGATGGCCCGCCAGCCGTCCGGCCCACCGCCCCACGGCCGGCTGCGCAGCCGCGGCACCCAGACCTGCGAGCACGTGCCGACGATGCTGGCCGCGCGCGCCAACGGCGCGCTGGGCGACGCCGACGTCGACCGGCTCGGCCGTCACCTCGAGCGCTGCGAGCGCTGCAACGCGCTGGCCGAGATCTTCCGCCGCGCCGAGCTGGCCTATCAGGACCCGGCGATCGAGACGCTGGGCTCCGACACGACGGGCGTCCTCCTCGCCGCGCTGGAGGCCGTCTCCGAGCACGGGGTCGGCACCGCGCCGGCGCCCCCCGCCGACGCGCCCGCCGGCGTGGCGATGGACGGCGCGTTCGGGCACCTTCCCGATCTCGACGACGAGGTGCCGATCGAGGTCGTGCCGGAGGTCGTGCCGGAGGCCGAGGCCATGGCCGACCTCGTCGAGGTCGAGCACGTCGACGATCCCGCCGCCGAGCTCGACCCGGTCGCCCTGGCGGCGGAGCCGCTACCCGACGGCGCGCCGCCGCTCCCCGACGGCCCGGTCTTCTACGCCACCGGCGAGCACGACGCGGTCGACCTCGGCGAGACCGTCGAGTGGGACGAGCTGCCCGAGGCCGCCGCCGCCGAGCACGAGGGCGCCTTCGTCGTGCCGTCCGGGGCCGCGTCACTGCTGGAAGGCGGGCACACGCGTCGCAGCCGGCCACGGCCGCTCGCGATCGCGCTGCCGGTGCTCATGGTCGCCGCGTGCATCGCCGGCGCCCTGGCGCTCGCCGGCGTCTTCGGCGGCAACGACCCGACGCCGCCCGTGGAGCGCACGAGCGCGCCGCGCGTCCAGGCGCCGGTGCTCACGCCGCTGCCGGTCAAGGTCAAGGCACCGGCGACGCCGCCGGGCACGGCGGTCACGCCGGGCACGGCCGGGACGACGACGGGCACGGCCGGGACGACGACGGGCACGGGCACGCCGGGCGCCGCCACCACGCCGGGCGCCAGCACCGCCACGCCCTAGACCCGTTTCCGGGTCTTTGGACAGGGACGCTAACCGGACTCGGGGGTCCGGTTCGCTATGGTATACGGACCTCCAGGTCCATTTATGCCCCATCTCTCTCCCCCCGCCCGTCCAAACCCGATGCGCAGCCTGCTCATCCTGAGCACTGCCGCCCTCGCTTTCGCGCTCGCACAGACGACGCTCATCCCCGCACTCGGGGACCTCAAGACCCAGCTCCACACCGACTCGTCCGGCGTCGCGTGGACGCTCACCGGCTACCTGATCGCCGCGGCGATCTTCACCCCGCTCTTCGGCCGGCTCGGTGACATGTTCGGCAAGCGCCGCATGTTGGTGCTCTCGCTCGGCGCCTTCGTCGTCGGCTCGATCGTCGCGGGCCTCGGCAACTCGCTGGAGACCGTCGTCCTCGGCCGCGTCCTGCAGGGCGTCGGCGGCGGCATCTTCCCGCTCTGCTTCGGCATCATCCGCGACGAGTTCCCGCGTGAACGCGTCGGCCAGAGCATCGGCCTCATCTCCGCCACGCTGGGCATCGGCGGCGGACTCGGCCTGGTCATCGGCGGCCTGCTGGTCGACCACGCCTCCTACCACTGGATCTTCTGGCTGAGCGCCGTGATGTCGGCGGCCGCCGCCGTGGCGATCTTCCTCTACATCCCGGAGTCGCCGGACCGCACGCCGGGCAAGGTCGATCTGCGCGGCGCCGCCGTGCTCGGCGTCGGGCTCGTGCTGCCGATGGTCGCGATCTCACGGGCCAACACCTGGGGCTGGGGCGCGCCGAAGACGCTGCTGCTGCTCGCCGCCGGGCTGGCCGTGCTGGCCGGGTGGGTGCAGCTGCAGCGCAAGACGCGCGAGCCGCTGGCCGACGTCACCGTGCTCGCCTCGCCGCCGGTCCTGATGACCAACATCGCCACGCTGTTCGTGGGCTTCGGCATGTTCGGGTCCTACATCCTGATCCCGCAGCTGGCCGAGGCCGCGAAGTCCACCGGCTACGGGTTCGGCCTCTCGGCGACCGCCGCGGGCGTCCTGATGCTCCCGTCGGCGCTGGCGATGCTGTTCGTCGGCCCGATCTCGGGGATCCTCGGGGCGAAGCTCGGCAACAAGGTGCCGCTGACGCTCGGCGGGCTCACCACCGGCGCCGGCATGGTCCTCATGGGCTTCATGCACGGATCGGTCGCCGAGATCCTGGTGTTCAACACCATCACGTCGATCGGCGTCGGCCTGGCCTACGCCGCGATGCCGAACCTGATCGTCGATGCGGTCCCCCGTCACCAGACCGGGCAGGCGACCGGGTTCAACGCCGTCGTGCGTTCGGTCGGCTCGTCGCTGGGCTCGCAGGTCACCGCCGCGATCCTGGCCGGCAGCGTGCTCGGCTCGACCGGCCTGCCCAGCGACAGCGGCTACACCGCCGCGTTCGTGATCAGCGGCGTCGTCGCCTTGATCGCCGGGGTCGCCGCGGTCGCCATCCCCCGAACCAGCCACGGTCACCTGCCCGTCGGTTCCGAGATCGCCGCTGCGGCACCGCTCGGCGAGCCGGCCTACGCGACCACGGAGGCCTAGACATGGCACTCGCCGCCGAGACGACGACCCAGACCCGCCCCCAGCGCGCCGACGCGCGCCGCAACCGCGAGCGCGTGATCCGTGCCGCGGCCGCGGTGTTCGCCGACAAGGGCATGGAGGCGGGGATCCCCGAGATCGCCGAGCGGGCCGGCGTCGGCAAGGCGACCGTCTACCGCAGCTTCCCGTCCAAGGAGCACCTGGTCGCGGCCGTCGCGACCGAGCGGCTGGACTGGATCACGACGCTGGCGACCCAGGGGCTCACCGACGACGACCCCGCGGCCGCGTTCGAGCGCGTGATCCTGGCGATCGCCGAGCGCCAGGCGAGCGACTGCGCGGTGGCCGGCAGCATGGCCGCCGACATCCACCTGCCCGAACTCGACGCCGCACGGGCCACGACCCACGCAGCGCTCGATGCGCTGCTCGACCGCGCCCGCGACGCGGGCGCGCTGCGCGACGACGCGACCGCCGTCGACCTCCGCGTGCTCTTCACCGGCATCGCCCATGTGCTGCGCGAGTCACACGAGCACGACCCGGCCGTGTGGTCGCGGTACGGCGAGCTGATCGTGGACGCGTTGCGGGTGCGCTGAGCGCCACGCCCCTCAGGCCCGCGCCGACCCCCGCGCCCGCACCCGCTCGAGGAACTGCGCGTGCAGCCGATGCTCGCCGCTCAGCTCCGGGTGAAACGCAACCACCGTGATCGCTCCCTCACGCGCAGCGACCGGGTGGCCATCGACGGAGGCCAGCACCTCGACGCCCGGACCATGCTCGTCGATCCATGGCGCCCGGATGAACACGGCGTGCACCGGCTCATCGAGGTCGGGGAAGTCCAGGTCGGTCTCGAAGGAGTGCAGCTGGCGGCCGAAGGCGTTGCGGCGCGCGGTGATGTCCATGAGGCCGAGGTGCTCGCGGTCGAGCATGATCAAGCCGGCGCACGTCCCGAGCACCGGCGCGCCGGAGCGCACGAGCTCCGACAGCGGCTCGGCCAGCCCTTCGCGAGCGATGCCGAGCGTCATCGTCGTGGACTCGCCGCCGGGCAGCACGAGGCCGTCGAGTCCCTCGAGGTCGGCGGGCACGCGGACCTCGCGCACCTCGGCCCCGAGGTCTCGCAGCATCCGCATGTGCGCGTCGAAGCCGCCCTGGAGCGCCAGGACGCCGACCAGCGGAGTCCCGCTCACTCGGGCGTCGCCCACCTACCAGCCGCGGTTGGCGAGCACTTGCGAGGCGTCGAGCTTGCGCACCTCGAGCGACTGCATCGCGTCGCCCAGGCCCTCGGACGCGGCGGCGACGCGCTCAGGGTCGCCGAAGTGCGTGGTGGCCTCGACGACCGCGCGGGCCATCGCCTCCGGGTTGGACGACTTGAAGATGCCGGAGCCGACGAACACCGACTCGGCACCCAGCTGCATCATCAGCGACGCGTCGGCCGGGGTGGCGATGCCGCCGGCGCTGAAGAGCGGCACGGGCAGCTTGCCGGCGCGCGCGACGTCGCGGACGATGTCGTACGGCGCCTGCAGGTCCTTGGCCGCGACGAAGAGCTCGTCCTCGTCCAGCGTCGAAAGCCGCCGGATCTCGCCGCGGATCGAGCGCATGTGGCGCACGGCCTCGACGATGTCCCCGGTGCCGGCCTCGCCCTTGGAGCGGATCATCGCGGCGCCCTCGCCGATGCGCCGCAGCGCCTCGCCGAGGTTCGTGGCGCCGCAGACGAACGGGACGTCGAACGCCCACTTGTCGATGTGGTTGGCCTCGTCGGCCGGGGTCAGGACCTCGGACTCGTCGATGTAGTCGACCTCGAGCGCCTGCAGGACCTGCGCCTCGGCGAAGTGGCCGATGCGCGCCTTGGCCATCACCGGGATGGTCACGGCCTCCTGGATGCCCTTGATCATCGCCGGGTCGCTCATGCGCGCGACACCGCCGTCACGGCGGATGTCGGACGGCACCCGCTCGAGCGCCATCACCGCCGCAGCGCCGGCGTCCTCGGCGATCTTCGCCTGCGCCGCATCGACGACGTCCATGATGACGCCGCCCTTGAGCATCTCGGCCAGACCGGCCTTGACCCGGAACGTTGCTTCGTCTCGCATACGCGACCCATGATAGGCGTCGAACGCCCGGATCGGCCGCGCCGAAACGGCTACTTCAAGCGGAAGGCCTTGATCCGATCGGCGTACTGATCGGCATCGCGGCTGTAGACCCCGTAGGCCAGCGCCTGGATCGTGGAGAGCAATGCCGTGTGCGAGCGGACGTAGGCCGGTGAGTTGCTCGAGTAGTACAACTTGATCTGCGCGAGCTTGGCGACCTCCGACAGCGTCGCGTCGACCACGGCCAGCGTCGGCGCCTTGCGGTGGCGGGCGAGCTTCATCGCCCGGACCACCAGAGGATGCGGGCGGCCGGCCGACAGGCCGATGACCAGCGTGCCCTCGTCGATGCGGCCGAGGCGGCTGAGCGCCTCCTGCGAGGGGCTGGCGACGATCTCGGCCCGCAGGTCCAGGAGCATGAGCAGGTGGCGCATGTAGCTGGCGAAGAACGCCATCTGATCGGTCCCGCACACCAGGACGCGGTCGGCGGCGACGATCGCGTCGATCGCGGCCTCCACGTCGGAGCGCGAGACACGGCGCGCGGTCTCCTCGACGTTCTGGAAGTCGGCGGCGATCGCCGTCTCGAACTCGTTCTGGTCGAGCGAGAACAGCGGCTCGGGCGAGCTGGTGCCGGCCGGAGCCCCGGCCGCACCGGCCGCGACCTTGCGGCGGTACTCCTCCCTCGCGGAGTGCTGCAGCTCGGGGAACCCCTCGAACCCGAGCGCCTGCGAGAACCGCACGACGGTCGAGCTCGAAGTGTTCGCGCGGCGCGCAAGCTCCTCGGCGGTCTGGAACGCCACCTCATCCAAGTGATCGACGATGTACTGCGCGACGTCCTTCTGGGAGCGCGAGAACTCGTCGAATCGCGCCTGGATGTAGGCGGAAAGGGTCTGGTGGCCGCGCGCCTCGTGGGGCGGGGCCGTGATCGTCGCGGACGTCCTCTTCATGGGCGACCGGTCTTTCGACGCCCCGGCCGCGGAGTCCTCCAAAGAGGGGCGGGAACCTCGCCGCTGCAGACCACGGATCCGGGCCGCCGAGTGGGATGAGGCCTTCCCTAGGGTAGGAACCTCCCTTGCGCTCACGGCTGTTCATCGAGGACGCGGCCGAGCGATCGCGCGTCGACTTCCGCGCCCGCGTGGCCCGGCTGCGCAGGCTCGCCCCGACACTGCTCATGGGCGCGCTCGCCGCCGGCATCGCCTGGCTGCTCGCCACCAAGGCCGTCGGCGACAAGGGCGCGTTCTTCGCTCCGGTGGCGGCCATCATCACGCTCGGGCTGACCGTGGGCTCGCGCCTGAACCGCGCGATCGAGCTCTCGATCGGCGTGCCGCTCGGCATCGCGCTGGCCGACGTCCTGGTGCTCGAGGTGGGTTCGGGAACGGCGCAGCTCATCGGCATCGTCTTCCTCGCGACGTCGCTGGCGGTCTTCCTCGGCGGCGGTCCCCTGCTGGTCACCCAGGCCGCGGTCTCGGCGATCCTCGTCGTCACGCTGCAGCCGCCGACCAACGGCCTCTCGTTCACCCGCGCCGCCGATGCGCTCATCGGGTGCGGCGTGGCGTTGATCCTCAACTTCATCGTGGCGCCGATCGACCCGGTGGCGCTGGTCCGGCGGGAGGCCGACCCGGTGCTGCGCGAGCTGGCCGGCGCGCTGGACGACATCGCCACCGCGCTGGACGAGCGCGACCGCGAGAAGGCGTTCGCCGCCCTGCGCCGCGTCCGCGACATCGACGCCTACACCCAGCGGTTCCTGGAGTCGCTGACCATCGGGCGTGAGACGGCGGCCGCCGCGCCGCAGCGCCGCTCCGACCGCGGGCCGCTGGCGATCTACAGCGAGGCCGGCGGCCAGATCGACCTCGCCGTGCGCAACGTGCGGGTCCTGGCCCGGGCGGCGGTGCGGGCCATCGAGGTCGGCGACCGCGTGCCGCCGGAGGTCGCCGAGGCGATCCGCGAGCTGCGCGAGGCGGTGCAGAGCCTCGAGCCGTGGCTGGACGACCCGCAGCGCTCCGGTGCGGTCATCGAGCCGGCCGTGCGCGCGGCGCGCCACGCCAGCGCCGTGCTGGAGCAGACCACCAACCTGTCGGTGAGCGTCATCGTCGGCCAGGTGCGCTCGGCGGCCGTCGACCTGCTGCGCTCGGTCGGCATGGACCCCGACGAGGCCCGGGCGCGCATCCGCAGTGGGCCGCAGGCGATCGCCGACGCCTGAAAGCGCCGGGACCGGAGCCCTCTTCCTCAGATCCGCTGGACCGCGAGCAGCAGCGCGTCGTCCTGCAGCTCGCCGCCGCAGAAGTCGATCAGCGCGTCGCGCACCGCATCGACGAGCGCCTGCGCGTCGGCGCCGGCCCCGGCTCCCTCCAGCGCCGCGCAGAGCCGCTCGGTGCCGAAGCGCTGATCGCCGGTGGCGGCCTCGGTGATGCCGTCGGTGAAGAGCACGAGCGCGTCGCCGGAGCGCAGCGCCAGGTCCTCGTGAGCGCGCCCGCCGCCGGCCTCCGGCAGCCCGAGCATCCGTCCCATCGGCCCCGTCGACCGGGCCGACCCATCGCGGACCAGCACCGGCGCGGGATGGCCGGCGCAGACGATGCGCGCCGTCGCCGCGCCTCCGTCGTCCTCGCTCAGGACGACCGCGGCCGCGGTGCACAGCACGCGCTCGGGCTCGGGCTCGGCCTCCATCGCCTGGTCCAGCAGGCGCATGCCGTCACGGGGATCACCGGTGAGCGCCGTGGCGGTGGCGATCGTGTGGCGCACCCGCGGCGTCAGCGCCGCCGCGCTCGCTCCCTTGCCCACGACGTCGCCGACCAGGACGAGCCAGCGCCCGTCGCCGACATCGCGGATGTCATACAGGTCGCCACCGACCTCGTTGACGTCGCCCTGGGCGCGATGGCGCAGCGCCGTCCGCCACCCCGGCGGTTGCGAGAGGTGCTGCGGCAGCATGCTGGCCTGCAGCACGCGGGCGATCTCGCCGCGCTCGGTGTAGAGCCGGGCGTTGTGGACGGCGGAGCCGGCACGGCGTCCCAGCTCCTCGGCCAGCGCGACGTCGGCAGCCGTGAAGCGCCGTGTCTCGTCGGTGAGCACCAGCGTCAGCGCCCCGATGACGCGCCCGCTGGCCTCCAGCGGGACGACGAGCGCCGAGCGCAGGCCCAGCTCGCGCAGCAGCACGAGATGCTCATCGTCGTGCGCGACGGCGACGAGCAGCTCGTCGGTGATGGCCTCGGTCAGGCTCGTGGCACCGTCGCGGATCACCGCCGCCGGGCCGTCGGGGTCGTCGACGGACACCGGGTAGCGCTTGCGGAACTCGCGGGCGAAGCGGACCTTCTCGGGCTCGACGTGGGCGACGGCGACCTGCTGGATCGCTCCGCGGGCGTCGAGCACGTCGACGCCGCACCAGTCCGCCAGCGCCGGGACGGCGAGGCGCGCGACGTGCTGGAGCGTCTGCGCGTAGTCCAGCGACGAGGCCAGGGTCCGCGCCGCCTCGTCGAGGACGCGGCGGCTGAGCGCGGCGTCGGTCGCGTCGGTGACGTCCTCGATCACGTTGACGGCGCCGACGAGGGTCCCGTCGTCGTCGAGCAGCGGCGACGCCTTCACCAGCGCCCAGCGCAGCCCGCCGGCGCCCGGGTCCACCCAGCGCACCAGCAGCGGCTCGGGGTCCTCGCCGCTCAGCACGCGCCGGCCCGGGAGCTCGTCGAGCGGCAACGGGCTGCCGTCGGGCCGGTACTGCCGGTAGCGCTCCAGCAGCGACCGCGGGTCGGCCGCCAGGAAGTCCTCGAGCGTGGCGAACCCGAGCAGGTCCAGCGCGGCGCGGTTGGCGAACCGCATCCGTCCGTCGGCGCCCTGCACCGTCACGGCCTCGGCCAGCGTCCCGAGCGCGGCGGCCAACTGCCGCTCGGTCAGCGTCAGCGTCCCTGTGGACGGACCGTTCATGGCGCGATCATGTCGCGAGGCGCCGACGCCGTCCAGCACCGGCTCAGATGTGCCGCGGCTGCGCGTCCTGCACGACGCGATCCTTGCCCTGCGCCTTGGCGGTCAGCAGGCACTCGTCGGCCGCCTTGAAGAGCGCGGCGACGGTGGCGGCGTCGTCGGGGGCGACGGCCACGCCGGCCGACGCGGTGATCGGCCCGGCGACGGTCCAGCTCGCGCCGCGGACGGCATCGACCAGCCGAGCGGCGCACCGCAGGGCCTCCGCCTCGTCGGCGTTGGGCAGGATGACTGCGAACTCCTCGCCGCCGGTGCGGCAGACGACGTCGCCGGCGCGCACGTGGGCGCCGAGCACGTCGGCGAAGGCGACCAGGACCTGGTCGCCGACCGGGTGGCCGTATACGTCGTTAACGCGCTTGAAGTCGTCGACGTCGAGCAGCACGAGGCCGACCGGCGCCTCGTCGCGCTGCGCGCGCGCCAGTTCGGCGGCGAGCCGCTCGTGGAAGTGGCGGCGGTTGAACAGCCCGGTCAGCTCGTCGGTCCGGGCCTGCTCGGAGAGCAGCTCGCGGCGGCGGGCGTTGTCATAGGCCAGCGCCGCGAGCATCGCGAAGCGCTTGATGAGCTGCGCCTCCTCCGGCGAGAAGGTCGGGACCGTCCCCTCGAAGCCGGGCGCTGAGTCCTCGCGCCACACGTTGAGGGTGCCGATCACGCGGCCCGCGACGATCAGCGGGCAGAAGACGATCGCCTCGAGGTCCTGGGGCGTGCCGTCGATGATGTAGCGGCCGAACCACGGGTGGCCGGGCTCGAGGTGCACGAGCTGGCGCGACGTGACGACCTTGCCGGTGATCGAGTCGTCGAGCTTGGGCGCGTCGGCCATCGTCTCCTCGACGAACAGCCCCTCGGCGAACACCGGCACCAGCGCGCGGCGGTCGAAGTCCACCTCGTAGATCGCCAG
>DASYLT010000164.1:0-10236 GCA_036009425.1 Baekduia sp. | reverse complement strand
CACCGAGTGGCGCACCGAGAGCGGCGCCTGGCTGCACAACTCGGGCAGCTGGGTGCGCGAGCCGGCCTTCACGAGCGCCGACGGCGCAAGCAGTCCCTACTGGCCCGGCGGGGCGATCCTGGTCGAGGATCGCGGCGCGCCGCAGCTCCTGCGCCTGCTGGGCGACGAGGCGCCCGAGGACCGGGCGGAGGACGAGACGCCCGACGAAGCAGCGGGGGAGACGACGAGCTAGGCCGCGAGGCCCGGGGTGAAGCAGACCGCGTGGCACGTGACGCCGTCGCCGACCTCGAGCTCGAGCACCGCGGCCTCGTGGCGGCCGTGGTCGACGAGCAGGTGCGCGCCGGTGAAGTCCACCGGTCGCTGCGCGCCGTTGACGGTGATCGTCCCGCGGCCCTCGAGCACGGCCCACACCGCGCCGGCCTCGTAGGGCCCGGAGTACGGGCCCTCCTGGTCGGGCGTCGGCACGACGATCTGCGCCTCGGGATCGTCCTCGGGATGGATCGGCGCGACCGGATCGGCCTCGATCCCGAGCAACTCCTGGATGGCGGCCTCGGTCTCGTGGTAGGCGCCCTCGCCGAAGTGCACCTCGAACAGGCGCAGCTCCGGGTCGAAGAGGTAGCGCGCCGGCCAGCCCTGGTTCTCGTAGATCTTCCACAGGACGAGGTCGGTGTCCAGCAGGACAGGATGCTCGATGCCCAGCCGCTGCACGGCCGCGGCGAGCGCGTCCTCGTCGCGCGCGGGCGCGAAGCCGGGCGCGTGGACCGAGATGACGCGCAGGCCGGCCTCGGCGTAGCGTTCGTGCCAGGCCTGGAGGTAGGGCAGGGTGCGCAGCGAGGCGGGCCGGCAGAAATCGAAGAACTCCAGCAGCACCGGGCGGCCATGCTGCTTGTCCATCCGCAGCGAGGCGACGTTCAGCCACTTCAGGGCCGCCGGGAACATCGGGGCCGCGATGGTGTCGGTGGGCACGCGCACGAGGCGGGCGACGGTAGCAGCAGCGTCCGTGAGCCCGGAGCGCCGAAGGACGCTCTAAGTTTCTTCACGGCCACCGCAACTCTTGCGGTTCCGGGGTTCTGGATAAGCTGCGCACCCCGTCCCGCATCTCTTGGAGGAGAAGCTTTGCGTAAGGTCTCACTCATGGCGATTTCGGTCGCCGCACTGCTGTGTTGCGCTGCTGTCGCGCTGGCCCAGACGAGCAGCAACGTCTACAGCGTCACCGGCAAGATCGCCAGTGGCGGCACGAAGAAGAAGCCGAAGCACGTCGGCGTCGTCTTCAACTACAAGATCACCACGCCCGACAACACGCTGACGTCGCCGGTCCAGACGTACAAGATCCACTTCGACGGCCTCAAGTACAACACCAAGGGCGTGGCGAAGGGCAAGTACTGCTCGGCCGCGACGATCAACGCCGCCGCTTCGGACTCCGGCTGCAGCGCGGCCACGCACGTCGGCACCGGTCTGGTCAACGCGTTCGTCGGCGCCGCCGGCGGCCCGGTGGACCCGAACGCCAAGTGCAACCTGAAGCTCGACATCTACGCGGGCGGCCCGAAGAGCCTGGCCCTCTTCCTGCACGGCACCCCGCCGGACTGCATCGCGCAGATCAACCAGGCGATCGACGCGAAGCTCAGCACGGACGCCACCGGCGGCTCGCTGACCTTCACGGTTCCGCCGACCCTGCTGCACCCGGTCGCCGGCCTCGACTCCGGCATCACGAGCGTCGGCTCGACGATCGCCAAGGGCAGCGGCACGAAGGGCGTCTTCACCTCCACGGGCTGCAAGGGCACCCGCAAGGTGAAGGTCACCTTCACCGCTGAGGACGGCACCACGAGCACCGCCGAGTCCAGCGCAGGCAAGTGCTGATCTGACGCTTCACCGCGTCTTGTAGTTGCTGTCCCCGGAGGGGCGGGCCATCTGGCCCGCCCCTCCGTCGTTGCGGGCAACGCACATCCGGCGGCGCACTGGACGGATGTCGTAGGGACACCGCGTTCCCCGGTCGGGGAGGGTGGCGGCGTCCCGCATCACCCAGGAGGAGAAGGCCAGTGCGCATCACTCGACTACTGATCGCGACCGCGATCGCGGTTCTCGGCATGGCGGTCATCGCCGTCGCCCAGACCACCACCTACGACGTCGGCGGAACCGTCTCGGTCCACGGCGGCAGCAAGAAGAAGCCCAAGCCCGGCGGCCTGACGTTCAGCTTCACGGTCTCCGACCCGTCGGGCAACCAGACGCCGCCGGTGCAGACCTACTCGATCATGTACGAGGGCGGCCGGCTGAACACCACGCTGATCCCCGGCTGCTCGGCCGACAAGATCAACGCGCTGACCACGCCGGACCCGAGCGTCTGCCCGGCCGGCGCGAAGATGGGCAGCGGCAAGCTCGACGCCCTGATCGGCAGCGCGGGGCAGCCCGTGTCGACGGCCTCGGCCTGCAAGGCGTCGCTGGAGCTCTACAACGGCGGCAAGGGCCACGCCACGCTGTTCGTGTCCTCCGAGCTGGCGACGTGCCCCGTGGCGCTGCGCCAGGCCATCGACATGACCTACGTCACCAAGGGCGACTTCGCCGGCCTGGAGTTCACGGTGCCCGAGGTCCTGCGCCACCAGGTCGGCCTCGACATCACGGTGACCCACGCCGACGCGAAGCTCAACACCATCGTCAAGAAGAAGAAGGGCAAGAAGGTCGGCTACATCGAGTCGACCGGCTGCAAGGACGCCAACCGCGACATGACGGTGACGTTCACCGACGAGTCGGGGCAGGCCTTCCCGGTCACCAAGACGCTGGGCAAGTGCTGATCGCCCGAGCCTGACACACGGCCGGACGGCAGGCGACGGGCCGGGGGTGCGACCCCCGGCCCGTCGGTTTCCTAGGGTGTGCGCCATGACCCCGCGCGCTCGCATCGCCCTCGTCGTCAGCGGCCTGGTCGTCCTCGTCGTCGCGTTCGTGATCGCCAGCGGGTCCAGCGACACGAGCAAGCGGCAGGACGGCACCAACGCCGGGGCGCCGGCGCCCGCCGCGACGGCCACCGCCGAGGCCGGCACGACGACCCAGTCCGGCCAGATCGACGTGCCCGTGCCGACCGTCCCCGTCGTGAAGGTCGTCGGCGCCAAGCCGCAGGGCGGCGTCCAGCGCCTCAAGTTCACCAAGGGCGACACCATCAGGTTCAGGGTCGTGTCCGACACGGCCGACGAGATCCACGTCCACGGCTACGACGTCCACAAGGACGTCGCGGCCGGCGGGTCGGTGACCTTCACGATCCCGGCCAAGATCGAGGGGCGCTTCGTCGTGGAGCTCGAGCGCCACGCGACCCAGATCGCCGAGATCGAGGTCGACCCCGCGTGAACCGGCTGGCGCGCCGCGCTCGCCGCGCGGCGCTGGGGGCCGGCGTCCTGGCGCTGGTGCTGCCCGCATCCGCCTCGGCGCACGGCCTGGTCGGCAAGCAGGACCTGCCGATCCCGCGCTGGCTGTTCGCCTGGGCCGCGGCGGTCGTCCTCGTCGCCTCCTTCGTCGGGCTCGCCGTCCTGTGGTCGACGCCGCGGCTGCAGCAGGTCGTCGAGCGTCGCCGGTTCGCGATCCCGCGCGCCCTCGAGGTCCTGGCGGGCGCGCTCGGCGTCGCGGCCTTCGCCTTCGTCGTCTATGCCGGGTTCGCCGGCACCCAGGCCGCGACGGCCAACATCCTGCCGACGGTCATCTACGTGTACTTCTGGGTGGCGATCCCGTTCGTGAGCGCCGTCTTCGGCGACGTGTTCCGGGCGTTCAACCCGTGGCTGGCCATCGGCAAGGCGACGGGCTGGGCGGCGCGGCGCCTCGGTGGCGACGCGGCGCCGGAGCCGCTGGCCTATCCGGCCCGCCTCGGCCGCTGGCCGGCGGTGATCGGCGTGCTGATCTTCGCGTGGGTCGAGTTGGTGTACGCCAACAAGGACGATCCCTCGCAGCTCGCGGTCATGGCGCTGGCCTACGTCGCGGTGCAGCTGATCGGCATGAGCCTCTACGGCGTGCAGGCATGGTCGACGCGCGGAGACGCGTTCGGCGTCTACTTCGGGATGTTCGCGCGGATCGCCCCGCTGCACTGGCGCGACCGCGCGCTCTACACGCGCCCGGTGCTCGGCGGCTGCCCGCGGCTCACGCCCGTGGCCGGGACGGTCGCGCTGCTGTGCACGATGATCGGCACCACGAGCTTCGACGGGTTCTCCCAGGGCACGACGTGGAACTCCATCGTGCCGCACCTGCAGGACTTCTTCACGGGCGCCGGCTTCAACGCCGAGCACGCGCTGGAGCTGGCGGGGACCGTCGGGATCGTCGTGATGTGCTGCCTGATCGGGCTGCTGTACCGCCTCGGCATCCTGGGCATGCGGACCGTCAGCCGCGACCGCTCGGCCGGCGAGCTGGCCGGCGCGTTCGCCCCCACGCTGATCCCGATCGCGCTGGCCTACGTGGTGGCGCACTACTTCTCGCTGCTGGCCTACCAGGGCCAGGCGCTGGGCGCGCTGGCCTCCGACCCGCTGGGCGACGGCTCCGACCTGCTGGGGACCGCCTCGACGACCATCAACTACACGTGGATCAGCGCGACGGGCATCTGGTACGTCCAGGTGGCCGCGCTGGTCCTCGGGCACGTCGCCGGCCTGACCCTCGCCCATGACCGCGCGCTGGCGCTCTACGCCCGGGTGCGCGACGCGACGCGGTCCCAATACTGGATGCTGGCGGTCATGGTCGCCTTCACGAGCCTCGGCCTGTGGCTGCTCTCCGCGGCGGCGCAGCAATGACCGCCGCGCTGATCCTGGCCCACGCCGGCCACTGGCTGGCCGGGCTGCTGTACCTGGCGCCGGTGCTGATCGTCGTGGGCGCGCTGGTCTTCCAGAGCTGGAAGGACCGGCGGCGCGGCGAGGACGAGCCGGCCGACGACGCGCCGGACGTCGGCGTCAGCGGCGACCCGAGGTAGCTCAGGCGCCCAGGAGGCGCAGGTCGTGCGCCAGGCCTTCGGGCGTCAGCTTGTCGGTCGGCCAGGAGACGCGGCGCACGCCCCGGCGGTCGATGACCAGCACGTAGGCCGAGTGGTCGAAGCCCTTGCCCTGCGGCCGGATGGCGTACGCCTTCCAGATCGGCGCGAGCTGCTGCTGGGTGCCCAGGAGGAACCGCATCCGGCCCGTGAGGCCGGTGCGGTTGACGAAGCGCCGGGCGTTGAGCGGCGTGTCGTTCTTGGGATCGACGGAGATCGCCAGCGTCGGGATCGTGTGGCCGATCTGGTCCATCGCGCCGCGGATCTGGTAGGCCGTCAGCGGGCAGATGTCGCGGCACGTCGAGTACATGAACGTGAGGATCACGGGCTGGCCGCGGTAGTCGGCCAGGCGCGTGAGCTTGCCGTCCTGGTCGCGCAGCGCGAAGTCCGCGGGTGGGATGCCCTGGGGCGGGAGGCTGCCTTCGAAGCCCGCGCCGCCGGCGTGCGACCCGCTGCCGGCGAAGAGCACGACCGCAAGCGCCGCGAGCAGCACGAACGTCGCGGTCAGCATCAGCGCGAGGCGGGCGCGAAGCGGCATCGGAGCCAATGCTAGGACGCCCGTGGCCGCGGGCGTCCGCTCAGGACTGCTCGCCGTCCGGCGCCGGAGCGGCGGGCTCGGCGGGGGCGGAAGCGTCGGGCTCGGGGGCGTCGGGCTCGGGGGCGTCGGGCTCCTGCACCCGCTCATCGAGGTTGTCGACCGACGGCGCGGTGATGGCGGGAGCCTCGGGCTCGGCGGCCGAGGCCACGGCGTGCGTCTCGGGAGCTTCGGGCTCGGGCGTCTCCGGCTCGGCCGGGGGCGCCGGCTCCTCGGTGCCGAACAGCGCGGCGAGCTCGTCGAGGCCCTTGATCTTGGCCCCGGAGAACTCGCCGAACGAGGTCTGCTGGCGCGAGCTGCGCGCGTCGTCGCGGCGCTTGCGGCGCTGCTCGTCGCGGGCCTTGTCCTCCTCGTCGCGGGCGCGACGCTGGGCCTGGCGGTTCTCGCGCTCGATCAGGTCGCGCTTGGGGAGGATGACCTGGGCGGCCTTCTCCGGCTCCAGCGACGCGATCATCTCGGCGGCCATGGCCTGGCCGATGGCCTCGCCGACCTCGCCGCTGGGGTGCGAGTTGCGCTTCATCCGGCGCGCGGTGTGCGAGGCGCGGGCCAGCTGCTTGGCGGCGTGCTGCGAGACGGGGCGGCGCGCGCCCTTCTGGAAGCCACGGACGTTCTCGGTGACCTCCTCGCGCAGCTTCTCGGGGAAGAGGCGGAAGAGCTCCTTGAGCTCGGAGATCTCCAGCGTGTCGCGCGTGGCGGCGACGGCGGCGCGCAGCTCGGGCCACGGCAGCGGGTCGCGCTTGGGCTTCTCCTGCAGGCGCTTCTTGACGACCGGCAGCGTCCGCTCCTTGGCGCGGCCGAGGATCTTCGGGCCGACGGTCGCCTCGGCCGCGGGAGCCTCCGGGGTCGCAGGCCCCTCGGCGGCGGCCTCCGGGGTCGCGGGCCCCTCGGCGGGCGGGGCCACCTCGGCGGGCGCCTCCGGACTTGCCGGCACCTCGGCGGCGGGCGCCTCCTGCGCCGGAGCCTCCTGCGGCTCGGGCTGGGGCTCGGGCTCCTGCGCCGGGGCGGCCGGCGGGGCCACGGGGGCCTCGGGCTCGTTCACCGGCGGGGTCTGCTCCTGCGCCGCAACGGCGCTCTCGGGGTGCTCCTGCTGCTCGCTCACCACGACGAAGGATGCCGCAACGCCGCGCCGGGCGTCGCGCGGCGCCGTCGCGCGGACCACGGGCTAGGGCTCGATGAGCCCGCGGCGGATCGCGTAGCGCACCAACTCGACCCGGTCGCGCATCCCGAGCTTGCGCAGCAGGTTGCCGCGGTGGGACTCCACCGTCTTCTCGGCCAGGTGCAGGATCTCGCCGATCTCGCGGTTGGTGTGGGCTTCGGCGATGAGCTTGAGGACCTCCTGCTCACGCGGGGTCAACGGCTCGACGGGGCCGGTGCTGTCGTCGGCCATCCACTCGCGCACCAGCGCCCGCTGCCCGGCGTTGGTCAAGAACGGCTCGCCGCGCACGACGGCGCGCACGGCGTCGACGAGGAACTGGTCGGCCTCCTTCTTGAGCACGTAGCCGCCGGCGCCGGCCTTCAGCGCCTCGAAGAGGTAGCGGTCGTCGTCGTGCATCGAGAGCATCAGCACGGCGATGTCGGGCGCCTGGGCGCGGATCTCGCGCGCGGCCTGCAGGCCCGTCAGCTTGGGCATCGACACGTCGAGGATGCAGACGTCGGGCCGGTCGGCCAGCGCCCGCTCGACGGCCTCGGCGCCGTCGCCGGCCTCGGAGACGACCTCCATGTCGGCCTGGCGGTCCAGCAGCAGCCGCAGGCCTCCGCGCAGCACGCCGTGGTCGTCGGCGATGAGGAGCCTCACTCCGTCGTCCCCCTGAGGTCGGCGATGAACATCAACAGCCTCATGCGGCGCGCGTCTCCTCGGCGTCGAGCCACAGGTCGCGGTCGAGCCGCAGCTCGACGACGGTCCCGCGGCCGGGGATCGAATGGACCTGCAGGCGCCCGCGCGCGAGCCGGGCCCGCTCGTGCATGCCCACCAGGCCGATGCCGTCGCCCTTGTCGCCATCGAACCCGACGCCGTCGTCGACGATCCGCACGACCGGACGGCCGTGGTCGCGCCCGACCTCGACGACGACGCTCGACGCGTGGGCGTGGCGCGTGATGTTCGACAGCGACTCCTGCACGACGCGGTAGACGACGGTCTGCTCGTGGTCGGGGAGGTCGGTCAGCTCCTCGTAGCAGCGCAGCTCGGCCGTGACGCCCGTCTGGTCGGAGAAGCGCTCGAGCTGGTTGCGCAGCGCGACCGCCAGCCCGTGGTCGTCCAGCGCCGCGGGACGCAGCTCGCGCGCCAGGCGCAGCAGCTCGTCCATCGCGGTGACGGCGACGTCCTTGGTCTCGCGCAGCTCGGCCTGCAGCTCGACGGGGGCGCTGTGGATGTGGGCCTCCAGGCGCAGCAGGACGGCGGTCAGGGCCTGGTTGCACTCGTCGTGCAGGTCGCGCGCGACGCGGGCGCGCTCGCTCTCCTGGCCCTGGAGCACCGCGGCCGCCGTGCGCGAGCGCTCGTCCTCGATGCGGCCGAGCATCCGGTTGAACGCCTGGACGAGCCGCACGACGTCGTCGGAGTCGGCCTCGGGGATCTCGGCGCGCACGCCGGGGCGCGCGAGGTCGATGCGCTCCATGACCTCGATGACGCGCTCCAGCGGAGCGAAGCGGCGGCGCAGCACGATGCCGTTCACCAGCACGGCGCTCAGGATCCCGGCGACGAGCACGAACGCCTGGCGGCGCCCGACCACGTCGTCGAGCGACAGGCGCGCGGCGATGATCGCCGACATGCCGGTGGCGACGATCAGCAGGGCGTTGATGGCCAGGATCTGGGTGGCGAGCGTGGGCTTGCGCATCTTGGGGTCTAGACCCCATATCGGCCGGTGAGCCCGACTCCGATACTCCCGGTGCAGCAAGTCCCGGCCAAGAGCACCGATTCCCTCCGACTTCGGAGGGCGCCACGAGCGGCTTGTGGCGCTTTCATGGTGGCCTTCGCACGGTGGGTGATAGAGGCAACGGTCCATCCGTCGCCGGGGGGCGCCCCGGATGGACCGTCGCCTCCTCCCGCCCCTCGCGCACCGACATAGGGTTGGGCGCATGCAGCACTCGTCGCAGGTCCCCACGCCCGACGGCCGCGTGCTCGAGGTGCACGCGGGCGGCGACCCCGTCGGCCGTACGGTCGTCTTCCACCACGGCACGCCCGCCGGCGGCCTGCTCTACGAGCGCGACGACGCCCTCGCCGCCACGCTCGGCCTGCGGCTGATCGGCTACGACCGCCCGGGCTACGGCGGCTCGACCCGCCACCCTGGCCGCACGGTCGCCGACGCGACCGCCGACGTGGTGACGATCCTCGACGCGCTGGGGGTGGAGCGCTTCGCCACCTGGGGGATGTCGGGCGGCGGCCCGCACGCCCTGGCCTGCGCCGCACTGGCCCCCGAGCGCTGCGCGGTGGCGGTGACCGTCGCGGGCGTCGCGCCGTTCGACGCCCCGGGCCTGGACTGGCTGGCCGGCATGGGCGACGACAACGTCGCCGAGTTCGGCGCGGCGCGGGCGGGGGAGGAGGCGCTGGGCGCCTTCCTGACGCCCGTCGTCCCGGAGCTGCGCGACGCCGCACCCGCCGAGCTGGTGGCCGCGCTGCGCTCCGTGCTGTCGGACGTCGACGCCGCCGCGCTGACCGACGCGCTGGGGAAGCACATGGCGGCGGCGACGGCGCACGGGCTCGCCCGCGGCGCGGAGGGCTGGATCGACGACGACCTCGCGTTCGCCAGGCCCTGGGGCTTCGCCCTGGACGCGCTGGCGGTGCCGGTCGAGATCTGGCAGGGCGAGCACGACCTGATGGTGCCGCCGGCGCACGGACGCTGGCTGGCCGAGCACGTCCCGGGAGCCGACTTGCACTTCCGCGAGGCCGATGGACACTTGTCCCTGCTGGACACGCAGGTTCCGGCCGTCTACGCCGCCATGGCTCGCTACACTTTCTGAAGTAGGAATCCCGACCGACGTTCAGGTGAATAGCCCGTGAGCCCCTCAGGCGCCGAGTACATCAAGCAGGTCAAGGCCCAGATCGACGAGATCGACCCCTCCGCCGTGAGCGAGGTCACCGGCGTCGAAGGCGTCGTCATCGTCGACGTGCGCGAGAGCGACGAGTGGGACGCCGGGCACCTGCCGGGCGCCCGCCACGTCCCGCGCGGTCACCTGGAGTCCCGCATCGAGGGCGCCGCCCCCGATCGCGGCCAGCGCGTGATCCTCTACTGCGCCTCCGGCAACCGCTCGGCGCTCGCCGCCAAGACGCTGCGCGACGAGCTCGGCTACGACAACGTCGAGTCGATGACCGGCGGCTACACGCTGTGGAAGGACCGCGGCTACGCCGTCGAGGTCCCGCGCACCTTCACGCCCGAGCAGCGCCAGCGCTACTCCCGCCACTTCCTGCTCCCCGAGGTCGGGGTCGAAGGCCAGCAGAAGCTGCTCGACGCCAAGGTGCTGCTGCTCGGCGCCGGCGGCCTCGGCTCGCCGACCGCGCTCTACCTCGCCGCCGCCGGCGTCGGCACGCTGGGCATCGTCGACGACGACGTGGTCGACGTCTCCAACCTCCAGCGCCAGGTCATCCACACGACCGAGACCGTCGGCACGCCGAAGGTCGACAGCGCCGAGCGCGCGATCCACGCGCTCAACCCCGACGTCG
>DASYLT010000163.1:0-5216 GCA_036009425.1 Baekduia sp. | reverse complement strand
GCGGTCGAGCCCCGGCTCGACGAGCTCACCGCCGAACGCGACGCCCTCACCACACGACTCGAGGCCGCCGAGCCCCGGACCGCCGAGCTCGCGCGGACGCTCGCCGACACGCGCGAGCGCCTGCACGCCGAGCGCAGCCGCGCCGTCGCCGCCGAGGAGCAGGCCCGCGAGGCCGCCCAGGAGATCGAACGCCGCGGCGCCGACGCGGCACAGCGCGTCGCCGAGCTCCAGGCCGGCGAGGAGGACGCACGGAGGCGGATGGCCGAGGTCGTCGGCCGCGCCGAGGCCGCCGAGCTGCGCGCCGCCGACGCCGAGCGAGCCGCCGTGGCGCTGCGCGCCGACCTCGAGGCGACGGCCGCCGCCGAAAGCGAGGCGCGCGCGCGGGCCGCGCAGGCGATCGACCGGGCCACGGAGACCGACCAGCAGGTCGCCGAGCTGGAGGCGGTGCTCGGCGAGGCGCGCGAGCAGCTCGCCCGCACCGAGGCCGACGCCGGCGCCGCCCTCACCGACGCTCGCGCCCGCGTCGAGGCCTTGGCGGCCGAGCTCGCCGCGGCGACCGCGCGCATCGCCGAGGCGGAGGCCGAGCGCACCGCCGCGACCGCCCGCATCGTCGAGGTGGAGGCCGAGCACGCCGCCGCGACCGCGCGCATCGCCGAGGTGGAGGCCGAGCACGCCGCCGCGACCGCCCGCATCGCCGAGGTGGAGGCCGAGCACGCCGCGGCCGCCGCCCGCATCGCCGACCTCGAGGCCGCGCGCCAGGCCACCGCGCTCGAGGTCGAGCGCCAGGAGGTCGCGCTGCAGACGGCACTGAACGAAGCCGAGGAGCACGCCGCTCGCGTCGAGACCGCCGCGACGGCCGCCGAGGAAGCCCGCGCCAACGCCGACGCGCTGGCCGGCGACCGCGACGAGGCCCTCGCGCGCATCGAGGAGCTCGAGCGCGCGCTGGACGCCGCACGCACCGGCGCGTCTGAGACCGGCGCCCACGCGGCCGAGCTGGCGACCGATCTCGAGGGCGCCCGGGCACGCACCGCGGAGCTGGAGTCGCTGGTCGCCGAGGCGCGCCACGAGGCCACCGAGGCCGGCAGCCTCCACGATTCAGAGGCGACGGCCCGCGACGAGGCCGAGCGGCGGGCCGAAGAGGCCGAGCAAGAGCGCGAAGCGCTCGCGGCGCGCCTGCAGGAGGCCGAGGCCGAGACGCGCGAGGCCGACCGCGAGCTCCGCATGTTGCGGGCCCAGTCCGACGAGGTGGCTGCGGCGGGTGTGTCGGCGGCCGCGCGCGTCGCCGAGCTGCAGGCGGCGCTGGACGCGACCACCGAGGAGCAGACGCGTGAGCTGCGCGCCGGAGTGGCGGACGCCGCGGCCGTCCAGGAGCGCGAGGAGCAGCTGCGGGCCCAGCTGACGACGCTGCAGGAGGCCATCGCCGAGGGCCAGGAGCACGCGGGCCAGCTGCAGTCCCAGCTCGAGGCCAAGCACGACGCGTCGCGCGACCGCGAGGCGCGGCTCCAGGCCGAGATCGCCCAACTGCGCTCGGCCGGCCAGCAGCGGGAGGCCGCGCTGCTGGCCGAGCTCGACCAGGCGCGTGCCGCCGCCGAAGCCGCGACCGAGCTCACCCCGCTGCACGAGGTCACGGCCGACGACGCGCCCGCCGGGCGGACCGGCGAGCTCGAGGACCGGACGCTGCTGGCGCCCGAAGTCCGCCGCGAGCGGATGGTCGTGATGACCCTGTTCTTCCTGGCGATCGCGGCGGGCCTGGCGCTGTTCGTCGGCGGGTTCACGAACCTCCTTCACTAAGAAGGTCTTTCAGAATGAGAAGGCGAGGCTCAGCGTGGCCGGATCGTGGATGCCGGGGTCGATGCGCGCGGTGAGACGTGCTGGTGGCCCGGCGATCCGCGCGCAGCGGCTCCGGCGCCGCGAGACGGTTCGCTGAGTTCGGCTTCTTTCTGAAAGACCTTCTAAGGTCCTTGCGCGATGGGTCGCCGCCGCCTCACGGTCCTGCTCGCCTGCGCCGCCACCGCGGCAGCCGCGCCCGCACCCGCGGGCGCCCAGGCGCCGAGCTCCTCGGCGACCCCCGGCGCCGTGACCCCGACGACCGGCACGCCCGCGTCCTCGGCGCTGCCGGCGACCACGGCCGCCCCGGCGACGACGGCCGCGCCGGCCACCTCCGCCGCCCCGGCGACGTCCGGCGCACCGGCCACCTCGGCGGTCCCCGCCGGTGCCTCTTCACAGACCCCCGGCGCGACCAAGGACGACTCGACCGGGCCGCTGATCCTGCTGGCCCTCGTGGGCGCGCTGCTGCTCATCGCGGCCGCGCTCTGGGGCGCCGCGCGCTGGTGGGCCTGGGAGCCGACCTGGTGGATCCGCTCGCGCCACGCCACCGCGGAGGCCGGCTGGCGCACGAGCGCCGCCTGGGCCGAATTCCGCGATTGGCTGCGCCTCGGGCGCTGAGCCCGGGCTCCTACACTTAAGGAGATCCCGCAAGGTGCGGGACCGAGGTGTGGCCAAGGCCCGCCGGGCAGTTATTCCGACCGACCCGTGCGCCACCCTGCTCGACCCCACTTCAAGGATTTCGAGAGTGCCGCGGGCCGGCGGCGAGGAGGCAGCAGAGCGCATGGAGACAACACCACAGACCGCATACGCGTCGGACGTGCAGGCGGGTCGAGCGCTGAAGGTCGAGCGCTATTTCACGACCGCGGGCGTCCACCCGTTCGACGGCGTCGAGTGGGAGCTGCGGACCGCCGCGGTCGGCTCGTTCCGGCAGGACGACGTCGAGTTCCCGAGCACCTGGTCGCAGAACGCGACCAACATCGTCACGCAGAAGTACTTCCGCGGACAGATGGACACGCCCGCCCGCGAGCGGTCGGTCAAGCAGATGATCGGCCGCGTCTCGGGCACGATCGCCGACTGGGGCCGCCAGCGCGGCTACTTCGCCACGGCGGAGGACGGCGACGCCTTCGAGGACGAGCTCACCTACATCCTGCTGCACCAGCTGGCGGCCTTCAACTCGCCCGTGTGGTTCAACGTCGGGTTCGAGGAGCAGCCGCAGTGCTCGGCCTGCTTCATCCTGTCGGTCGAGGACACGATGGAGTCGATCCTCGACTGGAACACGCGCGAGGGCCGGATCTTCCGCGGCGGTTCCGGGTCGGGCATCAACCTCTCCAACATCCGTGGCTCGATGGAGCCGCTGAGCAAGGGCGGCACGGCCTCCGGCCCCGTCTCCTTCATGCGCGGCGCCGACTCCTGGGCCGGCACGATCAAGTCCGGCGGCAAGACGCGCCGTGCGGCCAAGATGGTCGTCCTCGACGTCGACCACCCCGACATCGTCGAGTTCATCGAGTGCAAGGCCAAGGAGGAGGACAAGGCCGAGGCCCTGCGCAACGCGGGCTTCGACATGTCCATCGACGGCGACGGCTTCAAGTCGATCCAGTACCAGAACGCCAACAACTCGGTCCGCGTCACCGACGACTTCATGAACGCCGTCGAGGCCGACGGCGAGTGGCGCACGATCGCCCGTTCGGATCGCAAGCCGATCGGCGAGCCGATGAAGGCGCGCGACCTGATGCGCAAGATCGCCGAGGCCGCCTGGCGCTGCGCCGACCCGGGCGTCCAGTACGACACCATCATCAACGAGTGGCACACGTCGCCCAAGTCGGGGCGCATCAACGCGTCCAACCCGTGCTCGGAGTACATGCACGTCGACGACTCGGCCTGCAACCTGGCGTCCCTGAACCTCATGAAGTTCCGCCGCGCCGACGGCACGCTTGACGTGGAGCGCTTCGAGCGCGCCACTGATGTCGTGTTCCTCGCGCAGGAGATCGTCGTGGGCCCGTCGAGCTACCCGACCGAGGAGATCGGCGTCAACGCCCGCGCGTTCCGCCAGCTCGGCCTGGGCTACGCCAACCTCGGCGCCTACCTGATGGCCAACGGCATGCCGTACGACTCCGACGCCGGCCGCGCGACGGCCGCCGCGATCACGGCGCTCATGACCGGCCGCGCGTACCTGCAGTCGGCCAAGGTCGCCGCCGCGATCAGCCCCTACGAGCGCTACGCCGAGAACCGCGAGGACCACAACGCGGTCATGCGCATGCACCGCGACGCCACGGCGCACATCCCGGTCGGCACCGGCCGCGACGACACGCTCCTGGCCGCCGCCCGCGCGGTCTGGGACGACGCGGTCGAGCTCGGCGAGCAGTACGGGTACCGCAACGCGCAGGCGACGGTGCTCGCGCCGACCGGCACGATCTCGTTCCTGATGGACTGCGACACGACGGGCGTCGAGCCCGACTTCTCGCTGGTCAAGCACAAGGAGCTCGTCGGCGGCGGCTCGATGATCATCGTCAACAAGACGGTGGGCCTCGCGCTGCAGACGCTGGGCTACACGCCCGAGCAGGTCGACCAGATCGTCGCCCACGTCGACCAGTACGGCACGATCGTGGAGGCCCCCGGCATCCTCGACGAGCACCTCGCGGTGTTCGACGTCGCCGTCGGCTCCCGCGCGATCAGCCACATGGGCCACATCAAGATGATGGGCGCCGTCCAGCCGTTCATCTCGGGCGCCATCTCCAAGACGGTCAACCTGCCGCAGACGGCGACGGTGGAGGACATCGTCGACGCCTACACGCAGGCGTGGCGCCTTGGCGTCAAGGCCCTGGCCATCTACCGTGACGGGTCGAAGACCGCGCAGGCGCTGCGCACCGACGCCCAGACCGAGGAGGCCGCCGTGCCGCCGCTCGACTCCGAGGAGTTCGCGCAGGCCGTCAAGGACGAGGTCACCAAGCAGCTCGAGTCCATCGGGCCGCGCCGCAACAAGATGCCGCGTGAGCGCCAGTCGATCACGCACAAGTTCAACATCGGCGGCCACGAGGGCTACATCACGGCCGGCATGTACGAGGACGGCCAGGTCGGCGAGATCTTCATCACCGACGTCGGCAAGGAGGGCTCGACCCTCCGCGGCATGATGAACTCGTTCGCGACGGCGATCTCGATCGCACTGCAGTACGGCGTGCCGCTCGTGACGCTGGTCGAGAAGTTCGCCTACATGCGCTTCGAGCCCGAAGGGATCACCCAGAACCCGGAGATCCCCTTCGCCAAGTCGATGCCCGACTACATCATGCGCTGGCTGGCCTCGCGCTTCCTGGACGCCGAGATCCAGGAGGAGCTCGGGATCCTGACCGCCGAGGTTCGCGCCAAGAAGGCCAACGAGGAGGCCATGGCCTTCT
>DASYLT010000162.1:0-17371 GCA_036009425.1 Baekduia sp. | reverse complement strand
GCACGCGGCCCCGGCGCCGGGCGCTCCCGGCTGCGCGCAGCTCGACGCGGTCGCCGGGCTGGCCGCAGCGGCCCTCGCCGTGGGCACCGAGCCCGTGGCGCCCGCGCCGGCGGCCGCACTCGTCGAGCGGTCCTGGACGCTGACGCGGGCGCTGGCCCGCGCCGCGCTCGATGAGCTCTGGGACCGGCCGGGCGAGGCGGACTGGACGGCGTGGCTGCGCTCCCTGGTGGCGGCGACGTCCGATGCGCTGCTGGCCTGTGCCGAGAGCATCGACGGCGCGGGCACGGCGATCGCCGCCGTGCACCGCGAGCACTTCGCGACGCCCGACGAGCAGCAGGCCGCGGCAGCCGGCGCGCTGGTCGCGACCTGCCTGCAAACCATGGCGCTGTTCGACGAACGATCCGGTGATCGGAAGATCGCATGACCGTGCGATGTGCGACGGACCCGCCGCTGAGAGGTTGGATCTGTCCACGAGGACGACCGATCGACCTGGAGCCCGCCATGGAACTGCGCCACCTGAGGTACTTCGTCGCCGTCGCCGAGGAGCTGCACTTCCGGCGTGCGGCCGAGCGACTGCACGTCGCGCAGCCCGCGGTGAGCGAGCAGATCCGCAAGCTCGAGGCCGAGCTGGGCGTCCTGCTGCTGCACCGGACCCAGCGCAGCGTCGTGCTGACCGAGGCCGGCACCGTGCTGCTCGAGGACGCCCGCCGCATCCTGCGCCAGACCGACGCCGCGCAGCGCGCCACCCGCCGGGCTCGCGACGGCATTCTGTCGCGGCTGCGCATCGGCTACGTGCCTGATGCCCTGCCCGCGACCGTGCCGCGCGCTCTACGACATCTCCGGGCATCGACCCCGGCGGTGCAGGTCGAGCTGGAGGCCGGCAGCGCCCGGCCGCTGCTCGCCGACCTGCGCGCCGACCGCCTGGACGCCGTCCTCGTCTCGCTGCCGGCGCCCGTCGTCGGCCTGCGCCTGGCCGAGGTCGGCTACGAGGTCGCCGTCGTCGCCATGGCCAGCGACCGGCTCGCCCCCGGCGCCGTCGGCGTGTCGCTCACGCTGGAGGAGCTCGCCGAAGAGCCGCTGCTGCTCATGGCCCGCGAGGTCAACCCGGCCTTCTACGATGCCGTGGTCGGCGCCTTCCGCGCCGCCGAGCTGGCGCCGACGCTGATCGAGTCCGGCGAGCCGCAGGTCGAGCACGTGCTGCTCGAGGTCGCCGCCGGCACCGGCGTCGCGCTGGTGCCCTCGTCGGTCGCCGATCGCGTCCGCACCCCGGGCGTGACCTACGCCGCGCTCGCGGGCGAGGCGCCCGGCTGCTCGGTGGTGCTGGTCACGCGCGACGAGCAGCCCGGCATGCCGGTCGCCGCGCTGCTGCATGCCGTCACGTCGGCCGACCGTGCCGAGCGTCGCCGCGAGCTCGCGGTCGCGTAGGTCGTCCGCGTCCGGTCCCGGTCGGTGCGCGCGCGCCGGCTCAGCCCGTCGGCCCGAACCGCTCGGCGTGGATCGTCTGCGGCGGGTAGCCCAGCGCGACCAGGGCGTCGGCGACGTGCTCGACGAAGGGCGTCGGCCCGCACACGAAGATCCGCGGCGCCGCCGCGATCGGCGGCGCCACCGCGACGAGCATCTCGGTGTCCACCCGGCGGGCGAAGCCCGTCCAGCCCTCGGGCCGCTGCCGGGTCAAGGTGTAGGTGATGTCCAGGCCGGGCGCCGGCGCCAGCCGCGCGAGCTCGTCGCGGTAGAGCACGTCGCCCCAGCCGCGGCTCGAGACGAGCAGGTGCGCCTCGACGTCGCTGGCCTCCGCGGCCCGGTGGCGCAGCATCGCCATGAGCGGCACCAGCCCGGAGCCGCCGGCGACCAGCAGCAGCGGTCCCCCGTCGATCACCCGCCAGGTGAACGGCCGGCCGATCGGCCCGCGCAGCTCGAGCGGATCGCCGACGAGCAGCTCTCCGGTGAGGTAGGGCGAGACCTCGCCGTCGTCGATCCGCTCGACGGTCAGCGCGAGCATGTCCGCCTCGGGGGCCGAGGCGATGGAGTACGAGCGCTCGGCCTGGTAGCCGTCGTCGGCGGTCAGGCGGACGTCGACGTGCTGGCCGGCGACGTGGCCGGGCCAGCCCGGGGCGTCGAGCAGCAGGGTCCTGGCGTGGGTGGTCTCGTCGACGATCCCGCGCACCGTGGCGGTGCGCCAGACGATCGGGACGCGCTCCGCGCTCAGTCGCTCCAATACCGCTGCTCCTTGAACGGGTCGCCATGGTTGTGGTACCCGGCGGCCTCCCAGAAGCCCGGCTCGTCGTCGAGCGTCAGCGTCAGCCCTCGCACCCACTTCGCGCTCTTCCAGAAGTACAGGTGCGGGACGAGCAGGCGCGCCGGCCCGCCGTGCTCGGGCGCCAGCGGCTCGCCCTCGAACGTGTGCACGACCCACGCCTGGCCCTCGGTGATGTCCTCGAGCGCCAGGTTGGTGGTGTAGTCGCCGTCCGACCAGGCGGTGACGAACTCCGCCGCGGAGTCGACGTGCTCCAGGAGCGTGTCGACCGAGACGCCGGTCCACGTGGTCCCGAGCTTGGACCACTTCGTCACGCAGTGGATGTCGACGGTGAACGTCTCCTGCGGCAGGGCGTTGAACTCCTCCCACGACCACGCGGCGCCGGAGTCGGCCATCCCGCCGATGGCGAAGCTCCAGGCGTCCAGCGGCGTGCGGGGCGTCGGGCCGGCCGAGAGGACGGGGAAGTCGTCGACGACGTACTGCCCGGGCGGGACCCGTGCGGGATCGACCTCGCGGCGGTGTCCATGAAAGCCACGGGAGATGGGGCTCATCGTCCGATCGTACGGGCCGGTGCAAGGGCGCTCTTGGGTCAGATGACTGAACGGCGGATCGCCCCGATACCGGCCCGGGGTATGCGAAAAGGTGCGGGTAGCCTCACCGGCAGCGCGGCCCCGGCGTGAAAGGCTGCGGGGTCGATGACAGAGAACGCAATCGAAGCCCACGGCCTCGTCAAACGCTACGGCGACAAGCGCGCGCTGGACGGGGTGGACCTCGACGTCGCCCGCGGCGCCGTGTGCGCGCTGCTCGGTCCCAACGGCGCCGGCAAGACCACGGCGGTCCGGGTGCTCACCACGCTGACGGCCCCTGACGCCGGGACCGCGACGGTCGCCGGCCACGACATCGCCCGCGACCCGGTGTCGGTGCGGCGCAGCCTCGGCCTGGCGGCGCAGGACGCGACGGTCGACGGGCTGCTCACCGGTCACGAGAACCTGACGATGATCGGCGAGCTGCACCACCTCGGCCGCAAGGTCGCCCGCGAGCGTGCGAACGCGCTGCTGGAGCAGTTCAGCCTGACCGACGCGCGCGACAAGCTCGCTCGCGACTTCTCGGGCGGCATGCGCCGGCGCCTGGATCTGGCCGCGACCCTGGTCGCCCGCCCCGAGATCCTCTTCCTCGACGAGCCGACGACCGGCCTGGACCCGCGCGCCCGCAACGACCTGTGGGACGTGCTCGACCAGCTCGTCGCGCAGGGATCGACGATCCTGCTGACGACCCAGTACCTCGAGGAGGCCGACCGGCTGGCCGACGACATCGTCGTCGTCGACCACGGCCGGGTGATCGCGCGCGGCGACTCGCGCGCGCTCAAGCGCCAGGTCGGCGGCGACCAGCTGCACGTGGTCGTGGCCGACGGGGCCGATCTCGACGCGGTGGCCGAGATCGTCGCGCGGATCGCCGGCGTGGCGCCCACGGTCGACGCCGGCGCGCGGTCGGTCAGCGCCCCGGCCGAGGGCGGCGTCGCCGCGATCGCCGAGCTGGCCCACGCGCTGACCGAGGCGCAGATCCGCGTCGAGGATCTCGGGCTCAGCCAGCCGACGCTCGACGACGCCTTCCTGACCCTGACGGGCACGCCGGCGCCGGTCTCGGGCGACGCCGAGCCCGAGCCGCAGCCCGACGACGAGACCGAGATCGTGGAGCAGACCCGATGACCAGCACGTTCATGAGCGACACCTGGGTGATCGCCCGTCGTGGCCTCAAGCACATGCGCCGTCAGCCCGAGGCGCTCTCGGACGCGACGATCCAGCCGGTCATGTTCGTCCTGCTGTTCGCGTTCGTCTTCGGCGGCGCGATCGCCGTGCCCGGCGGCGGCAGCTACAAGGAGTTCCTGATGGGCGGGATCTTCGCCCAGACCATCGTCTTCGGCGCGTTCGGCGTCGCGATGTCGCTGTCGGCCGACCGCAACAACGGGGCGATCGACCGCTTCCACTCGCTGCCGATCCCGCGGGCCAGCGTGCTGGCCGGCCACTCGGTGGCCAACCTGATCCGCGCGCTGCTCCCCATCGCGTTCATGACGGCGACGGGCTTCGTCGTCGGCTGGCGCATCCACTCCGGCTTCCTCGACGTCCTCGGCGCCTACGGCCTGATGCTCGGGTTCTCGTTCGCCATCATCTGGATCGGCGTGCTGCTGGGGAGCCTGGTCTCGACGCCGGAGGCGGTCCAGGGCGTGGCGTTCATCGCGATCTTCCCGATCACGTTCATCGCCTCGACCTTCGTGCCGACGAGCACGCTCCCCGGCGTCCTGAAGACGATCGCCGAGTGGAACCCGACGTCGTCGCTGGCCAACTCCCTGCGCCACCTGTTCGGCAACCCCGGCGGGATCGCGCCGCCCGGCAGCGTCTGGCCGATCGCCCACCCGATCGCCTACACCTTGATCTGGGCCGTCGGGATCATCGTGGTCTGCGCGCCGCTGGCGGTGCTGCAGTACCAGCGTTCGATCAAGTCCTAGTCCTCCAGCGTCGAGGGACGGCTGGACCACCACAGTGGTGGTCCGGTCCTCCCTCGACGCGACCGCGGGCGCGGATGCGCGAAAATGCGTGGAGATGTCTGACGCCCCCGCTCCCCGCCCTGCCTCCGCGGCGCCGCTGCGCGCCGTCATCATCGGTGCCGGCCCGTCGGGCTTCTACGCCGCCGACCAGCTGATCAACGCGGGCCTCGAGGTCGACCTGCTCGATGCGCTGCCGACGCCGTTCGGCCTGGTTCGCGCGGGCGTCGCGCCCGATCACCCGAAGATCAAGGCCGTGACGCGCGTCTACGAGAAGACCGCCAGGAAGCCGGGCTTCCGGTTCTTCGGCGGCGTGCGGCTGGGCCGCGACGTCACCCGTGCCGAGCTGCTGGAGCGCTATCACGTCGTGCTCTACGCGCTGGGCACCGCCGACGACAACCGCCTCGGGATCCCGGGCGAGGACCGTCCCGGCTCGCACGCCGCCACGCACTTCGTGGCCTGGTACAACGGCCACCCCGACGCGGCCGACCACGAGTACGACCTGTCGGTCGAGCGCGCCGTGGTGATCGGCAACGGCAACGTCGCGATCGACGTCGCGCGCATGCTGGTCCTGCATCCCGAGGAGCTGGCGCCGACCGACACGGCCGACCACGCGATCGAGGTGCTGTCGGCCGCGCAGGTGCAGGAGGTCGTGCTGCTCGGGCGTCGCGGTCCGGCGCAGGCGGCGTTCACCAACCCCGAGCTGCGCGAGCTGGCCGACCTGCAGCGCGCAGGCGTCGAGGTCGACGCCACCGATCTGGACCTCGACGAGCACAGCGCCCGCTGGCTGGAGGAGGAGGCCGACATCACCGCGCGCAAGAACGTGGAGATCCTGCGCGCCTACGCCGAGTCGGGGCCCAAGGAGGCCAGCCACCGGATCGTCCTGCGCTTCCTGCGCTCGCCCGTCGAGATCCTCGGCGAGGGCACCGACGGCCCGGTCACCGGCGTGCGGGTCGTCAAGAACCGCATCGAGCCGACCGACGGCGGCGGGCTGCGCGCCGTGCCGACCGGCGAGGAGGAGGTCATCGAGGCCGGCCTGGTGCTGCGCTCGATCGGCTACCGCGGCCGGCCGGTCGACGAGGTGCCCTTCGACGACCGTCGCGGGCTGATCCGCAACGAGGGCGGCCGCGTCTGCAGCGAGGCGGGCGACGCCCACCACGGCGAGTACGTCGTCGGCTGGATCAAGCGCGGGCCGTCGGGCGTGATCGGCACCAACAAGAAGGACGCGGCCGACACGGTCGCCAAGATCCTCGCCGACCGCGACGCGGACCTGCTCAACGTCCCGGCCCGGCCGGACGCCGACGCGATCGCGGCGTTCTACGCCGAGCGCGCGCCCGACGCGGTCACCTGGGAGGGCTGGCAGGCGATCGACGAGCACGAGAAGACGACCGGCGAGCCGCACGGCCGCCCGCGCGTCAAGCTCGTGCGCCTCGCCGAGCTGGTCGAGCGGTCACGCGTCACGAGTGATCGCTGAGCGGCCGCCCGCGCCCGTCTGAGGCGGGTACGGTTCGCGGTCCCGTTTCCGGCTCCGATCCCCATCGAGCACGACCTCCGCGCCGCGGCCTGAAGCCGCGGACCGCCGGGGCCTTCCCGGCCCGGCGCGTCGCCGTGCTCGTCGCGCTGCAGCTGGCGGTCGTCGCCGGCCTGCTGGCCTTGCGGGCCGGAGGCGAGACGCCGCAGCGCGTGGCCGGCACGCTGGGTCCCGTGCCGGCGGCGGGCACGCACCGCTTCGACGCGGCACGTGCGCTGCGCCTCGTGCGCCTGCAGCTCTCGGCCGGGACGCGGCCCGCCGGCTCGCCGCAGCTGCGGCGCATGGCCGTGCGGCTGAAGGCCCTGCTGCCCGCTGCGCGCTTCGAGGACGTTCCAGACCATCCCGGCCTGCGCAACGTCGTGGGGGAGATCCCCGGCACCGAGCCCGCGATCGTGCTCGGCGCGCACTACGACACCGAGTACCACCCGAAGGGGTTCGTCGGGGCCAACGACGCGGCCGCCGCGGTGGCGACGGTCATCGAGGTCTCGCGCGCGCTGCGGGCGACGCAGCGCCCGGCCGGCGCCCCGGCGATCCGCTTCGTCCTCTTCGACGGCGAGGAGGAGCCCGCGCCGACCAACGACTTCTACCGCGACGCGCTGCGCGGGTCCAAGGCCTACGTCAAGGCGCATCCGCGTGAGACGCGCGCGATGGTGCTGCTGGACTACATCGGCAACCGCGGCGTGCAGCTGCCGCGCGAGGCCACCTCGGACCCCGAGGTCTGGACGAAGGTGCGCGCCGCGGCTGCGGACGTCGGCGTCGCGCCGGTCTTCCCCGACGCCGGCGAGGTCGGGATCACCGACGACCATGCGCCGTTCCTGCGCGCCGGCGTCCCGGCGGTCGACCTGATCGACTGGAGCTACGCCTACCGCGACACGGCGCGCGACACGTACGACAAGCTCGCCCCCTCGAGCGTCGACGCCGTCGGCGAGACGATCGTGCAGCTGCTGCGCACCTGGCGCTGACCGCGTCGGGCAGCGCTACGGTCGACGGCACATGCCCTCCATCCTGGCGTCCGGCACCACCCAGATCCTGCTCGCCACCGGCGCCGGCGCGTTCGCGATCGTGCTCGGCGGCATCGCCGTCTTCTTCACCCTCGACCAGGAGGACCGCGGCAAGCTCGGCACGCTCCTGCGCCACCCGGTCCGCTCGATCTTCACCGAGGACGAACCCGACCCCGACGACTGGGACTGACCCTCCGGGCGGTGAAGTCCCCGTCTCGTCCCGAACATAAAGGGGTCTGACCCCTTTAGGGCCCGTCGCGGACATGAAGGGGTCTGACCCCTTCAGGGCAGGTGGGGAGGCGCGGTGCGGTAGGTCGGTGGGGTGGCTGAGAGGCCGATCGGGTTGCGCGTCACCGAGACGGGCGAGCCGTCTGCGCGGGGCAGCGTCACGATGGGATCCAGGCCGAGCGAGGCGGCCAGGGCGAACGCGCCGGCGACGTCGTTGACGAGGCCGGCCGGCACGCGTGCGGCGGTCAGCGCCGGCGCCCACTCGGCGGCAGCTCGCGCGGCCAGGCGCGCCTCGAGCGCCGTCCGCAGCGCCGCCCGGTGCGCGACGCGGTCGCCGTTGGCGGCGAAGCGCCGGTCGGTCGCGAGCTCCGGCGCCCGGACCACCTCGCACAGCGCCGCGAACTGCCGGTCGTTGCCGACCGCCAGGACCAGCTCGCCGTCGCCGGTGGCCAGCAGCTCGTAGGGCGCGATGCTCGGGTGGGCGTTGCCCATCCGCTGCGGCACCACGCCGCCCGCGGTGAAGGCCGAGCCCTGGTTGACCAGCGCGGCCAGCAGCGACGACAGCAGGTCGACCTCGACGTGTTGGCCTTCACCGGTCCGCTCGCGATGGCGCAGCGCGGCGAGGATGCCGACGGTGGCGAACAGCCCCGCGAGCACGTCGACCAGCGCGACCCCGACCTTCTGCGGCTCACCCTCCGCCGTGCCGGTGACGCTCATCAGCCCGCCGAGCGCCTGGATCAGCAGGTCGTAGCCGGGGAGCTCGGCGCCCGCGCCCGCGCCGAAGCCGGTGATCGAGCACGACACGAGCGCGGGATGCTCCGGGCGCAGCTGCGCGTCGGCCAGGCCGAGGCGCTCCATGACGCCCGGCCGGAAGTTCTCGACGACCACGTCGGCGTCCAACGCCAACGCACGGGCCCGCGCCAGATCGGCCGGCTCGCCGAGGTCAAGGACGATCGTGTCCTTGTTGCGGTTGACGGAGTCGAAGTAGGTGGCGACGCCGTCGGCGTCGTGCGGCGGGCCCCAGGCGCGGGTCTCGTCGCCGACGCCCGGGCGCTCGATCTTGGTGACGACCGCCCCGAGGTCCGCGAGCATCATGGTGGCGAACGGGCCGGCCAGGACGCGGGAGAAGTCGAGGATCTTGAGGTTGTCGAGCGCAGCGGTCACGTGCAACGATCCTAGATATTCGAAGATCCATCGGTCAACCAGCAGGAGAGCGCCCATGACCGCCGCGCAGGCCACGCCGCCCCAGACCATCCGCCCGAAGGACTTCCTCGGGCTGGACGCCCTCCTCGGCGACGAGGAACGCGACATCCGCGACACCGTGCGCGCGTTCGTCGCTGACCGGATCGTGCCCGAGGTCGGCGACTGGTTCGAGGCGGGGGAGGTGCCCGTGCACGAGCTGGCGCCCGCGCTCGGCAAGCTCGGGGTCCTGGGCATGCACCTGCAGGGCTACGGCTGCGCGGGCGCCTCGGCGACCGCCTACGGCCTGGCCTGCCTGGAGCTCGAAGCCGGCGACAGCGGCATCCGCAGCCTCGTCTCGGTCCAGGGGTCGCTGGCGATGTACGCGATCTGGCGCTGGGGAAGCGAGGAGCACAAGCAGCAGTGGCTCCCGCGGATGGCGGCCGGCGAGGCGATCGGCTGCTTCGGGCTGACCGAGCCCGACGCCGGCTCGGACCCCGGCGCGATGCGCACGCGCGCGCGCCGCGACGGCGACGACTGGATCCTGCACGGCCAGAAGATGTGGATCACCAACGGGTCGGTCGCCGAGGTGGCGGTGGTCTGGGCGGCCACCGACGAGGGCGTCCGCGGCTTCCTGGTCCCGCGCGGGACCAAGGGGTTCACGACGCAGGACATCCACAAGAAGCTGTCGTTGCGCGCGTCGATCACCTCCGAGCTGCTGCTCGACGACGTCCGCCTCCCGGCCTCGGCGATGCTGCCCGAGGCCACCTCGCTGCGCGGCCCGCTCTCCTGCCTGAACGAGGCGCGCTTCGGGATCGTCTTCGGCGCGGTGGGCGCCGCACGCGCCTGCTTCGAGTCGGCGCTGGACTACGCCGGCGAGCGCCTCGCCTTCGGCAAGCCGATCGCCGGGACCCAGATCCAGCAGCAGAAGCTCGCCTTCATGGCGCTGGAGGTCAACCGCGCCGCCCTGCTGGCGCTGCACCTCGGCCGCATGAAGGACGCCGGGACGCTGCGCCCCGAGCACGTCTCGATGGGCAAGCTGGGCAACGTCAACGCCGCGCTGGAGGTCGCCCGCACGGCACGCCAGGTGCTGGGCGCCAACGGCGTGACGCTCGAGTACCCGGTGATCCGACACATGAACAACCTGGAGTCGGTCGTGACCTACGAGGGCACCGCCGACATCCACGCGCTCGTGGTCGGCGGAGCGCTCACGGGGATCCAGGCCTTCCGATGAGCGCCGCGGCGCCGGCGCCGGGGCCGCAGACCACCCAGCAGCACGCGCTCGACGGGCTGCGCCGCGCGATCGTCGCGGGCACGCTGCGGCCCGGCCAGCGCGTCGCGCAGGAGGAGGTCGCCCAGCGGCTGGGCGTGAGCGTCGCGCCGGTGCGCGAGGCGCTGCGCGTGCTGGAGCAGGAGGGCCAGGTGACCTACTTCCCGCGGCGCGGCTACTTCGTGACCGAGCTGCGGATGGCCGACCTGACCGAGATCTACGAGCTGCGCGACGTCCTGGAGGAGCGCGCCGCCCGCCGCGCCCTGCCGACGCTCGACGAGGACGCGCTGCAGCGGATCGCGCTGGCGGCGCGCGACTGCGCCACCGCGGCCGACGCGGGCGATGTCGCCGGCGAGCTGGAGGCCAACCGGCGCTTCCACTTCGCGATCCTCGAGTCGCCCGGCCAGGTCCACGCGATGCGTGTCATCCGGCTGCTGTGGGACTCCACGGAGGCCTACCGGGCGATGTACTACAACTCGCCGCAGGAGCGGCGCGCCGCGGTCGACGCCCACGCGCGCATCGTCACGGCGATCGACGGCCGCGACCCGGACGCGCTGGTCGCCGAGCTGCGCGCGCACCGCGACCGGGCCCTGGAGGTCCTCGAGAGGATCCTCGCGACGACCTGAGGCGCCGCTCGCTCAGCCCAGCAGCGCGGGGGCCAGTCGCTCGAGCTCGGCCAGGGCGCCGGCGACGTCGGTCCCGACCGGCTGCACGCAGACGTGGTCGGCGCCCGCCTCGTGGTGCTCGGCGACGCGACGGGCGATCGTCGCCTCGTCGCCCCACGGGATCACCGCGTCGATCAGGCGGTCGCTGCCGTCGCCGGCCAGATCCTCTTCGGTGTAGCCCAGGTCGCGGAGGTTGTTGGTGTAGTTGGGCAGGGTCAGGTACAGCTTGGCGTAGCGACGGGCGCGCTCGCGCGCGACCGACGGGTCGGTCTCCAGCACGACGGCGACCTCCGGCGCCAGCAGCGGCGCGCCGCCCAGCGCCGCGCGGGCGCGCTGCGTGTGCTCCGCCGGCACGAAGTAGGGATGCGCGCCGGCGGTGCGTTCGCGCGCCAGCTCGAGCATGCGCGGGCGCAGGGCGGCCAGGACCAGCGGCACCGGCTCGGCCGGCACCGGACCGGCCCACGGGGTCGCGTCGATCCCGTCGAGGTAGGTGCGCATCGCCGTCAACGGCTTGGCGTACTCGTGACCGCGCATCGCCACCGCGGGCCGGTGCGAGACGCCGATGCCGGCGGTGAAGCGCCCGGGATGGGCCTCGGCCAGGGCCAGGGCCGCGTTGCGCATCGCCGTGGCGTCGCGGGCCCAGATGTTGGCGATGCCGGTGCCCACCGACAGGCGCGCGGTCGCCCCGAGCAGGAGCCCGGCATGGGTGAACGCCTCCTTGGCGGTCGGCGTCTCGCTGACCCAGAGCGCCGCGTATCCGAGCTGCTCGATGCGCTGCGCCACGCCCCGCGCGTCCACCCACGGCACCGCCCCGAGCGGCCCGAGCCAGACGCCCACGCGCCCCAGCTGCGCCTTGGCCGTGGCACCGTCCGCCCACACGTCGCTGCTCATGGTCCAGCTCCCTCGTCGTGAAGTTCGAGCGCCATCGAACATAGCACCGGTCAGCCCCGCCCGCAGCATGCTCATGGGTGCCAGGACTGACCGATCTACGACCATCACTGCGCAGGAGTGGTTGCACAGTCGTGCTCCGCGGAGTACGGTACGCCGCCGTTCATCGGACGACCCACCCCGCGATCGGAGACCTCACTCGGATGACGACCACCCGCAAGCAGCAACAACAACGGCGCAAGACGCTCAGGCCGCACCCCGCCCGCGACCAGATCATCGACGTGATGCGCAGCTACGGCCGGCCCATCAGCCCCACGCGCCTGGCCAAGGTCACCGGCGCGACGCTGGGCTCGGTGGCCTACCACGTGCGCACGCTCGTGGGCGCCGGCGTGGTCGAACTCGCCGACGAGGGCCGCGTTCGCGGCGCGGTCGAGCACTTCTACGCGCTGGTCCCCAACGAGGCCGACACCCAGCTGACCGATCCCGTCGGGACGCTGCTCGGGCTCTGCGGTGCGCTGACCGTCCCGTCGCCCGACGGGGGCTACCCGCGCCCGGCCGAGCTCGACGACCGGGCGCGCAAGGAGCTGCGGACGGTGCTCGACCGGCTGCGGCCGCAGGTGCAGGGCATCGTGGCCGGCGCCGCGCGGCGTGGCGAGGGCTGACCGCAGCGCTCCCGCATGAACGACGACGGCGTTCCCCACTCGGCTCCGGCGGGCCGCGACAGCGTCAGCCGACGACCACGCGGTCGCGGCCGTTGGCCTTGGCGAGGTAGAGCGCCTGGTCGGCGGCGTCCACGAGCGTGCGTGGCGCCGTCGAGCCGTCGGTGCAGCTCACGCCGGCCGAGAACGTCACGCCGTCGGGCAGCGTGCCGCGCAGGCGCTCGATGAGCGTCGCCGCGTGCGGCCCGTCGCACCCGGGCAGCAGGAGCGCGAACTCCTCGCCGCCCCAGCGGGCCAGGACGTCGGTGGCGCGCAGGTCATGCGACCACGCGTGCGCCGCCCGGCGCAGCAGGTGGTCGCCGGCGAGATGCCCGTTCTCGTCGTTGTAGTGCTTGAAGAAGTCGAGGTCGAGCATCGCGACGGCCAGCGGCTTGCCGTTGCGGCGCGCGGCGGCCAGCTCGTGGGTGAGCAGCTCGTCCCACGCGCGGCGGTTGGGCAGTCCGGTCAGCTCGTCGGTGCGGGTCAGCTCGTCGAGGCGGCCGAGCAGGTCGGCGCGCTGCATGGCCAGCGCGGCCTCGCCCGCGAGCACGCCGATCAGCAGGTGGTCGCCGTCGGTCAGGTGGGCCCCGGGCTCGGGGAACGAGATCGCCAGCGCGCCGCGGACCCCGGTGGCGTCGGCGATCGGGCAGAAGAGCACCGACTGCGCGCCGACCAGCTCGACGATCCGCCGGTCGCAGTGCGGGCTGGTCAGGGCATCGGCGACGAACAGCGGCTCGCCGGTCTCCATCACCACGTGGGCGCCATGGATCCGGCGGTCGGCGGCGATGCGCTGCGGCGAGGGCATCTCGGGGCGCGTGGCGGTCGTGACGAGGCCTCCGTCGAGCGCGGGCTCCCAGACGCTGACGGCATGGGCGCTCTCGCAGAGGGCCAGCGCGGTGGCGCAGATGGTCTGGCGGGCCTCGAGCGGATCGGAGTGGCCGACGACGCGCACGACATCGGCGATCGCGGCGAGCTGCTCGGCGTGCCGGCGCATCGCGTCTTCGTGGCCGCGCCGCTCGGTGACGTCGCGGACCGTGTTGAGGAACCCGCGGCTGCCGTCGCCCAGGTCGGTCGCGACCGCGGCGATCTCGGCCGGGAACCGCGTGCCGTCGCGCCGGGCGAGCTGCATCGCGAACTCGCCGCCGCCGGCCTCGACGATGGCGCGCAGCTGGGTGGCGCACTCCTCGAGGCGGTCCGCCGGCCAGAACGGGAACGGCGGCCGGCAGCCGATCAGCTCGGCCTCGGAGAACCCGGTGATGGCGCACAGCGCCGGGTTGACCGTGACGATCTCGCCGTCGCGCGTGAGGGCGTAGCCCTCCGACATGGCGCCGAGGATCGTGGCGGAGTGATCCACCTCGAGGCGCAGGCGCTCGACCAGCGACAGGACGGCGACGCCCATCGCCGTGGCGACCACGAGCAGCAGCGCCCCGCCGCGCAGGCCGCTGTTGGGGTACTGGGGACTGCCGACGGCCAGCATCGGGATGGCGTAGAGCAGCGCGATGCCCAGCAGCGCGAGCATCAACTCGCCACGCCGGCGTTCCAGCGCCGCCCACATGACCGGCAGGAACACCAGCGGGCCGAAGCCCGCGGTCGAGCCGACGCCGTCGCGCAGCAGCGCGATCGAGATGAAGAAGGCGACCAGGCAGGCGATGCGCAGCCACGCATGCGCGCGGAGGTTCTCGCCGCCCGCCAGGCGCAGGCCCGTGACCAGCTGCAGGGCCGCCGCGATGGCGACCTCGGTCCAGTCCACCTGGTCCTCGAGCGGGAGCAGCGCGACGACCACCACGAGGCACGAGGCGTACGGAAGGAGGAGACGGCTGGCTGTGCGTGACACGGGGCGGAGGGACTGCGGGAGGCGACCGGGCGGTCGTCCCGGTCATCGACCCGCGGTGCGACATCTAGAGCCCCCGAGGCGCCAGCTCGGGCCGCCCGGCCCCCCGGTCGGGTGGGGAGAGACGTCGCGTGGACCGACCGGATTCAGACACAGAACCTGCAAGAAGTCGCCTATGCGCTGAACGCGGCTAAATTCCAGGACGCTGCGCCCGAGAAACCCGTGTGTATGCGTCCCTCGACGAGTTCCCTCGCCTCTGCGCCTGCCGCCGGGCCCGTGCAACGCCGGCCGTGGCTGGACCATTGGCTCGAGAGCGTCCGCGACCTCGCGGAGCTCCAGGCGTCCCACCCGATGGTGGACGCCGTCATCGACGAGATCGACGGCCGGATGATCCGCGTCGGGGAGCAGTGGCTCGCCGACTTCGCGTCCTGCAACTACCTCGGCTTCGACCTCGATCGCGACATCATCGACGCGGTCCCGGCCTACCTCGACGCCTGGGGGACGCACCCCAGCTGGTCGCGGCTGCTGGGCAGCCCGGTGCTCTACGAGCAGATCGAGGAGCGCCTGACCGCGCTGCTCGGGGCGCCCGACACGCTCGTCCTGCCGACGATCACCCACATCCACCTGTCGGTGATCCCGCTGCTGGCGGCGTCGGGCACGATCTTCCTCGACGCCCGCGCGCACAAGACGATCTACGACGGCTGCCAGGCCGCCCGCGCCCGCGGCGCCGCGGTCCGGCGCTTCCGCTTCGAGGACCCCGACCACCTCGACGAGCTGCTGACCGCCGAGCGCGACCCGACGCGCCTGGTCTGCATGGACGGCGTCAACTCGATGACCGGCAACCCGCCCGACCTCCCGGCGTTCGCCGCGGTCGCCCGCAAGCACGGCGCGCTGCTCTACGTCGACGATGCACACGGCTTCGGCGTCATCGGCGAGCGCGGAGTCGGTGGGACCGCGTCCGCGAACCCCTACGGGTCGCGCGGCAACTCGATCGTCCGGCACTTCGACGAGAGCTACGACAACCTCATCCTCGTCGGCGGGTTCTCCAAGTCCTACTCCTCGCTGCTGGCGTTCATCGCCTGCCCGACGCCGGTCAAGGACCTGTTGAAGGTCGCGGCCCCGCCGTACCTCTACTCGGGCCCATCGCCGGTCGCCTCGCTGGCCACGGTCCTCGCGGGCCTCGAGGTCAACGAGCGCCGCGGCGACGCGCTGCGCGACGAGCTGTACCGCCTGACGCGCCGCACGCTCGACGGGCTGGAGCGCCTGGACATCTTCACGCCCAACCGCTCCGGCCTGCCGATCATCGAGATCCCGCTCCGCGACCACGCCCAGATCGACTCGGTCGGGCGCTTCCTCTTCGAGCGCGGCGTCTACGTCACGCTCGCCGCCTACCCGCTCGTCCCCAAGGACGAGGTCGGGTTCCGCATCCAGCTGACCGCCGCCAACACCGACGCCGAGGTCGACACGCTGCTCACGACGCTCGGCGAGCTCTCCGCCCGCGGCGTGCTGCGACGCGCCGGCGAGCTTCCGAGCGCCAGGAGCGCCGCATGACCACCGAGCGGATCGCGCAGCGCGCCTGGCTGGCCTTCCTGGCCGGCGGGATCGCGCTGACCGCGCTGTACCTGACCGTCGCGCCGCTGAAGGGCAGCGGCCCGGTCATGAACGTCCTGGGCATCACGCCCGTCATCGCGATCCTGGTCGGCGTCCGGTTGCACCAGCCGGAGTCCAAGGCACCGTGGTACTGGTTCGCGGGCGGCTTCCTGCTCTTCTGGCTCGGCGACGTCTACACCTACAGCTACCCCAAGCTGCTCGGGCGCGAGGTGCCGTTCCCGTCGCTCGGCGACGGCTTCTACGTCCTGGTCTACCCGGTCATCATGGTGGGCCTGCTGATGGTCGTGCGCCGTCGCGCGGCGCGGTCGACCGACCGCGGGCTCGTCGACTCCGCGATCCTCACCATCGGCCTCGCCGTGCCGTCGTGGATCGTGCTGATCGCGCCCTACCTGCACGACGGCTCGATGTCGACGGTCGCCAAGGCGGTCTCGGTCGCCTACCCGCTCGGCGACGTCCTGCTGCTGGCCGCCGCCATCCGCCTTGCGCTGGACGGCGGCAAGCGCAGCCCCTCCTTCCACCTGCTGATCACGAGCATCGTGGCGCTGCTGGTCACGGACTTCGTGTACGGGTTGATGCTCCTGAAGGGCACCTACGTCCACCAGCTGTGGCTCGACCTCGGCTGGATCGCCTTCTACCTGCTCTGGGGCGCCGCGGCGCTGCACCCCTCGATGCGCGTCATCGACCACGGCCGGCGGTCGCGGTCGGCGCTGACGCGCACGCGCCTCGGCCTGCTGGCGACCGCCTCGCTGATCGCCCCGGCGTTCGAGCTCTCGCACGACATCCGCCGCGGGGACACCGACATGGCGGTCGTCACCGGCGCCGCGCTCGTGCTCTTCGGGCTGGTCGTCGTCCGCATGGCCGGGCTGATGCGCGCCCAGGAGCGGTCCATGGAGCGCGAGCGCACCCTCGGGCGCGCCGGCGCCGAGCTGGTCGCCGCCGCCACGCGCGAGGAGCTCGAGGACGTCGCCGTGCGCGCGGCGACCCTGCTCGCCGGCTCCGGCGCGGAGGTCGCGCTGCACGCCGAGCTGACCGACGCCGAGCGCGCCGGCGCCAGCCATCACTCCGGCATGGTCATCGACCTCGAGCCGCGCGAGGGCGTCGCCGCGGTCATGACCGTCGCCAGCCCGGCGCTGGCCGATCGCGCCGTGCGCGAGATCCTCGGAGCGCTGGCCACGCAGGTCGTGCTGGCGTTCGAGCGCGCCGCGCTGACCGAGGAGCTCGTGCGCCGCCAGAGCGAGGCGCGCTTCGCCTCGCTGGTCCAGCACTCCACCGACCTCATCACCGTCCTGGCCCCGGACGCCACCGTCGCGTATCAGAGCCCCGCCATCGAGCGCGTCCTCGGATGGACCGCCGAGGACGTCCAGGGCCGGCGGATCGACGAGCTCATGGAGCCCGGCGAGGGCGGCCGCCTGCTGCGCCTGATCGCCGACGGCGCCAACGCGCCCGGCACCGGCTCGCAGGTGCTCGAGTGCACGCTCGCGCACAAGGACGGGACCGCCCGCCAGTTCGAGGTGCTGTTCACCAACCTGCTCGACGACGAGGCCGTCAACGGCATCGTGCTCAACAGCCGCGACGTCAGCGAGCGCAAGGCCTTCGAGCGCCAGCTCGCCCACCAGGCGTTCCACGACCCGGTCACGGGCCTGCCCAACCGGGCGCTGTTCGTCGAGCGCGTGCGC
>DASYLT010000161.1:0-21479 GCA_036009425.1 Baekduia sp. | reverse complement strand
CGATCGAGACCTCGGTCGCCCCGCGCACGCACGGCTCCGCGCTGTTCACCCGCGGCCAGACCCAGGCCCTCAGCGTCGCCGCCCTCGGCACGCTGAAGGAGGAGATGCGTCTCGACACCCTCGGGCTCGAGACCAAGAAGTTCTACTGGCACCACTACAACTTCCCGGCGTTCTCCGTCGGGGAGACCGGCTTCATGCGCGGCCCCAAGCGCCGTGACATCGGCCACGGCGCCCTCGCCGAGCGCGCCCTGGTGCCCGTCGTCCCGTCGGTCGAGGACTTCCCCTACACGATCCGCGTCGTGTCGGACATCCTCGAGTCCAACGGCTCCTCGTCGATGGCGTCGGTCTGCGGCTCCTCGCTGTCCCTGATGGACGCGGGCGTGCCGATCAAGGCGCCCGTCGCCGGCATCGCCATGGGCCTCATCAAGGAGGGCGACGACTACACCGTCCTCACCGACATCGCCGGCGTCGAGGATCACCTCGGCGACATGGACTTCAAGGTCGCCGGCACCTCGGAGGGCATCACCGCCCTCCAGATGGACATCAAGATCACGGGTGTCACGTTCGACATCCTGCGCGATGCCCTGGCCCAGGCCAAGGAGGCCCGCCTGGACATCCTCGGCCAGATGCACGAGGCCCTGCCGGCCTCGCGCGAGCAGCTCTCGCAGTACGCGCCGCGCATCATCACGGTGCAGATCGACCCGTCCAAGATCGGCTTGCTGATCGGCAAGGGCGGCGAGACGATCCGCGGTCTGTCGGAGGAGTTCGAGTCCCAGATCGACGTCAACGACGACGGTCAGGTCCTCGTCTACTCCGCCAACGGCGAGCTCGGCGAGAAGCTGGCCGAGCGGATCCGCTCGATGACCAAGGAGGTCGAGGTCGGCGACGCCTTCCAGGGCAAGGTCGTCAAGACCACCACGTTCGGCGCCTTCGTCGAGCTGGCCAAGGGCACCGACGGCCTGCTGCACATCAGCAACGTCTCCCCGGGCGAGCGCGTCGACACCGTCGAGCAGGTGCTCAACAAGGGCGACGAGATCGCCGTCCGCGTGGTCGAGGTCGACCGCGAGCGCGGCCGCATCGGCCTGCGTCTCGCCGAGGACCCCGAGATCGCCGGCAAGTCCGTCGAAGAGCTCGCCACGGTCAACGCCGGTGGCGGCGGCGGCAACGGTGGCGGCCCGCGGCGTGACCGTGGCAGCGACCGCGGCCCGCGCGGCGGCAGCGACCGCGGCCCCCGCGGCGGCGACGGCGAGGGCGACCGCCCGCGCGGCTCCGGCCGCCCGCGGCACCGCTCCGACCGCGATCCGGACCGCAGCTAGCGCTTGCGCGAAGAGCATCGCCTGACCGAGCTTGACTCGGGGGTGCGGGTCGTCACGGAGTCCATGGACTCCGTGCGATCCGCGGCCCTCGGGTTCTGGATCGGCACGGGCTCCGGGTTCGAGACCGCCGACCGTGCGGGCCTGTCCCACCTGCTGGAGCACATGCTCTTCCGGGGGACGGACCGCTACGAGTCGGTGGAGATCGACCAGTTGTTCGACGGCATGGGCGCCGAGATCAACGCGGGCACCGGCAAGGAGACCACCTCGGTCTACAGCCGCGTGCTCGACGTGCATCTCGACAAGGCCTTCGACGTCATGGCCGACATGGTCTGGCGTCCCCGCATCGCCGACGAGGATCTCGCACAGGAGCGCGAGATCGTCCTCGAGGAGATCGCGATGTACGAGGACGACCCGCAGGATCGCGTCTTCGACGTGCTCGGCGAGGCCGTCTTCGGCGATCACCCGCTCGGCCGCGCGATCATCGGCACGCGCGAGGTGGTGGCCGGCACGCCGGCTGCCGAGGTCAGCGCGTTCCACGCCGGGCGCTACACCACCCAGAACATCGTGGTCGCGGCCGCCGGCTCGATCGACCACGACCACATCGTCGACCTCGTCCAGCGGACGATCGGCGAGCCCGTGCGCACCGGCGCGCCGCCCGCGCCGCTGGCGCTGCCGTCGGCCACCGTGGCCCGGCGCCGGTTCTTCGCCAAGGAGACCGAGCAGTACCACGTGGCGCTCGGCGCCCCGGGCGTGGCTCGCGACGACGACCGCCGCTTCGTGCTGCGCGTCCTGGACGGCGTGCTCGGCGGCACGTCCTCGTCGCGCCTCTTCCAGGAGGTGCGCGAGAAGCGCGGCCTGGCCTACTCCGTCTACTCGTTCACCGGCTCCTACGCCGGGACGGGTCAGATCGGCCTCTACCTCGGCACGCGGCCCGACAACGTCGAGAAGGCGATGAAGGTCGTCGGCGACGAGCTGGAGCGCCTGCTGCAGGACGGGATCACCGAAGCGGAGCTCACGCGCTCCAAGGAGAACGTCAAGGGCCGCGTCGTGCTGGCCCTGGAGTCGACCACCGCGCGCATGAACCGGCTCGGCTCGTCCGTGCTGGCCTCGATGCCGGTCCTGACGGTCGACGAGGTCGTCGAGCACATCGACGCCGTCACGGCCGACGAGGTCCTCGCGCTCGCTCGGGAGCTCTACGCGCCGGAGAAGCTCAGCGCCGCCGGCATCGGCGGCGACGAGTCCGTCTTCCGCAAGGCGCTCGTGCCGGTCAGCGCGGCGCTCGCCGACCTCGCGGCATGACTCGCGCCGGAACCCGAGCGCCCTGCGCGAGTGGTTTCGCGGGCGCATCGCATGCCGGGCGCGAGCTCGCCCAGGGGCTCGCTCGCACGGTGGTCGGCCCTTGAGCCGTTCCGTTCTCCGCGTCGGGGTCGCCGGCGCGGCCGGCAAGGTCGGCCAGGCGATCTGCGCCGGGGTGGAGGCGACCGGCGACCTCGTCCTCGCCGGGCGCGCCGATCCCGCGCTCGGCACGTCGCTGAGCGACATCCTCGCCGACTGCGACGTCGTCGTGGACTTCACGCGGCCCGACACCGCTCTCGACAACGCGATCGCGTGCGTCGAGGCCGGCGTGCACGTCGTGATCGGAACGACCGGGTTCGACCCGGCGCCGCTGGCCGAGCGCCGCGGTCGGGGCAACGCGTTCCTGGCGCCCAACTTCGCGATCGGCGCGGTGCTGATGATGCGCTTCGCCGTCGAGGCGTCGCATTTGATGGCCAAGGCCGAGATCGTCGAGCTGCACCACGACGCCAAGCTCGACAAGCCGTCGGGCACCGCCAAGCGGACCGCCGAGCTGATGGACGGCGACGTGCCGATCCACTCGGTGCGCCTGCCGGGCCTGGTCGCCCACCAGGAGGTCATCCTCGGCGACGTCGGCCAGACGCTGACGATCCGCCACGACTCGACCGACCGCACCTCCTTCGTGCCCGGGGTGCTGCTGGCCGTCCGGCGCGTCGCCGACCAGGGCGAGCCGCTGGTCGTGGGCCTCGAGCAGTTGCTCTTCCCGCCCGCCGCGTGATCCGCCCCGCGGCCCGCGAGGACGCACGCGCCATCGCCGAGCTCGAGGTGCGGGCGTGGCGCTGGGCGTTCGTCGACATCGTCGAGGACCCGCTCATGCCGAGCGTCGAGGAGCGCGAGGCGCACTGGACCGCCGAGCCGCTGGAGGGCGCGTTCGTCGCCGAGGTCGACGGGCGCGTCATGGGCGTCGTGCAGGTCGGTGCGGCGCCGCTCCAGGACGCCGCGGCCGAGGCCTCGGACTCGGGCGCCGTCGGTCGCCTTCGCGGCCTCTACGTCGAGCCTGCCGCACAGGGCGCCGGTCTCGGCGCGGCGCTGCACGCCCACGCCGTCGCGGCCCTGGAGGCCGCTGGGTACGCGGCGGCCGTCGTCTGGATCTTCGCGGCCAACGGCCACGCCCGCGGCTTCTGCGAGCGGCGCGGTTGGACGGCCGACGGCGCGGCGGGCGTCTGGGAAGGCGTCGCCGAGATCCGCCTGCGCCGTACGCTCCCCGCATGACGATCCGCCCGGTCACGGCCGGCGACGTGCACGCGATCGCCGCCCTCCAGGTCCGCTCCTGGCGCGCCGAGTACGACGGCTACGTCGACGACGGCGACATGCCCACGCTCGACGACCGCATCGGCCTGTGGAACGGCGTGCGCCCGGGCGAGGCCTGGCTGGCCGAGCACGACGGGCAGATCGCCGGGGTCGTCGGGGTGGCTGACGGCGCGATCGGCATGCTCCACATCGACCCGCCCTTCCAGGACGGCGAGATCCCGGGCGAGCTGCTGCGCCACGCCGAGGACGTGATGCGCGCCGGCGGCCACACGATGGCGCTGCTGTGGACGTTCCGCGAGAACGCGAAGGCCCGCGCGCTCTACGAGCGCCATGGCTGGAGCGTCGACGGCGCACAGCAGGAGCGCTCGCCCGGCGTGTGCGAGATCCGCTACCGGCGCATGTTGTAGGCCTCGGTGCTCGTCGCGGTGACCGATCACGCCGTCGAGCGGTTCCGCCAGCGCGTGGCGGGCACGCTGGACGCCCGGACCGCGATCATCGGCCGCGTCGCGAGGGCGGTGGAGGCGGGCAGGCTGACCGAGGACCCGCCGCCGGGCGCGACCGGCGCGCGCGGCTCGGTGTACGTGCGCGACCTCGTCGACCGCTCGGTCGTCTTCGTCTGCCGGCGCGAGGGCGCCGAGCTGCTGGTCGTCACGCTGTGGGAGCAGGAGGGCGGCGTCGCGCCGCCGCGCGTCCCACGGCGCTACACCGACGCGCTCAAGCGCGACGACGAGCGCCGCCGCGACGCGGACTAGAACATCTGACGACCGCCTGGACGACCTGGCAGCGACCATGCATTGCCTCCGCGCGGCACGGGCAGTACGGTCGTAGGAGCGGAAGCGCTCACCCGAAGAGGAGCAGCCATGTACCGGACGAAGCTCCTCGTCGTGGCCAACCAGACGGTCGACTCCGACGAGCTGTACGAAGCCCTCCACGACCGCGCCGAGCGTGGTCCGATCGCCGTGACGCTGCTGGTGCCCCAGGACGTGCAGGCCGGCTCGGCCCACCGGGTCAACGCGGCGCTGGAGCGCCTCCATGCCGGCGGGATCCAGGCTGAGGCGATGCTCGGGGACGTCGACCCGGCGTGCGCGGTCATCGAGGTCTGGGACCCGAGACGCTGGGACGAGGTGCTCGTCTCGACGCTGCCGTCGAACAACTCGCGCTGGCTGCGCATCGGCCTGCCGGCCCGCATCGGCCGTGCCGTCGACGCACCGGTCACGCACGTGGAGGCCGAGCCGTCGCACGCCCGCGTCGGCACGCGACACTAGGACACCAACTCGACCAGCCGCGTGTTGCGGCGCGACGCGTCGACCCGGCCCAGCGCCGTCGGCAGCGCGCCGCGCTCGGCGACCACGACGCACGCGGTCTGGCTGCGCGTCACGGCGGTGTAGACGAGGTTGCGGGTCAGCATCGGCGCATGGCCGCGCGCCAGTGCGATGACGATCGCGGGTGCTTGCGAGCCCTGCATCTTGTGCACCGAGCAGGCGTAGGCCAGGCGCAGCGTCCCGGCCTCCTGCGTGTCGAGCGTCAGGCGGCGGCCGTCGTCGCCGACCAGCGTCAGCGTCCCGCGGCCCGGGTCGGCGGCCACGATCACGCCGATCTCGCCGTTGTAGAACGAGCGCTCGTGGTTGTTGCGCGTCTGCATGATGCGGTCGCCGAGGCGGAACTGCGTGCCCTTGACCGCGCGGCCGTCGGGGTTGAGCCGCTCGCGCAGGGTGGTGTTGAACGCGTCGATGCCCGCCGGGCCCTTGTGCATCGGGACGAGGACCTGCAGGTCGGAGACCGGGTCGAGGTCGTAGTGGGAGGGGAGGCGTTCGGTGGCCAGCGACAGCACCTCGTCGAAGACGGCCTGCGGGCTGTCGCGCTCGATCAGGAAGAAGTCGCGGACGTCGTCGGGGCCCGCCTGCGTCGGCGGCAGCTCGCCCCGGTCGATCGCATGCGCGGCACGGATGATCAACGAGCGCGCCGCCTGGCGGAAGACCTCGGTCAGGCGCGTGGCCGGCGCCACGCCGGAGGCGATCAGGTCCTCCAGCACGCGGCCGGGGCCGACGGGTGCGAGCTGGTCGACGTCGCCGACCAGCAGCACGTGGGTGCGCGGGCCGACCGCCTCCAGCAGCGCGGCGGCCAGGCGGACGTCGAGCATCGAGGCCTCGTCGACGACCAGCAGGTCGACGCCCGTGAGCGGGTCGTCGGCGTCGCGGGCGAAGCCCTCGCCGGGGATCCACTCGAGCAGTCGGTGGATCGTGGTGGCCTCGGCGCCGCCGGTGGCCTCCGACAGCCGCCGGGCGGCCTTGCCGGTCGGCGCGCACAGGCGGACCGTGCGCTTCTGGGCCCGCAGCAGGTCGACCAGCGCGCGCATCGTGGCGGTCTTGCCGGTGCCGGGCAGGCCCGTGAGGATCGAGAGGCGATGCTCGGCGGCGGCGTGCACGGCGGCCCACTGCGTCGGCGTGGGGGCGTGGTCGCCGTCCCGGGGCGGCTCGGGCGGCACCGCGACGTCGAGGGTCGGCGGGGCGGAGGCCAGGTCGCGGACGCGGTCGGCCAGCCGGCGCTCGGTGCGGTCCATGCGCGGCTCGAGGATCCGCTCGCCGTCGACGACCAGGTCGGCGCCCTCGAGGGCGGCGACGACGATCTCGGTCGGCAGCTCCAGCAGCCGCGCCGCCCGCGGGACCAGCTCGCCGCGGGGCAGGTGGCAATGGCCGTCCTGCTCGGCGGCGCGCAGCGTGTGCTGCAGCGCCGCCTCGATCCGCTGCGGCGCGTCGGCCGGCGTGCCGAGCGCCCGCGCGACGGCGTCGGCGGTGGCGAAGGCGATCCCCTCGACCTTGGCCAGCGCGTAGGGATCCTCGGCCAGCAGCGACATCGCGCCGCCGCCCAGCGCCTTGAGCACACGGGCCGCGGCGGCCGCCGGGACGTCGTGCTCGGCCAGCAGGAGCCGCAGCGCGCGGCCCCCGGCCTGCTGCTCCCAGGAGGCGACCGTCGCGCGCAGCCGCGCCTTGCCGATGCCCGGGACCTCGCGCAGGCGCGCGCCCGGGTCGCGGTCGATGCGCTCGAGGACCTCGCTGCCATGGCGTTCCAGCAGCCACTGCGCCCCGCGCGGCCCGACGTGCTTGACCGAGGCCAGCAGCGTCAACAGCCCCGCCTCGCTCGGGGCGCTCTGGCGCAGCTGCTCGACGTGCAGCTGGCGACCGAAGCGCGGGTGCTCCCGCCAGGCGCCCGCGACCTCGACCGTATCGCCCTCGTTGAGGTGGGCGATGGGGCCGGTGAGCACGACCTCGTCGCCGCCGCCGTCGACCGCGGCGAGCACCGCGAAGCCGCCGTCCTCCGCGCGCCAGCGCACCGCGACGATCTCGGCGGCGAGGAGAGCCTGCTCCACGATCAGGCGGTGGAGCAGGTTCGGGCGGGTTCCGGCACCCGACGAGGGTACGCTGCACGGGAGACCGATCCCCACGAGACGGAGCAGCATGGGCTTCATGGACAAGGCCAGGAAGCTGGCCGAGCAGGCGCAGAAGGAAGCCAAGGACGGCACGCTCAAGGAGCGCGCCAAGGCGATGGCCGATCAGGCGCAGGCCAAGATCGACGAGGTCCAGACGCAGTTCAACGACCGCCAGAAGGGCGCCGATGTGCCCGGGCCGGTTCCGACGCCTCCGCCCGCCGAGACCCCGGCGCCCGACGCCGGCGCCACGGCGGCCGCCGCCGAGACGGTCGCTCAAGCTGCCGACGTGCCGCCCGCAGCGTCCGCCTCCGAGCCCTCGGCGCCGCCCGCCGGCGGCGCCGCCGACGCCGATCGCAGCCACGAGGCCGCCCCCAAGGTCACGGGCGGCGATCCCCTCGCCGGCTGATCCTGGGAGAATGAGCCACGTGGCCGGGCTGGGCGCCATCCTCACAGCGATCGTCACGCCGTTCGACGACGATCTCCAGGTCGACGAACAGGCGTTCGTCGATCTTCTGCACCACCTCGCAGCACACGGCTCGGACGGCTTCGTCGTCTGCGGCACGACCGGCGAGGCGTCGACGCTGACCGACGAGGAGCACCTGCGCGTCGTCGAGCTCGCGGTCGCCGAGGCGCCGCAGGGGATCTCCATCACCGCCGGGGTCGGCTCCAACGACACACGCCACGCGGTCGAGCTGACCGAGCGCGCCACCGCGCTTGGCGTCGACGCCGTGCTGAGCGTCACGCCGTACTACAACAAGCCCAACCGGCGCGGGCTCCTGCGGCACTACGAGGAGATCTCGCGGGCGACCGACAAGCCGATCATCCTCTACAACATCCCGTCGAGAGTCGTCATCGACGTCCCCAACGACCTTCTGGCCGAGCTGGCCCAACTCGACCACGTCGAGTACGTCAAGCAGGCCAACAACGACAACCTCGCACCCATCGACGGCCTCGGCGTGTACGCCGGCAACGACGAGATCCTCCTCCGCACGCTGGAGCTCGGCGGCTGCGGCGGCATCTGCGTCGCCAGCCACCTGGTCGGCGACGAGATGCGCCGCATGGTCGACGAGCCCGAGCACCGGGCCGAGATCGACGCGTCGCTCCGCGACGTCTACGCCGCGATGGGCATCACCACGAATCCAATTCCCGTCAAGGCGGCGCTCGAGCTGACCGGCCATCCGGTCGGCGGACTGCGCCTGCCGCTCGTCGAGGCCGACGAGGGCGAGCGCGATCAGATCCGCTCCGTCCTCGAGCGCCACGGGCTGCTCGCCTCTGCCGGGGCTTCCTAGGAGAACATGAGCAACACCAAGCTGCGCGTCCTACCGCTGGGCGGACTGGGCGAGATCGGCAAGAACATGACGGTCGTCGAGTACGACGGCTCGATCGTCGTCGTCGACACCGGACTGCGCTTCCCCACCGCCGAGCAGGTCGGCATCGACCTCGTGCTCCCCGACTTCACGTACCTGCGTGAGCGGGCCGACGACATCGAGGGCATCGTCATCACCCACGGCCACGAGGACCACCTCGGGGCGCTGCCGTGGATCCTGCGCGAGCTCGGCACCGACATCCCGGTGTTCGGCGGCCCGCTGACGATGGCGATGGCACGGTCCAAGCTCGACGAGCACCGCCTCAAGGAGACCGACCTCACCGACGTCACGCCGGGGGAGAAGCTCGAGCTGGGCCCGTTCGACATCGAGCTGATCCACATGACGCACTCGATCCCGGACATGATGGCCGTCGCGCTGACGACCGATCTGGGCACGATGCTCATCACCGGCGACTACAAGTTCGACCAGACGCCGGTCGACGGCAAGCCCGCCGACGTCACGCGCCTGGCCGAGATGGGCCGTGAGGGGTTGTTGCTGCTGTGCGGCGACTCCACCAACGCCGACCGTCCCGGGTTCTCCCCGAGCGAGTCGGTGGCGGGCCCCGGCCTCGAGGCCGTCTTCGGCCGCTGCAGCGGGCGCATCGTCGTCACCTGCTTCGCGTCCAACATCCACCGCGTCCAGCAGGTCATCGACGCGGCCAAGATCTACAACCGCAAGGTCGTCCTCGTCGGGCGCTCGATGCGCAAGAACATCAACATCGGGCGGATGCTCGGCCACATCGAGGTGCCCGACGGCATGCTCGTTCAGCCGCGCGAGGCGCGCGACTTCCCGGACGAGAAGCTCGTCATCGTCTCGACGGGCAGCCAGGGCGAGCCGCTGAGCGCGCTGCGCCGGATGGCCTACAAGGACCATCCGCAGGTGGAGCTGCACCGGGGCGACACGGTGGTCTTCGCCGCCACGCCGATCCCCGGCAACGAGCGCGCGGTCAACGACACGATCGATCGCCTGTACCACATCGGCTGTGACGTGATCACGGCCAAGGACGCGCCGATCCACGCCTCCGGCCACGGCTACCAGGAGGAGATCAAGCTGATGCTCAACCTGACCCAGCCGAAGTACGTGATGCCGTTCCACGGCGACCACAAGCGCATCCACCTGCACGCCGAGCTGGCCGAGGCGGTCGGCGTCAAGCACGAGAACATCTTCAAGGGCGAGAACGGCCTGCCGCTGGAGATCGACGAGAAGGGCGCGCAGTTCGGCAAGCCCGAGCGCGCGGGGATGATCTACGTCGACGGCGTCGACATCGGCGACCCGACCGACGTCGCGCTGCGCGACCGCCGGATGCTCAGCGCCGACGGCATCTTCGTCGTCGTCGCGACCATCTCCGAGCAGGACGGCTCATCGGTCGCCGACCCGGAGATCATCTTCCGCGGCGTGCCGTACTCCCAGGACGCCGAAAAGCTGCTCGGCGACATCCGCGAGTCGGTCAACCACTCGCTGGAGCGAGCCGCCAAGGACGAGATCCGCGAGATCGACCTCCTGCAGCAGCTCCTGCACGACGACCTGGCGAAGTTCGTCTACGAGCGGTTGCGGCGGCGGCCGATGGTGCTGCCGGTGGTGGTGGAGGTCTGAGACTCGTTTGAGGCCGGCGTGGCTGGCGCTCCGTTCCGCGGGGCGCTGGTCGTGCTGCGGCTGGCGCTCAGCGCGGGGCGCTGGTCGTGCCGCCGCGCGTGGTTCGTCGGCAATGACGAGTGCGTGAGTGGGGGCGCCGGCGCCTCGTGTCCTCCGCGGGCGCTTGGGCGGGTGAGTTCGGGCCCGAACTCAGATGGAAGGCACCTACGGGTCGCATATCGACCCCGAAGTGCCATTCGTCTGCGCGCGGAGGCGAAACGCACCTGACCGTTGAGATGCAACGTCCAGATGCGTCTCGCCCGACGGATGGCGCCGGACGGCCGGCCCGGGCACCCCGACGCCGGCGGAGGACACGCGGCGTCCGCAGCCCCGGAAGCGCACTCGTCATTGCCGACGAACTCCGCTCAGCAGCACGACCACGCCCCGCACTGCGCGCCGCCGACGCTGGTCCCGCCGCGTACTGCGCGTCACCGACGCCGGCCCCGCCAGGCCCTACGTCGCCGTCGCCGCCGCCGGCTCTTCGGACGACCCGTCCGCCCCCGCAGCACCCTCCGGCGCCCCCGCCACCGCCGGCAGCGTCACCACGAACCGCGCGCCACCGTCCGCCGGCGACTCCAGCACGACGTCGCCACCGTGTGACCGGGCCACCGCGCGGACGATCGACAGCCCCAGGCCCACCGAGCCGCCACGATCCCCCTCGGCCCGCACGAACCGGCCGAAGACCTCGTCGCGCAGCTCGGGCGGTACGCCGGGCCCGTCGTCCTCCACGACCAGCACGATCTGGTCGCCCACCCGGCGTACGGACGCATGGACGCGCGTGCCGGGGGGCGTGTGCTGCATCGCGTTCTGAATCAGGTTCAGCGCGAGGCGGTGCAGCTCGTCCTTGGCGCCGTCGACCATCGCCGGCTGCGCGTCGACGCTCAGCGCGTGGTCGGTCGCCACCGGCCCGAGCTCGGCGGCCGCCTCGACCAGCACGCGTGCGAGATCGGTCGGCTCGTGTGGCACCTCGCGCTTGGCGTCGGCGCGGGCGAGCAGGAGCAGGTCGGCGACGAGCCGCCGCATGCGATGCGTGGAGCGCAGGGCGGAGCGGGCGGCGTCGCCGCGCTCGCCGTCGAGCACCTCGGCCAGCAGCTCGAGGTTGGCCAGGACGCTGGTCAGCGGCGTACGCAGCTCGTGGCTGGCGTCGGCCACGAACTGCCGCTGACGCACGAGCATCGCCTCGCCCTCCGCGCGCGAGGACTCGAGCGCGAGGAGCATCTCGTCGAGCGTCTGGGCCAGCTCGGCGACCTCGTCGTCGGTGTCGGGGATCGGCACGCGCCGGTTGGGGTCGCGCGTGGTGGCGATGTCGCGCGCCGTGGACGTCAGCCGCGTGATCGGCGCCAGCGCTCGGCGTGACAGGGCGAGCGCGAGCAGCAGCGCCAGGCCCGCGCCGGCGACCACCCCGAGCAGCAGGAAGAGCCGCACGCGGTGCACGCTGGCCTCGATCGGCGCGATCCGCCGCGCGTACTGGACGTAGGCGTGCAGCGTGATGATCGCGCCCTTGTCCTGCACCTTGAGCACCGTGGGCCGCTTGTCGACCCGGTAGCCGGCGACCTGGCCGGTGCTGCCGACCTTCAGCCCGAGCTGCTCGAAGTTCGGGGCGCCCGGCGTCGCGGCGATCACGACGCGGTTGTCCAGCACGACGCGGATGACCGCGCGGTTGGACGCCGCGTAGGTGTTGACCAGGGACGGCGCGATCTGCGGCCGGCCGTTGACGAACGTGAAGTCGAGGCGATCGCGGAGGTTGGCGACCGCGGTGGTCATCTCCTTGCGGAAGTCGCTGCGGATGCCCGAGGCCGTCAGCTGACCGATCACGACCGCGAAGCCGCACAGCACGACGAACGTGAGCCCCGCCGACAGCAGCGCCAGGCGCCACCGGATCGACAGCGAATGCAGCAGCGACGTCATCGAACGTGCCCCCGCCCCGGTCGACCGGCACAGAATGCAGCGTTCGACGTCATGCGCGCAGCACGTACCCCGCGCCACGGATCGTGTGCAGCAGCCGCGGCTCGCCGCCGCCCTCGAGCTTGCGCCGCAGGTTGGAGACGAACACCTCGATGGTGTTGGTCGTCGCGAACGGGTCGTAGCCCCAGACGTCCTCGAGCAGCCGCTGGCGCGGGACCACGATGCGCTCGTTGCGCATCAGGTACTCCAGCAGCTCGAACTCGCGCTGCGTGAGCTCGACCGTCCGCTCGCCGCGGCGCACCTCGTGCGTGTCGGGGTTCAGCGCGAGGTCGGCGACCACCAGAGACGCGCTGCCGCGCGGCGGGCGGCGGCGCAGCAGGGCGCGCAGGCGCGCCAGCAGCTCCTGGCGCTCGAAGGGCTTGACGAGGTAGTCGTCGGCGCCGGCGTCGAGGCCGGCGACCCGGGACTCCAGCGCGTCGCGGGCGGTGAGCATGAGGATCGGGACGTCGTCGGCGGCACGCAGGCGGCGCGCCACGTCCATGCCGTCGAGCTTGGGGAGCCCGAGGTCGAGGACGACCAGGTCGGGCACGAAGTCGGCCGCCGCGCCGAGCGCCGCCTCGCCGTCCCCGGCGATGCGCGTCTCGTAGCCCTCCAGGCGCAGGGAGCGCTGAAGCACCTGGGCGATGTCGTCGTCGTCCTCCACGATGAGCACGCGCGCCTGTCGGTCATGACCGTCGATCACACTGAGAGGGTAGAGCCAAGTCTCAAGCGCGGGTCAAGGGGTGTGCCGGAGGCCAGAATCACGCGATCGGACGCAAGAATGCAGCCGACCTGCCGAATTCAGGGACGTGGGCGTTCCCTCCAGCACCCGCTCGGCCATGGCACGCGGCTGGCTCCCCGTCGGCGGGACGCTGCCCGCTGACGCCTTCGAGGTGCGGCACCGCACCGTCGTCTGGCTGCTGTGGCTGCACGTGATCGCGCTGCCGTCCTTCGCCGTGGCGCGCGGCTATCCGCTGGGACATGGGCTGCTCGACACGCTGCCGATCGTCGTCTGCGCCGCCGCCGCGACGCCCCGCGTCTTCCACCAGCGCGGCCGGGCCTCGCTCGCCGCGCTGGGCCTGGTCACGTGCTCGGCCATCTTCACGCACCTGTGGGGCGGCGTCACCGAGGCACACTTCCACTTCTTCGTGGTCGTTGCGCTGCTGTCGCTCTACGAGGACTGGGTGCCGTGGGGCCTGGCCTGCGCCTACGTGCTGATCCACCACGGGCTGATGGGCGCGCTGGATCCCCGCTCGGTCTACGGCGCGCACGCCGACGCCGCGCAGCACCCGTGGCTCTGGGCGCTTATCCACGCCGGCTTCATCGCCGCGCTGGCCGGCGTCAACCTCGTCAGCTGGCGCTCCAACGAGCTGGCCCGCCGAGGCGCCGGGCGCAGCGAGCAGCGCTTCCGCTCCGCGTTCGACGATGCGCCGCGCGGCATGGCGATCGTCGACGATGCGGGCCACGCGCTCGAGGTCAACGCCGCGCTGGCGAGCGCGACGGGGTACCCGGTCGCTCAGCTCGTCGGCCGGCGCCTGGCGGACCTCTGCCCACCGGCCGACGGCGCGCAGGCGCCGGGTGAGCGGCGCCTGCTGCGCGCCGACGGCACGTCGGGGTGGGCGCTGTGGACCGCGTCGCCGCTGGGCGCCTCGGGGCGCAGCGTCGTGCATGTGGTCGACATCTCGGTCCGCAAGCACGCCGAGCACGAGCTGCTGTGGCGCGCCCACCACGATCCGCTCACCGGGCTGCCCAACCGCCACGAGTTCGTGGGCCGCGTCGAGCAGGCGCTGGAGCGCCGCCGCGGCCGCCAAAGTGGGCGTGAGGCCGATCACGTCGCCGTCCTCTTCGTCGACCTCGACGACTTCAAGGTGGTCAACGACTCGCTGGGCCATACCGCCGGCGACCGGTTGCTGGAGGGCGTCGCCGCCCGTCTGCGCAGTGCGCTGCGCCCGCAGGACGTGATCGCCCGCTTCGGCGGCGACGAGTTCAGCGTGCTGCTGCCGGGCCTCACCGGCGAGGCCCAGGCGCTGGCGATCGTCGAGCGCCTCGCCGATTCGCTGCGTACGGCGATCGACCTCGACGGGGAGGCCCGCTTCGTGACGGCCAGCGTCGGGCTCGCCCTGGGCGGGGGCCGGCGCCGGGCGGGCGCGACCGCGCTGCTGGCCGACGCCGACGCCGCGATGTACCGCGCCAAGGAGCTGGGCAAGGCGCGCTGCGAGGTCTTCGACGACTCGATGCGCGCCCGCGCCGTGGAGCGCCTCGAGCTCGAGGGCTCCCTGCGCGGGGCGCTGGCGCGCGCCGAGCTCTACCTCGACTACCAGCCACAGGTCGCGCTGCCCGGCGGCGCGCTCGTCGGGGTCGAGGCGCTGCTGCGCTGGCGCCACCCGCGGCTGGGCATCGTCTCGCCGGCCGTGTTCGTCCCGATCGCCGAGCGCACCGGCCAGATCGCCGAGATCGGGGCGTGGGTCCTGCGCGAGGCCTGCGCCCAGGGCACGCGCTGGAGCAGCGAGGCGCTCGAGGTCGCCGTCAACGTCTCGGCCCGTCAGCTGGAGGCGCCCGACTTCGCCGAGCTGGTGCGCAGCGTCCTGGACGACACCGGGCTGCGGCCGGGGCGCCTGTGCTTGGAGGTCACCGAGACGGCCCTGTTGGCCGACGCCGACGGCGCTCGCGCGATGCTCGCCGAGTTGAAGGCCATCGGGGTACGCGTTGCCGTCGACGACTTCGGTGTCGGCCACGCGTCACTGCGCCACCTGCGCCGGCTGCTTCCCGTCGACACGTTGAAGATCGACAAATCGTTCGTGGACGGCGTGCTCGACGACCCGGCCGACGCCGCGATCGTCGAGGCCGTCGTGCGTCTGGCCGGCGGTCTGGGCCTGGAGTGCGTGGCCGAGGGCGTCGAGGACGCCGCCCAGGCGGAGGTGCTGACGGCCATCGGCTGCCACATGGCGCAGGGCTTCCACTTCGCCCGGCCGATGTCGCCCGAGGGCGTCGCCGAGCTGCTGGTCGCCGCGCCCGTCTGACCGGCTGGCAGGGACGCCGGGGCTCGTGTCGAAGCAGGTGGTCCGAGCTATGGCCACGACCCGCACCCCAGCCCCGCGCAAGCGCAAGCCTGCCCCCAAGTCCAAGACGACCGCCTCGTCGGCCGCGCGCAGGCGCAAGCCGCCGGCGCGCACCCGCGCGCGGCGATCTTCGGCCACCTGGGCGCCCCGCCTGCCCGTCATCGAGCAGCGCCACCTCGACCTCTTCGGCCTCGGCCTGGTGGCCTGTGGCGTCTTCCTGGCGTTCCCCTTGTACTTCGGCTGGGACGGGGGACGGGCGGGCGGCGCGGTCCTCGACGGCCTCGCGCTGGCCGTCGGCGCGCTGCGCCTCGTCGCACCCGTGGGGGTCATCGCGGCAGGCGCGGTCACCGTGCTGCGCCCGGTGCTTCCGTCGGTGCGGCCGTTCAAGTCCGGCGGGCTGTTCCTCGTCCTCGCGCTCGCCCTCATGCTCGCGGCCGGCACGTTGGGCCTCGGCCCCTCGGGCGTCCGCCACGGCTACTGGCACGAGGACTTCCTGCGCGTCCGCGGCGGCTACCTCGGCGAGGCGCTGTTCTACGTGACGAGCACGCTGATCGGCTCGATCGGCACGCACATCCTCGCGCTGTTCCTCTTCCTCGGCGGCGTGCTCCTGATCACCGGCGCCTCGGTCGCCGGCGTGCTGAAGGCCACCGGCACGAGCGTCGCCGACACGACGCGCGTGCTGCGCACCGCGCCCGACGCCATGGGCCTGCGGCGCGCCGCGACGCCGGAGACCACCGCGGGCCGCCGCGCGGCCGCGGCCGATGCGGCCAAGGACGCCACGGCCGGCGGGCGCCGCCCGCGGGTGCAGGTGCCCGAGCCCGGCGACCACGACGTGGTGGTCAAGGCCACCCACGTGGAGGCTCCGGCGCTCGACGGCGCCGACCGCTACCCCGACATCTTCGGCGACGACGAGACGCCGACCCCCGACGACCTCGCGGCCGAGCTGGACGACACGCGCACCCGCAAGCGCAAGCCGCGCGCGAAGGCGTCGCCCGAGCCGGTCGACATCCCCGACGGCCCCGGCGAGGACGCCGAGCCCGATCCGCTGGATGCCGCCGTCGAGGAGGCGGTGCTCTCGGAGGAGCACGTCGACGAGGACCCGGGCGACGGCCAGCCGCGCCAGCTCGAGCTCCCGGCTGCGCGCGGGGAGGACGACGGCGAGGAGATCGAGTACGTCGTCCCCGACCCGCGCGTGCTCAAGCGCTCGACCGGCGACCAGATCCGCCCCGACACCAGCGGCAACGAGAAGACCGCCGCTGCGCTGATCGAGGCGCTGAGCCACTTCAACGTGGAGGCCAAGGTCGTCGGCACGGTCAGCGGCCCGCACATCACGCGCTACGAGCTGCGCCTGGCGCCCGGCGTGAAGATGAGCAAGGTCTCCCAGCTCAAGGACGACCTCGCCTACGCGCTGGCCGCCACCGAGATCCGCATCCTCGCGCCGATCCCCGGCAAGACGGCCGTCGGGATCGAGGTCCCCAACCGCGACCGCCGCACGGTCCACCTCGGCGACGTCTTCCGGGCGCGCCCGGAGGGCTACTCACCGCTGACGGTCTGGCTGGGCAAGGACGTCTCCGGCAAGGCCATCGGCGCCGACCTGGCCAAGATGCCGCACATCCTCGTCGCCGGCACCACCGGCGCGGGCAAGTCGGCGTGCATCAACGCCATGTTGTCGTCGATCCTGCTCAACGCCACGCCCGACGAGGCGCGGCTGGTGCTGGTCGACCCCAAGCAGGTCGAGCTCAACCACTACGAGGACGTCCCGCACCTCCTGACGCCGGTGATCACCAGCCCGCGCCAGGCCGCCAACGCGCTCCAGAACCTCGTGCGCGAGATGGAGTGGCGCTACGGGATCATGGCCATGAAGCGCACGCGCTCGCTCATCGAGCTCAACAAGGTGCGCCACGAGGAGGGCGAGAAGCGCCTCCCGTACATCCTGTGCGTGATCGACGAGCTCGCCGACCTGATGATGGTCGCGCCGGGCGACGTCGAGGACTCCATCATCCGCATCGCTCAGAAGGCCCGCGCGGTCGGCATCCACCTCGTGCTGGCCACGCAGAGCCCGCGCGTGGACGTCATCACCGGCATGATCAAGGCCAACGTCCCGTCGCGGACCGCCTTCGCGGTGAGCTCCCAGACCGACTCGCGCGTGATCCTCGACCAGAACGGCGCCGAGTCGCTGCTGGGCATGGGGGACATGCTGTTCTCGCCGGTCGGCTCGTCCAAGCTCCAGCGCATCCAGGGCGCCTACATCGACGAGGAGCAGGTCGGCCAGATCACCGAGTTCTGGGCGCGCCAGGGCGAGCCCGAGCTGCGGGCCGACCTCCTGGAGGAGGTCCAGGCCGAGGCGGGCGACGGCGGCCGCGACGAGGCCGACGGCAAGGACCCCGACGAGGACCCGCTGCTGGCCGAGGCGATCCAGCTCGTCGTCGAGATGGGCACCGCCTCCACCTCGATGCTGCAGCGCCGCATGCGCCTCGGATACACCCGCGCCGGACGGATGATGGACATGCTCGAGCGCCGCAACGTGATCTCCGGATACGAGGGCTCCAAGCCGCGTCAGGTGCTCATCACCGAGTCCGACGTGCCGCGCGTCCTGGCGGCGCTGGCCGAGCGCGGGGACGTCGCGCCGCAGGCCGATGTCGAGCTGCCGCCCGCCCTCCCGCGCAGCGACGACGGCACCGTCGTCGCGGGCGACGACGAGCCTTCGTAGCTCGCTCCATAGACTGCGGGCCCAACGCCATGCCGGAGATCGGGGCCACACTTCGCGAGGCGCGCATGCGCGCCCGCATCGACATCTCGGAGATCGAAGCCGAGACGAAGATCCGTGCCAAGTACCTGCGGGCGTTGGAGAACGAGGAGTGGGGGCTTTTGCCCGGCCCGGCGTACGTGCGCAGCTTCCTGCGGACCTACGCCGAGGCGCTCGATCTCGACGCCAAGCTGCTGCTGGAGGAATACAAGCTCCGCCACGAGCGGCCGTCCGACCACGACCTGATGCCGATCGGCGTCACGCGGCGGCGCGGCGGGCGGGGCGGTCGTGGCGGCGGGCCGGTGCGCCATCACGAGCCGCGGGGCGTCCCGAGGGGGTTGGTCGTCGGCGTGGTCGTCGTGCTGCTGCTCGGCGCGCTCTACCTGCTGGGCAGGGGCGGCGGCAACAGCGGCGACGGCGCCGCGTCGGTGGGGACGCAGACCGCCGGCCGCACGACGACGACGCCGGTGCCGGCCAGCACGACCAAGTCGGCGTCGAAGAAGCAGAGCTCGAGCTCCGCGACGAAGCGCTCGACGTCCTCCAAGCTCGTGCGGCTGCAGGTCATCGCGACCGGCCCCGGGCCGGTCTCGGCCTGCCTGGTCGACGCCGCCGGCAAGCTGCGGATCCCGGGCGCCACGCTGCAGGCGAACGTCACGGCCGGCCCGTACCGGTCCAAGACGTTCCGGCTCAAGCTCGGCAACGGCAACGCCCGCGTGCGCGTCAACGGCAAGATCCGCAACGTGCCCAACGTGAGCCCGGTCGCCTTCCTCATCACCCGCAAGACCTTCAAGCGCGTCGACCCGACCACGGCCCCGAGCTGCGGATGAGCGCCCGCGCCGGCATCGTGGTCACCGGCACCGAGGTGCTGACCGGCCGCGTCGCCGACCGCAACGGCCCGTGGCTGGCCGAGCGGCTGCGCGAGCTCGGCGTCGACCAGGCGCACACGATCGTCGTCGGCGACCGGCCCTCGGAGGTCCGCGAGGCGCTCGGCTGGCTGGCGCAGGCCGGGGTCGACGTCATCATCACCAGCGGTGGGCTGGGACCCACCGAGGACGATCTGACGGCGGCGGTCGTCGCGGACTTCCAGGGTCGCCCGATGGCGCTCGACGAGCCGTTGGAGGGCCGGATCTGGAAGATCCTCGAAGGGCTCCGGGCTCGCTGGCCCGACCTCGACGAGGAGGCGATCCGCCGCTCGAACCGCAAGCAGGCGATGGTCCCCGCGGGGGCCACCGTGCTCGAGCCCGTCGGCACGGCGCCGGGTCTCGTGGTGCCGCCGCCCGAAGGCGCCGGCGGCCCGACGATCGTCGTGCTGCCCGGGCCGCCGCGCGAGCTGCGGCCGATGTGGTCGACCGCCGTGGAGACCGACGCCTTCCGCGCAGCGACCGCCGGCGCGACGACCTACCGCCAGCACATGCTGCGGCTGTTCGGGATCCCGGAGTCCGAGATCGCCGAGACGCTCGTGCGCGCGCGCGACGCGGGCATCGACCTCGACGCGCTGGAGATCACGACCTGCCTGCGCCGCGGCGAGGTCGAGGTCGTCACCCGCTACGAGCCGCCCCAGCAGGCGACCTACGACGCCTTCGAGGCGATCGTCCGCGATCGCCACGCCGGCACGCTGTTCTCCGACGACGGGACGTCGGTCGACGAGCAGGTGGCGGGGCTCCTGCGCTCGTCGGAGTTGACGATCGCCACGGCCGAGTCGTGCACCGGCGGGCTGCTGGCGGGCCGGCTGACCGACTTGGCGGGATCGTCGGACTACGTGCGCGGCGGCCTGGTCGTCTACTCCGACGAGGCGAAGGTGGCGCTGGCCGGGGTCGACCCTGAGCTGATCGAGCGCGTGGGCGCCGTGTCGGTGGAGGTCGCCGAGGCATTGGCCGACGGTGCGATCGCCGCGCTGGACGCCGATGTGGGCGTGGGGATCACCGGCATCGCGGGACCGGGCGGCGGGACGCCCGACAAGCCGGTGGGCACGGTGTGCTTCTCGGTGGCGCTGCGGCGTGGGGACGCGGGTGGGCCCGTGCGGCTGACGCGGCGGGTCGTCCTGCCCGGCGGGCGCTTCGACGTCCGCGATCGCTCCACCACGGTGGCGATGCATCTGGTGCGCCGGCTGCTGCGCGGCGAGCGCGACCGCGACGCGGACTCCCGATCGGCGGACGGGGCCGAGCGCTGAGCGCGCGCCTCTTCGTCGCCCTGGAGATCGGCGAGGAGGACCGCCTGGCGCTGGCGGGCTGGGCGCAGGAGGTGGTGGGCGAGGACCGGGGCATGCGCGTGGTCGCGCCCGAGTCCGTGCACCTGACGATGGCGTTCCTGGGCCATCGGGCCCTGGACGAGATCGAGCCGCTGTCGGCACTGGTGGCGTCCTTCGACGGCCGGCCGGCGCCTGGGCCGTTGGAGACGGCGGGCGCGCTGTGGCTGTCGCCGCGGCGGCCCCATGTGCTGACCGTGGCGGTCGCGGACCGCACGGGCGTGCTGCGGACGCTGCACGAGGAGCTGTGGAGGGGGCTGGATGAGCTCGGCCACGTGCGCGAGCAGCGCATGTTCCGCCCGCACCTCACGGTGGCGCGCGTGCGCCACGGCTGGACGGCCCCGAGCAGCCGATTGCCGGAGTTTCCGGATCGGCCGCTGCGGCCGGCAGGCCTCGTGCTCCTACGCTCCTGGCTGGGCGGCGGGCCGGCGCGCTACGAGGCGCTGTCGCACGCGAGATTCGGGGGCGAATCGTGACGCTGCCGCGCTGTTGCGTGACACGAACGTGCGTACGGTTCGGGTCGTCCTAGTTCCGTCTGAGTTCCGTCCGACGCGACCCGCACACTGATGGCACTTCCGCGCACGAGAGAGGTTTCACCCCGCATGCCCGCAACCGACGAAAAGGCCATCAAGGCCCGAGACACCGCCCTTGCCGGCGCCCTCACGCAGATCGAGCGCCAGTTCGGCAAGGGCTCGGTCATGCGCATGGGTGACCCGGGCGCGCAGGTCAAGGTCAACGCCATCCCGACCGGCGCGCTGTCGCTGGACCTGGCGCTCGGCATCGGCGGCATGCCCCGCGGCCGCATCGTCGAGGTCTTCGGCCCGGAGTCCTCCGGCAAGACGACGCTCGTCTACCACGTACTCGCCGAGGCCCAGCGGCTCGGTGGCGTGTGCGCGTTCATCGACGCCGAGCACGCCATGGACCCGCTGTACGCCCAGCAGATCGGCGTCAACATCGACAACCTGCTCGTGTCGCAGCCCGACTACGGCGAGCAGGCGCTGGAGATCTGCGACATGCTCGTGCGCTCCGGCGCGGTCGACCTCGTCGCCATCGACTCCGTCGCGGCCCTGACGCCGCGCGCCGAGCTCGAGGGCCAGATGGGCGACCAGACCGTCGGCCTGCAGGCGCGGATGATGAGC
>DASYLT010000160.1:0-6631 GCA_036009425.1 Baekduia sp. | reverse complement strand
CGAAGGGCAGCGCCGGTACGGCGGGCGTGTGGCGGTCGCCCGGGTGTGCCCCCGCGACGGCGTCCAGCAGCAGCGCCGCGTCGCCGACGGTGCGGGCCAGCGGACCGCAGCAGGTCAGGCCGTTGAACGACTCCGCGTCGGGCCACGTCGAGACACGGCCGCGCTGGGGCTTGATCCCGACCAGGTGCGTCCAGGCCGCCGGGATGCGGACCGAGCCGGCGCCGTCGGAGCCCATCGCGGCCGGGACCAGGCCGGCGGCGACCGCGGCGGCCGACCCGCCGGACGACCCACCCGGGGTGTGGTCCAGCGACCACGGGTTGCGCGTCGCGCCGGACGCCTCGCTCTCGGTGATCGGCCACTGGCCGAACTCGGGCGACGTCGTCTTGCCGACGATCACGGCGCCCGCCGCGCGCAGCCGGCGCGCGACCTCGCCGTCGGCCTCCTTGCCCGGGAAGTCGCCCGAGCAGCCGAACGCGGTGGTCTCCCCCGCGAGGTCCATGTCGTCCTTGATCGCGACCGGCACGCCCAGCAGCGGGCGCGTGTCCCCCGCCGCGCGGCGGCGGTCGGCCTCGGCGGCCTCGGCGCGAGCGGCGTCCGCGCGCACGCAGCGAAACGCGTTGAGCGTTGGCTGCGCGGCGTCGATGCGGGCCAGGGCGACGTCGACGAGATCAGCCGACGACACGGCGCCGGTGGCGACCAGCGCGGCCTGCTGCTGCAGCCCGGCGAAAGCCAGGTCATCGGCCTCGGGCAAGGCGGGAGACGGGTGCATGGCGCGTCCGATCCAGTCGTTCGTGCGAACGGCCAGCTTATGGCGTAGTGCCCTGCCAAGGCGGCAGCAGCGCCTCAGCCGTTGGCGGTGACCGCGTCGAGCAGCTCGGCGTGGTCGGCGTCGGTCGAGAAGTCCCAGGCCATGGCGCGATGCTACTCGCGCGCCGGATCACCGCCTGTGGGGATCGGGCTGCGCCGGCGCGGCTCGCGCCCCGGCGGCTGACGCGGGCGCTCGCGCTCCGGGGCCGGCGGGATGGCGCGCGTCTGCGGCTCGCCGACGGCGACCGTCAGCGCCTTGCCGTGATGGGTGATCTCCAGCGCCTCCTCGCCGCTGGTCAGCTCGTAGGTGGCCTGGTCGGCCTCGACCGCGACGTGCAGGCACCGGCCGCGAACGCCCAGGCGGAACCTCAGGCGCCGCAGCTGCGGTGGCAACCGGGGCGCGAAGCGCAGCTTCCCGCCGACGTCGCGGAAGCCGCCGAAGCCGCCGACGAGCGCCAGCCAGCTGCCCGCCAGCGAGGCGATGTGCAACCCGTCGCGCGTGTTGTGCTCCAGGTCGTGGAGGTCCATCAGCGCCGCCTCGCCGAGGTAGTCGTAGGCCAGGCCGAGGTGGCCGGTCTCCGCCGCGATGATCGCCTGCACGCACGCCGACAGCGAGGAGTCGCGGACGGTCAGCGCCTCGTAGTAGACGAAGTCGCGCTCCTTCTGCCCCTCGGTGAACCGGTCGCTGCAGGCGAAGAGGGCGAGGACGAGGTCGGCCTGCTTGACCACCTGCTTGCGGTAGAGGTCGACGTAGGGGAAGTGCAGCAGCAGCGGGTACTGCTCCGGGGCCGTGCGCTCGAAGTCCCAGACCGCGTGCTCGGTGAAGCCGCGCGACTGCTGGTGGACCTCGAGGCGCGAGTCGTAGGACACGAACATCGCGCCCGCGGCCCGGCGCCACGCGGCCACCTCGTCGGACGACACGTCCAGCGCCGCGGCCTCGGCGGCCCAGCGCTCCGCCGCGTCGGCGGCGCCCAGGAGGTTCTGGCGCGCCATCAGGTTGGTGTAGACGTTGTCGTCGGCGAGCGCGCTGTACTCGTCGGGTCCGGTGACGCCCGGCATGCGGAAGTCCCCGCGCAGGTCGTGGTGGCCGAGCGACTGCCACAGCCGGGCGGTCTCCACGAGCAGCGGAAGGCCGACGTCGCGCTCGAAGGGCAGGTCCTCGACCGCCGCCTTGTAGCGCAGGACCGCGGCTGCGATGTCGGCGTTGATGTGGAACGCCGCGGTGCCCGCGGGCCAGTAGCCCGAGCACTCGCGCCCCGCGATCGTCCGCCACGGGAAGGCGGCGCCGGCGAGGCCTAGCTGGTGGGCGCGCTCGCGGGCGAGGTCCAGCGTCGCGAGCCGCCAGCGCAGCGCGTCGGCCGCGGCCACGGGCGCGGTGTAGGTCAGCAGTGGGAGCACGTACGACTCCGTGTCCCAGAAGGCGTGACCGTCGTAGCCCGGCCCGGTCAACCCCTTGGCCGGGATCGCGCGGCGCTCGGCGCGCGCCCCGGCCTGCAGGACGTGGAACATGCTGAAGCGCACGGCCTGCTGCAGCTCGTCGTCGCCCTCCAGCTCGACGTCCGAGCGCTGCCAGAAGTCGTCGAGGTAGGCGCGCTGCTCGGCGACCAGCCCGTCCCAGCCGGTGTGGCGCGCCTCGGCCAGCGAGCCGCGCGCCTGCGCGCGCACCGACGGCAGCGACCGGTGGCTCGACCAGCCGTAGGCCACGTACTTGAGCAGGCGCAGCGTGTCGCCGGCCGCCACGTCGGCGGCGATCGTCACGCGCCCGACGTCGTTGGCCGCCTCGGTGACCGTCTGCGGCAGCTCTCCGGGGCAGCTGATCTCGTGGTCCATCGTCGCGCACAGCCGGATGTTGCTGCGCGCGGTGGAGTGGATGAGCGAGACGCGCAGGTCGTCCTCGTAGGCCTCCTCGGCATGCAGCGGCGCCCGCAGTGCCGCCGCGGCTCGCGGATCCAGGCCCACCGGCTGGGGCTGGCCGTCGTCGTTGGCCACCAGCTCGGACTGCAGGACCAGGCGCGCGTCCTCGCCCAGGGGCTGCACCTCGTAGAGGATCGCCGCGACGCCGCGCTGGGTGAGCGACACCATGCGCGTGGAGCGGATGCGCACCTCGCGGCCAGAGGGCGAGCGCCAGTGGACGTCGCGGTGCAGGAGGCCGGCGCGGAAGTCCAGGACCCGCTCGTGCTCGATCAGCTCGCCGTAGCGGACGTCGAAGAGCTCGTCGTCGACGAGCAGGCGGATGAGCTTGCCGTCGGTGACGTTGAGCACCGTCTCGCCCGCCTCGGGGTTGCCGTAGGCGCTCTCGGCGTACGGCAGCGGCCGGGTCTCGTGGACCCCGTTGAGGTAGGTGCCGGCCAGGCCGTTGGGATCGCCCTCGTCGAGGTTGCCGCGCATGCCGATGTGGCCGTTGCTCAGCGCGAAGACCGACTCGGACTGCGCGAGCGTGTCGAGGTGCAGGCCGGTCTCACGGATCGCCCACGGGTCGACGACGTAGTTGGGGTGGTCGATCATGCGGCGGGCTCGGCCGGGTCGGCGGCGCCGTCCAGCAGCTCGGCGAGATCCTCGACCACCACGTCGGCGCCGTGCTCGCGCAGCGCGTCGGCCTGGCCGACGCGATCGACGCCGATCACCCGGCCGAACTGCCCGGCGCGGCCGGCCTGGACGCCGGCCAGCGCGTCCTCGAAGACGGCGGCGTTGGCCGGGTCGACCCCGACCGCCCGGGCGCCCGCGAGGAACATGTCGGGCGCGGGCTTGCCCTTGAGGTGCTGCTCCTGCGCCGTGTGCCCGTCGACGACGTGCTCGAAGCGGTCGAGCAGGCCGGCGGCGCGCAGCGCCTCGCGCGCGTTGGCGCTGGAGGACACGACCGCCACCGCGAGCCCCGCATCCTTGGCGGCGTCGACGTACTTGACCGACCCCTCGTAGGGCTGCACCCCGTCGCGGTGCATGATCCCGAGCACCAGCTCGTTCTTGCGGTTGCCGAGGCCGTGGACGGTCTGCGCGTCGGGCGGATCGTCCTCGTCGCCCTCGGGCAGCTCGATCCCGCGGGAGGCCAGGAAGCCGCGCACGCCGTCGGCGCGCGGCAGGCCGTCGACGTGCTCGTCGTAGTCGGCGCGGGCGTCGAACGGCACGAACGGCTCGCCCGTCTCCTGCGCGCGCGCCCGCAGGAAGCCGTCGAACATCTCCTTCCAGGCCTTGGCGTGCACCTTGGCGGTCTGGGTCAGCACCCCGTCGAGGTCGAAGAGGCAGGCCTGGGTTCCCTCCGGCAGTCCGAGCACGCCCTCATCTCTACCGGGTTGGTCGGTGTCTGCGCGCCAGATCGGCGCAGGTTCTTCCAGCCTTTCTGGAATCGTTCCAAACTGGCGCCGGATCTTGATACGTTGCCGGCAGTGGGAGTCGAGACCTACCCGGAGCGTCTCCGGGCCGCCGGACTGCGCGTGACCGCCTCACGGGTCGCCGTGCTCCAGGTCCTCACGGAGGCGGCCGATCACCCCCGCGTCGATCAGGTGATCGACCGGGTCCGCGGCGCCGGGGTCGCGATCTCGACGCAGGCGGCCTACGACGTCTGCGAGGCGCTGCGCCGTGCGGCGCTCGCGCAGCGGATCGAGATCGCCGGCGGCCCCGCGCGCTACGAGGCGCGCGTGGGCGACAACCACCATCACCTCGTGTGCCGCGGCTGCGGCACCGTCGTCGACGTCGACTGCGCCACCGGCGCGGCGCCGTGCCTGACGCCGAGCGATCTGCAGGGCTTCGCGATCGACGAGTCCGAGGTGACCCATTGGGGCCTGTGCCCCGCCTGCCAACCCGAACGACGAGAGGCGACTGCATGACCGACGAGCGCGACAACGACAACACGCTGACCACCCGCCAGGGCCATCCGATCGGCGACAACCAGAACACGCGCACCATCGGCGACCGTGGTCCGGCGACGCTCGAGAACTATCAGTTCATCGAGAAGCTGGCGCACTTCGACCGCGAGCGCGTCCCCGAGCGCGTCGTCCACGCCCGCGGCGCCACCGCCTTCGGCTACTTCGAGTCCTACGGCACCGTCGGTGGCGGTGAGCCCATCTCTGAGCACACGCGCGCCAAGCTGTTCGAGCCGGCCGGCAAGCAGACCGAGGTGGCGGTGCGCTTCTCGACCGTGGCCGGCGGCCGCGACTCCTCCGAGGCCGTCCGCGACCCGCGCGGCTTCGCCGTGAAGTTCTACACCGAGGACGGCAACTGGGACCTGGTCGGCAACAACCTCGGCGTGTTCTTCATCCGTGACGCGATCAAGTTCCCCGACTTCATCCACTCCCAGAAGCCGGATCCGGTCACCTTCGAGCGGCAGGTCGCCAACCGCGTGTTCGACTTCGCGTCGCAGACGCCCGAGTCGCTGCACATGTTCAACCTGGTCCTGAGCCCGCGCGGCGTGCCGGCCAGCTACCGCCACATGCAGGGCTTCGGGGTCAACACCTACAAGTGGGTCAACGCCGCCGGCGAGACCAAGCTCATCAAGTACCACTGGCTGCCCAAGCAGCCGGTGCAGTCCTGGACCGAGGACGACGCCGCCGTGCAGCAGGGGCGCGAGCTCGGCGTCCACACCAAGGACCTCTACGGCGCGATCGCCGCCGGCGACTTCCCGGAGTGGGAGCTGGCCGTCCAGATCATCGACGACCACGACCACCCCGAGCTGGACTTCGACCCCCTCGACGACACGAAGGTCTGGCCCGAGAACGACTTCCCGGTCCACAAGATCGGCAAGATGGTGCTCAACCGCGCGCCGGAGAACTTCTTCGCCGAGAGCGAGCAGATCGCCTTCGGCACCGGCGTGCTGGTCGACGGCCTGGACTTCTCCGACGACAAGATGCTCGTCGGGCGGACGTTCTCGTACTCCGACACGCAGCGCCACCGCGTGGGCGCCAACTACCTGCAGCTGCCGGTCAACCACCCTAAGAACGCCAAGGTCACCACCAACCAGCGCGACGGCGCGATGGCCTACGCGATCGACGGCGGCGCGGGCAACCCCTCCGTCAACTACGAGCCGTCGATCACCGGCGGGCCGCAGGAGGCGCCGAAGCCCGGCCACACCGAGCAGGGCCCGGTCATCGAGGGCCGCCTGACGCGCGCGAAGATCGCCCGCACCGACGACTACACGCAGGCCGGCCAGCGCTACCTGCTCTCCGAGCAGTGGGAGAAGGACGAGTTGGTGTCCAACTGGATCGGCAACCTGTCGCAGTGCGACCGGCCGATCCAGGAGCGCATGCTCTGGCACCTGTTCATGGCCGAGGACGAGCTCGGCGCCCGCGTCGGCGAGGGCCTCGGCATCACCGCCGACGAGGTTCGCGGCCTGCAGCCGCTGGCCACGCAGACGCTGACCGAGGACGAGCTGGCCCGCGCCGCCAACCTCGGCAACAACGGCCCGCGCGACACCGGCGACCTCGTGATGACGCACTGCGTCCCCAACGAGCGCATCGCGCTGGCCGACGACGAGGACCTGGTCGGGGCGTCGTAGGCGGGCGTTCGCATCACTGAACGGCCGAAGGCCCCGGCGTGTGCCGGGGCCTTCGTCGTTGGCGGCTCGGGGGCGCGCGGCTGTGGGCGGTCAGCTGCGGCCGTCGGGGCGGTCAGGTCCGGCGTTCGGGGCGGTCAGCTCCGGCGCTGGTCGTGCCGCAGCGCGTTGTCTGGGGGCGATGACGACAAGGCGTTGGCCTTGGGCACCGGCGCCTTCTGTCTCCGCCGGCCGCCTCGAGTGGGGGGTGGGCCTGTTGGCGGACGCCGGACGTCCGTCCACAGGCCCACGTCGCGCCTTCCGCCGCCGTCGAGTCCGGGTGGGCCTGTCGGCGGACGGCGG
>DASYLT010000159.1:0-15189 GCA_036009425.1 Baekduia sp. | reverse complement strand
CCCGAAGACCGTCCGGCCGGCTCTCCCAGATGAGCGGCTGCATCGACATGACGGTAGCGGCATCCGATCGGCGCTCCACAATGGGGTCGTGGCCGCCGTTTCGGACACCTCCGAGCCGGAGGTGCAGCAGATCGCGACCCTCCGCGCCGGCGACGACGTGCAGGGCGTCTTCGCGTGCACGCGCAAGGAGCGGTTGATGTCGCGGGCCGGGACGCCGTATCTCGCGCTCGAGCTTCGCGACCGCACCGGCGCGCTCCCGGCGCGCATCTTCCGCGACGCCGACGTCGCGGCCGCGCGCTTCGACCGCGGCGACCTCGTCCGCGTGGCCGGCCGCGTGGAGCGGTTCCGCGATGAGCTGCAGCTCGACCTGCGCTCGATCGGCCGCGCGGCGCCCGACGACGCGGACCCGGCGAGCTTCCTGCCGACGGCCTACCGCGACCTCGACGAGCTCGACGGCTTCCTCGAGCACCTCGCCCGCGAGGTCCACGACCCCGGGTTCCGCGCGCTGCTGGAGGCGCTGCTGGCCGACGACCGGCTGCGGGCAGCGTGGCGGATGGCGCCGTGCTCGCGCAGCGGCCATCACGCCTACCTCGGCGGGCTGCTGGAACACACCGTCGCGGTCGCGACGCTCGCACAGGAGACCTGCCTCCTGCACGTGCGGCTGAACTCCGACCTCCTGATCACCGCCGCGCTGGTGCACGACCTCGGCAAGACCGAGGAGTTCACCTACGGCGCGGAGATCGGCCTCAGCGACGCCGGCCGGCTGCTCGGCCACGTCGAGCTCGGCCTGCGCCTGATCGAGGAGCGCGCGGCGCGCATCCCCGCCATGGACGCCGAGCGCCGGCTCGCGGTCGCCCACTGCGTGCTGACGCACCATGGGCCGGAGGGCGCGCCGACGCGCCGGTTCGGCTCACCCGAGGCGCTGGCGCTGTTTCGCATCAACGCGCTGGACGCGTCGATCAAGGGCGCGCTGGAGCAGGGCACGGGGCTCGACGGCTAGAAGTGCCCGGCGACCCCGTTGCCGGACGCCGACAGCTCGCGCGCGTCCTCCGGCGCCGGGCGCAGGATCAGGACCTCGGCGTCGGCGCGGTTCAGCAGCCAGACGAGGTCGTCGCCGCTGAAGCCCGACGGGTTGCTGGTCGCCGAGACGATGACGCGGTCGAACGACTCCGTCTCCAGCTCGCGGCGCAGCGCGTCGCGGTAGGTCCGCCCGCGGCTGATGCGCGCGTCGACCGCCACCTCCTGGGTGGCCGCGCGCTGCTCGATGACCTCCATCAGCGTCATCGCGCTGACGCACTGGCGCGCCAGCGGCGCGTCGAGCGGCAGGTTCAGCGGCACCGTCGCCAGGTAGCACGGCATGAGCGTCGCGCCCTCGGCGCGGGCCAGGCGCACGGCCGCGTCGAAGGCACGCCGGGAGATCGACGCGCCGGTGAACGGCAGCAGGATTCGGCGCACGGTGTCGGGCCGCGCGGCCACGGCGGCCCGCTCGCGGCGCCCGGGCAGCGCCCGCCCGGCGACGAACCCGGCCGCGAGCACGACGGCTGCGCCGACCAACCCATACAGGTAGATGGCGGCCATCACGTCGCCCTCCGGCTGCGGTCGGAGACGATGCGCACGTCGACCCCCGGCGCCTGGCGGATCAGCCGCTGCGGCAGCGGTTCGCGCAGTCGGGCCAGCCCGCGCGCCGGCCGGGATGCCCCGAGCAGGACGTAGGTCGTGCCGCGCTCCCGGGCGATGCGCGCGGCGGTCTCGGCGACGTCGTCGCCCTCCTCCACCAGGAGCTCGGCGCCGAGCACCGACGCCAACTGGCGCAGCGCGTGCAGCGCGCGCTCCTGCTCGTCGTCGGTCCGCGTGCCCGGGCGCCGGACCCACAGCAGGTCGAGGTCGGCGCCCAGTCGCTGGCTCGACCGCCACGCCCGCCGCACGAGGCGGTGAGCGCCGGGATAGGGCTCCACGAGCGCCAGCAGGCGCTCGCCGACCGCACGCGGGGCGTCGGCGTGCACGCAGTCGGCGCGCGTGCCGAGCGCCTCGGCGATGCCGTTGCGCCGCAACTCGACCTCCTGGGCGACCTGCCGCAGCGCGGTCTCGCGCAGCGCGCTGAGGTTCTCGATCTTGAAGAACCCCTGCAGCGCAGCGTCGATGCGATCGGCGGAATAGACCTTGCCGGCGCGCAGGCGCTCCAGCAGCGCCTCGGGCGTCAGGTCGATGATCACGACCTCATCAGCCCGCTGGAGCACCGAGTCGGGGACCGTCTCGCGCACCCGGATCCCGCTCAGCTCGGCGACCGTGTCGTTGAGCGACTCGAGGTGCTGGACGTTCATGGTGGAGTACACGTCGATGCCCGCGTCGAGCACCACGTCGACGTCCTCGAAGCGCTTGGCGTGCTCGACGCCGGGGGCGTTGGTGTGCGCCAGCTCGTCGATCAGGCAGAGGTCCGGCGCCCGGGCCAGGACGCCGGGCACGTCGAGCTCCTCCAGCGCCGCGGCGCGGTAGGCGATGCGCCGGCGCGGCAGGCGCTCCAGGCCGTCGGCGGCCACGCGCGTCTCGGCGCGGCCGTGGGTCTCCAGCAGCCCGATGACCACGTCACGCCCCGCCTCCAGCTCGGCCTGGCCCTCCTGGAGCATGCGGACCGTCTTGCCCACGCCGGCGGCCATGCCGAGGAAGACCTTCAGGCGTCCGCGCGGGATGGGCGGGGTCAGGTCCATCAGGCACCGAGCACGTTGTGCACGACCAGGTCGATGAGCTTGATGCCGGCGAACGGCGCCACCAGGCCGCCGAGCCCGTAGACCAGGAGGTTGCGCCGCAGCAGCGCGGTGGCGCCGACGGCCCGGTAGGCCACCCCGCGCAGGGCGACCGGGATGAGCATGGGAATCACGATCGCGTTGAAGATGATCGCCGAGATGATCGCCGACTGCGGGGTCCCGAGCTGCATCACGTTGAGCGCGTCGAGCGGTCCTGTGGCGGCGCCGCCGGCCGCGTAGGTGGCGGCGAAGATCGCCGGGAGGATGGCGAAGTACTTGGCCACGTCGTTGGCGATCGAGAACGTGGTCAGCGCGCCGCGCGTGATGAGCAGCTGCTTGCCGACCTCGACGATCTCGATCAGCTTCGTCGGGTTGGAGTCCAAGTCCACCATGTTCCCCGCCTCGCGGGCCGCCTGGGTCCCGGTGTTCATCGCCACGCCGACGTCGGCCTGGGCCAGCGCCGGCGCGTCGTTGGTGCCGTCACCGGTCATCGCCACGAGCCGCCCCTCGGCCTGCTCTGCGCGGATGAGCTGCATCTTGCGCTCCGGCGTCGCCTCGGCCAGGAAGTCGTCGACCCCGGCCTCCTCGGCGATCGTCGCCGCGGTCAGCCGGTTGTCGCCGGTGACCATCACGGTGCGGATGCCCATCGCGCGCAGCTGCTCGAAGCGGGCCTTCATGCCGTCCTTGACGGTGTCCTTGAGGTAGATGACGCCCAGCACCTGGCTGTCGCGGGCGACGACCAGCGGCGTGCCGCCGTCGCGGGCGATCCGGTCCACGATGCCGCTCAGCTCGCCGGGCACCTGGCCGCCCTCGGACTGGGCGAAGGCGATGACCGAGTCCGACGCGCCCTTGCGCAGGCGCGTGCCGTCGTAGTCGACCCCGCTCATCCGCGTCTGCGCGGTGAACGGGACGAAGGTCGCCTCGTGGACGCCCAGCTCGCGCTCGCGCAGCCCGTACTGCTTGGCCAGCACCACGATCGAGCGGCCCTCGGGCGTCTCGTCGGCCAGCGACGCCAGCTGCGCGGCCTCGGCCAGCGCGGGCTCGGTCACGCCCGGCATCGGGACGAACTCCGCCGCCTGGCGGTTGCCGAGCGTGATCGTGCCGGTCTTGTCGAGCAGCAGCACGTCGACGTCGCCGGATGCCTCCACCGCCCGTCCGCTCAGGGCGAGCACGTTGCGGCGCACGAGGCGGTCCATGCCGGCGATGCCGATCGCGCTCAGCAGCGCGCCGATCGTCGTCGGGATCAACGCCACCAACAACGCGATGAGCGTGGTGAGCGAGATGTCCGAGCCGGCGAACCGGGCGAACGGCAGCAGCGTCGCCACCACCACCAGGAACACGATCGTCAGCCCGGCGAGCAGGATGTTCAGGGCGATCTCGTTCGGCGTCTTGCGCCGCTGCGCGCCCTCGACCAGCGCGATCATGCGATCCAGGAACGACTGCCCCGGCTCCTGGGTGATCTCCACCAGGATGTGGTCGCTCAGGACGCGCGTGCCGCCGGTGACCGCGCTGCGGTCCCCGCCCGACTCGCGGATCACCGGCGCGGACTCGCCGGTGATGGCCGACTCGTCGACCGAGGCGATGCCCTCGATGACCGTGCCGTCACCGGGGATCACCTCCCCGGCCTCCACCGACACGACGTCGCCGCGGTGGAGCTCGGCGGCGGGTCGCGTGGAGCCGTCGCGCATCCGCGCGGCGGTGTCGGAGCGCATGGCCCGCAGCGCGTCGGCCTGGGCCTTGCCGCGGCCCTCGGCCAGCGCCTCGGCCAGGTTGGCGAAGACGACCGTGAGCCACAGCCAGAAGGCCACCGTGAAGGTGAACCAGGCCGGCTCGTGACCGGGGTGGGCGGGCCCGGCTCCGCTGCCGCCGAAGAGCTGGATCAGCCACGCGCCGGTGGTGATCACCGCCCCGAGCTCGACCACGAACATCACCGGGTTGCGCACCTGGATGCGGGGGTCCAGCTTGGCGAACGAGCCGGTGATCGCGGGGACGACGACCTCCCGGCTGAACAAGGATGAGCGCTGCGGGGTCATCGAGCTTCCTGGTCGAGAGCGTGGTTGAGCGTCGTCGTGTTGACGCCGCGCTCACCGAAGAGCCCGAGGCCGCGGCCGTCGGTGTTCTGGGCGATGAGGCGGGCGACGCGGTCCGGCGAGAGGTGGCGGACCGCGGCGATGCGGCGCGCCTGGATCCCGGCGTTGGTCCGGGAGATGTCGGGATCGACGCCGGAGGCGGAGAACGTCGCCGCGTCGATCGGCACCTTCGCCGCGGTGAGGCCGCGGTTGTAGGGCCTCTCGAGCGAGAGGTAGGCCTCGATGTGCTGGCGGGTGAGGTCGCGCGTGGAGGCCTGGTTGGGCCCGCGGTTGGCGAAGAAGGTGACCGAGGCGCTGTAGCCGGTGGCCGAAGGCCGCGGCTGGAAGTACCTCGGGTCGGGCTCGGTCACCGGGTTGCCGTCAGCGTCCTTGGTGGGCCGACCGGCCTGGTCGAGCACCGGCTTCCGCCAGGCCTGACCCAGCAGCGTCGAGCCGGTGACCTTGCCGCCGGAGCGGATGAGCGAGCCCTCGGACTTGCCCGGGAACGCCACCTGCGCGATCCCGGTCATGACCAGGGGGTAGACGAGGCCGAGCAGCACCGTGAAGGCGACGACGGCCACCGAGGAGCGGATGAGGTCCTTGCGCATGGTTCAGGGCCTCCCTCTAGAAGAGGGTGGTGGTGAGGGATTGTTCGACCGGCCCGAGCAGGAAGGCCGGCAGGAACGTCAGGGCGCCGACGAGGACGATCACGCCGATCAGCAGGAAGCCGAACGTGGGCGTGTCGGTGCGCATCGTTCCCAGGCCGACCGGGCTGACCTTCTTGCGGGCCATGGCGCCGGCGACCGCGAGCACCGCGAGGATCGGCACGAAGCGGCCGAAGAGCATCGCGAAGCCGCCCATCAGGTCGGCGAACGTGACGCCGTGCGCGCCGGCGTTGCCGGGTGCGTTGGGCTGCAGGAAGCCGGTGTAGCCGGCGAAGGCGGAGCCGTTGTTGTTGGCCTGCGAGAGGTAGGCGTAGAAGTTCTCGCTGAAGCCCTGCGGACCCGCGGCGAAGGTCGACGGCGCGCCGTACTTCGTGCCGACCGCCAGCGCGGTGAAGACGAGGACGATCAGCGCCGTGAACAGCGCCCCGATCGTGACCAGCTTGACCTCACGCGGCTCGATCTTCTTGCCGAGGTACTCCGGCGTGCGGCCGACCATCAGGCCGCCGATGAAGACGGCGAGCAGCACGAACAGCAACATCATGTACAGGCCGGTGCCGACCCCGCCGAAGACCGACTCGCTGAAGCCGAGGTTGGCCATCGGGCCCAGACCGCCGAGGCCGGTGAGCGACTCGAAGGCGCCGTTGACCGCGCCGCAGGAGACCACCGTGGTGATCGCCGTGAACAGCGACGTCGACGCGATGCCGAAGCGCTGCTCCTTGCCCTCGAGGTTGCCGCCGGCGAGGCCGGCGGCGTGCGCGGCGGGCGTGCCGTGGCTCTCGGCGACGTAGACGACCACGACGCTGACGAGGAACAGCGCGAACATCACGCCGAAGATCGTCCAGCCCTGCCGGCGGCTGCCGACCATGCGCCCGTAGGTGTACGGGAGCGCCGCCGGGATGCACAAGATGATGAACATCTCGAAGAAGTTCGTGAACGCCGACGGGTTCTCGAACGGGTACGCGGAGTTCACGTTGAAGAACCCGCCGCCGTTGGTCCCGAGCATCTTGATCGCCTCCTGCGAGGCGACCGGGCCGCGGGCGATCCCGCCCACCGTGCCCCCGAGCGTCTGGATGACGCCCTGGGAGACCAGGACCACTGTCGCGACGATCGACAGCGGCACCAGGATGTACAGGATGATCCTGGTGATGTCCCTGTAGAAGTTGCCCAGGATGCCGTCGCCGCCGCGCGCCGCGATGCCGCGCATCAGCGCCACGAGCACCGAGATGCCGACCGCGGCGGAGACGAAGTTCTGCACCGCCAGCCCCGCCATCTGGCTGAAGTACGAGAGGGTGGTCTCGCCGCCGTATAACTGCCAGTTGGTGTTGGTCAAAAACGACGTCGCCGTGTTGAACGACACGTCCGCCGGGCCGGACCGGAAGTCCCCCGGGTTGAACGGGTGGATCCCCTGCGTCCGCAGGATCACGTACAGCAGCAGGCCGAAGAGCGTGGAGAAGACCAGCAGCGAGCGTGCATAGCCCTTCCAGTCCTGGCCGCGCTCGGGGTCGACCCGCAGGACGCGGTAGAAGAGGCGCTCGACGGGCGCGACGGCGGGCGTCAGGAAGACGCGCTCGTCGCGGAAGACGCGCGCCATGTAGCCGCCGAGCAGCGGCACCGACGCGACGAGGATCGCGCAGAACGCGGCGATCTGGAGGTAGCCCTGGACCATGGCCTAGAACTTCTCCCCGCGCAGCAGCGCGTAGAGCAGGTACATGAGGACGACCGCGCACACGACGAGGCCGAAGAGGTCTGACGCGCTCATACGCGGTCCAAGAGCTCAACGAGGCCCAGCAGCGAGGCGAAGATCGCCACGATGAGCACGAGGGAGAGAAGGTCCATGTCAACACCTTGCACCGCCCCTCGCTTGCGTCGCCTGCGCGTTCGGCCTGACGCCGTACAGATTTCGTACAGGCCCCGCTCAGGCGGCGAAGCGGTACCCGACGCCCGGGTCCGTGCGGATGTACCGGCGCGCGCCGGCGCCGTCACCGGTGTCGATCTTGCGACGCAGGTTGGCGATGTGGCCGCGCAGGACGGTCACGTCGTCGGCGTACTCCGGGCCCCACACCTCGACGAGCAGGGCGCGGTGGGTCATGAGGCGGCCACGGTTGCGGGCCAGCGTCTCCAGGAGCCGGAACTCGATCGGCGTCAGGTGGATCTCCACGCCGTCGCGCAGCACGGTGTGCGCGGCGAGGTCGATGACCAGTCCTTCCGCCACGAGCTGGGGCTCGTCGCTGGGGCCCTGCACGCGGCGCAGCGCCGCCTCCAGGCGCGCCACGAGCTCGCGCGCGCCGAACGGCTTGGTGACGTAGTCGTCGGCGCCCGCCTCCAGCGCTCGCACCTTGGCGTCCTCGTCGCCGACGGCGCTCAGCACGATGATCGGCATCTGGCTCCACCCGCGGATCTGCCGGCAGACCTCCACGCCGTCGCCGTCGGGCAGGACGAGGTCGATGATCGCGCCATCGGGCGGCCGCACGGCGGCGAGGTCCAGCGCCTCCTCGGCGGTCTCGGCCGGCACCGTCTCGAACCCCGCCTCGCGCAGGATCACCTTCAGCGCGCGCAGGATCTGCGGCTCGTCGTCGCAGACGAGGATGCGGCGGCGGCCGCTCACAGCGGGAACTCCACCACGAAGCTCGCGCCCTGGCCCGGCAGCGACTCGACGCGCACCGTGCCGCCGTTGGCGGTGACGAAGCCCTGGACGATCGCCAGGCCCAGGCCCGAGCCGCTCGTCGCCGAACCCGCGGCGCGGTAGAACGGCGTGAAGATCCGCTGCTGCTCGGCGACGGGGATGCCCGGCCCGCGGTCGACCACCCGCACGACGAGCCGGTGCCCGACGGCGCGGGCGCGCACCGACACGGGCTGACCCTCGCCGTGGGCCACCGCGTTCTCCATCAGGTTGGCGAAGGCGCGCTCGAGCTGGACGGCGTCGGCGCGCACCGGCGGCAGGTCGCGGTCGAGCTGCAGGGTCACGAGCTCGGGACGCCCGAGGTCGTCGCGCGCGGCGGTGAGGATCTCATCGAGATCGGTCCACTTCAGGTGCGGGTCGGCCTCCCCGGCCTGCAGGCGCGACAGGTCCAGCAGCTTGCCGATCAGGCGCTCCAGGCGCGCGCCCTCCTCGACCACGGCGCGGCTCAGCTCGACGCGGTCCTCGTCGTCGAGCGCAGGCGAGCCCAGCGCCTCGCCGGAGCTGATCATCGCCGTCAGCGGCGAGCGCAGGTCGTGCGAGACCGCGCGCAGGATCGCGGTCTTGAGGTCGTCGCTGCGGCGCAGCGAGACGGTCTCGACGACCTCCTCCAGCAGCGCCTCGCGCTCGATCGCGCCGGCCAGGACGACTTCCAGGGCGGGGACGATCCGCTCGCGCAGTCGCGCATCGACCCTTGCGGGCAGTGTCGCGGGAACGATGAGCGTGGCGATCTGCGCGCCGTCGCGGCGCAGCGCGTAGGCCCTGCGGCGCGCGTCGCTCTCCCGGGTCCCGAGCACGATCTGCGCCGACGGCAGGTCCAGCGCCGCGGCGATCCGCTGCGCGGTCTGCGCCAGCCCGTCCTCCAGCCGGGTGCCGCCCAGCAGCAGGCGGGCAGCGTCGGCCGCGACGTCGGCCTCGGCCCGGCGCTCCTCCGCGTCGACCGTGCGGTCGCGGGCCAGCTCGGCCACGGCGCTGGCCGCCACCGCCACGGCCAGGAAGGTGATCAGCCCGACCCAGTCGTTGCTGGTGGCGATCGTGAGCCGGCCGGTCGGGGGGATGTGGAAGAAGTTGAAGGCCAACGCGCTCAGCACGGCCGTGGCGACCCCGAACGCGACGCCCCAGTAGGTCGAGAGGACCAGGACGACCAGCACGTAGACGACCCCGAGCGACAGCACGGGCGCGGACTGGCGCAGGGCGAAGATCAGCGCGGTCGCCGCGGCCACGCCGGCGATCGCCGCCGCCACGCCGGCCGCGGTCGGCGGACGGGCGACCGAGCGCACCCGCGACCTCATCGGCGCTCCGCGGCCGGCTCGGGCTCGGCCTTCAGCGCCCGGCGCGCCATCTGGCTGGCGACGTAGAGCATCAACAACGCGAACAGCACCTCGGTGGTGCGCTCGGGGATCGCGTTGACGATCGTCACGCCGAGCACGGCGCCGGGGATGGCCATGACGCCGATGAGCAACGCGTCGCGCAGGCGCAGGTTGCCGTAGCGGTGCTGGTTGGCGGCGCCGACCAGGGCCACCGGGATGATCGCCAGCAGCGACGTCGCCTCGGCGTCGACCTGGGCCAGGCCCAGGAACAGCACGAGGCCGGGGACGAAGAGGATCCCGCCGCCCACGCCGAGCATCCCGGCGACCAGGCCGGCCGCGAGGCCCACGAGGATCGCGCCGGCGGTCATGGGATGAGCAGGGTCATCGCGGTGGCGACCATGAGCGCCGCGAAGAGCAGCGACACGACGCGGGAATCGACGCGCTGCTGTAGCGCCGTGCCGGCCAGCACGCCCCCGACGGCGGGCAGGCCGACGAGCAGGCCGTCGCCCAGGTGGAGGTTGCCGTAGGCGCCCTGCGTCAGCATCGCGGCGGCGGCGATGACGACGATCGCGGCCAGCGACGTGCCGGTCGCCTCGCGCGTGCCGTACCCCAGCCAGAGCACGAGCAGGGGCACGATGACCGTGCCCCCGCCGACGCCGAAGAGCCCGCTGAACAGCCCGGCCCCGGTGGCGATGGCGGCCAGGCGCAACGTCCGTTGCGCGCCCGGGGCCGTCGTCGGGTCAGGGCGCGGCATGCTGCGATGATAGGTGCGTGCCTCCTGCCGCGACCCTCGACGACGTCCTCGCGCCCCTGCTGGCCGCTCCGCCCCTCGCCGCCGTGCTGCTCGACATCGACGGAACGCTCGCGCCCATCGTCCGCCACGCCGACGACGCGCACGTTCCCGAGCCGACGCGCGCGCCGCTGATCACGATCGCCAAGACCTACGGCCTGGTCGCCTGCATCAGCGGCCGCCGCGCGACGACCGCCCGGCGGATCGTCTCCCTCGGGTCGATCACGTACGTCGGCAACCACGGCGCGGAGATCCTGCGCGGTGGGCAGACGACCCCGGAGATCGACCCCGAGGTCGCCGAGTGGGGCCGGCGCGTCCGCCGCTTCGCCGACGAGCAGCTGCGCGACGACGAGCTGCACCGCCTGCGCATCCGCGGCGAGGACAAGGACGTCATCTTCGGCTTCCACTGGCGCGGCGCGCCCGACGAGGACGCCGCCGAGGTGGCCGTGCGTGCGCTGGCGCAGCGTGCCGAGGCCGCCGGGTTCGTCACGCACTTCGGCCGCAAGATCCTCGAGGTCCGCCCGCCCGTCGAGCTGCACAAGGGCAAGGGCGTCGACCGGCTGCTGGAGGACGCGCCGCATATCGACGTCGCCCTCTACGTGGGTGACGACCGCACCGACCTCGACGCGTTCGCCGCGCTGCGCGACGCCGTGGGCGACGGGCGCCTGCGCCAGGCAGTGTGCGTCGGGGTCCGCTCCGACGAGACGCCGCCCGAGCTCGAGGAGGCCGCCGACCTGCTCGTCGACGGCCCGCTCGGCGTGCGGACGGCGCTCGAGGTGCTGGCGGGATCCGCATAGGGAATGCGCTTCGTCGACTTCCTGCGCGCGACCGTCCTCTTGAGCGCCGGCGCCGCCACGACGCTGGGCGTCCTGACGATCGTCGCCGCGGGGTCCACGCAGCAGGACGGCGTGGTCCCCTACATGGTCGGCTGGTGGGTGCTCGCCACCCTGATCGGGACCTACATCGGCCGGCGCAACGAGGTCAACCCGCCGATCGCCAAGCTGCTGGCCGACGCCAAGGCGGCCACGATGATGCCCCAGGTCCGGCCCGGGACGACGATGGCCAACCGCCTGTGGCCGCTGCTCATCGTGGTCGTGATCGCGGGCGCGCTGTCGTTCCTGGGCCCGCAGATCCCGGGCATCGCGACCGGGTTCACCATCATCTGGTCGCTGGCGTGGCGGCGCCAGGAGAGCGCCGTTCAGGCGATCGAGGAGCGCGACGGCGTGTCGTTCTTCGTCGAGCGCTCGTCCCCGGTGGCGCCGATGGAGGTCGTCCGCGTGCCCGGCCTGCGGCGCGAGCGGCCGTCGATCGACGGCGTGAAGTCCTAGGGGAACGCTGGCCCTGAGGGCCAGGTTCCCTTGCGGGTGTTCGCCCAGGGGGCGAAACCCGCGGCGGATGAGGGACCCGATGCTAGGAGAAGATCGACGCGATGCCCGCGATTGCGGGCGCGAAGATCAGGGCCGGCAGGAAGTTGCCGACCTTGACGTCCTGGATGTCGAGCAGCTTGAGCGAGAGGCCGATGATCAGCACGCCGCCGGCCGAGGTCATCGACAGCAGCGCGTCGCTGCCCTCGGTGAGGATCGAGTCGAACAGGCCGGCGCCGAGCGTCAGGGAGCCCTGGTAGATCAGGACGCTGATCGCCGACAGGGCGACGCCCCAGCCGAGGCTGGCAGCGAGCGCGACGGAGGCGAAGCCGTCGAGCAGCGCCTTGGTGAAGAGCGTGTCGTGGTTGCCGGTCAGGCCCTCCTGGATCGGGCCGACGACCGCCAGCGCGCCGACGCAGAACACGAGGCTGGCGGTGAAGAAGGCTTCGGAGACCGTCGAGTCCTCGGCGCCGCCGCGGCGCTGGAGGTGCGCCTGGGCCAGGTCGCCGACGGCCTGGAGGCGATCTTCGATGTGCAACGCCTCGCCGGCCAGCCCGCCGAGCAGGACGCCGCCGAGGACGAAGAGCGCGTTCGTGTCGCGCCAGGCCAGGGCGTTGTCGATCCCGATGACGAGCACCACCAGGCCGAGGCCGTGGAGGACCCGCGTCTGGAGATCGACGGTGAGCCGCCCGCCGACGAGCTCGCCGATCAGCGTGCCGATGAGGATTGCGCCGACGTTGACCAGCGTTCCGGTCAACGCGGCGTCGCTCGTCGTGGGATCTGGTGCGAGGTCAGGGTCATGCGCCGCAAAGCCGGCGGCGTCGCTCGTCGAGGGACGTCGTGGGAGGTGCGTCGAGGGATGTGGTGCGAGGTGAGGTCATGCGCCGCAGAGCCGGCGGCGTCGCTCGTCGAGGGATGTGGTGCGAGGTGAGGGTCATGCGCCGCAGAGCCGGGCGCGGGACAATGCCAGTTGATGCCCTCGCCTGACGTCCTCCTCGTCGGCCTCGGGTCGACGCACGGGCTGCGCGCGGCCGAGGACGAGCTGGCCGGCGCGCTGCGCCGCGCCGGCGCCGACGTCGTGCTCGCGCGGGCGGTGGCGCCCCGCGAGGTGCGGACGTTCGCCCTGACCGATCTGGTGTGGGCGCGGGCGGCGCGGCGTGCGGCCGTCGAGGCCTTGGCGTCGTCGGCTCCCGGCGCCGTCGTGTACTCCACGACGACCGCGGCGCTGTTGTGGCCCGTGCCGGGGGCGATCCGCTTCGACGCGCCGGCGGCGGCCAACCGCCCGGGCCGCCACGGCGCCTGGCAGCGGCCGGTCGAGCGCCGGCGGCTCACGCAGGCGCCGCTGCTCGTGCCACAGGACGCGGGGGCGCTCGTGGAGGCTGGGTCGCCGGCGACGCCGTCGGTGGTCGTGCCGATCCCGGTGGAGCCGTCGGGCGATGGCGCGGCGCGCGCCGCGGCGCCTCGCGACCTGGCCGCCGTCACCTACGCGACCAACCCCTACAAGAAGGGACTGGACCGGGTGCTGGCCGCGTGGCGGTTCGCGCGCGCCGACGGCGAGGAGCTGGTCGTGGCCGGCGTGGAGGGGACCGACGGCGACGGCGTGCGCTACGCCGGCACGCTGGCGCCCGACGCCTACCGCGCGCTGCTGCGCCGGGCGCGCGTGTACGTGACGGCGCCGCGCCGCGAGGACTACGGGATCGCCCAGCTCGAGGCGCTGGCCGACGGCTGCCGCGTGGTGACCGTCGCATCGCCCGGGCCCTACGCGGCGCTCCCGCTCCTGCGCGCCGGCGACCTCGGCTGGATCGCCGAGCCCGACCCATCCTCGCTCGGAGCGGCACTCCGCGCCGCGATCGACGCCGACGACGACCCGACCTACGCCACCCGCGCCCTCACCGCGATCACGCCCTTCCGCCGCGCCACCGTCGATGCCATCGTCGCCAACGAGCTCCTACCCCACCTCCTGAGGGGTCAGACCCCTTTTCGCAGCCCAACTGCATAAAGGGGTCTGACCCCTTTATGCAGTGCCTCTGCAAATAGGGGGACGGTCCCATCCCGCGACGTTCTGGGGACTGTCCCTACTGCGCGTGCTTGCGGAGGTCAGCGAACTCGGTCCAGGGGAGCGTGTTGGCGACGTCGGCCGCGGTGAGAGCGGCTCGCCGGGCCGTCGCGACGCCCCAGCGCGAGATGCCCTGGGTCGAGACGCCGTGCGCGTCGGTGTTGATGACGATCCGCACGCCCGCAGCCCGGGCGGCGCGCGCGTGGACGTCGTTGAGGTCGCGGCGGTCGGGTGCGGAGTTGATCTCCAGCATCGTGCCGGTGCGAGCGGCCGCGGCGAAGATCGCGTCGGCGTCCAGCTCGTACGGTGGGCGCCGCTCGATCTTGCGCCCGGTCAGGTGGCCGATGCAGTCGACGTACGGATGCTCCATCGCGGTGACGATCCGCCTGGTCATGTCGGCCGACGACATCCCGAAGCTCGTGTGCACCGAGCCGACGACCCAGTCCAGCTGGGCGAGCAGGTCCTCGTCGTAGTCGGGCGAGCCGTCGGGCAGGATGTTGGTCTCGGTGCCGACGAGGACCTCGATGCCGTCGAGCCGCTCGTTGATCCCGCGCACCAGCTCGATCTGCCGCTTGAGCCCGTCCGGGGACACGTCGTTGCCGAACCCGTGCGTCGCCGAGTGGTCGGTGATGGCCACGTACTCCAGGCCACGATCCAACGCGCCGCGCGCCATCTCCTCGGCGGTGTTGCGCCCGTCGGACGCGATGGTGTGGCAGTGGAGGTCGCCCTTGAGGTCGGCGACCTCGACGAGGTCGGGCACGACGAACCCGGGCTCCAGCTCGCCGCGGTCCTCGCGCAGCTCCGGAGGGATCCACGGCAGCCCGAGCCGGGCGTAGACGTCCTCCTCGGTCGCGCAGCGCAGCGTGTCGCCGGTGGCGTCGTCGAGGATCCCGTACTCCGAGACGTGCAGCCCCTTGCGGACGGCGCGCTCGCGGATCTTGACGTTGTGCTGCTTGGAGCCCGTGAAGTGCTGCAGCAGGTTGCCGAAGAGGTCGGGCGTGACGACCCGCAGGTCGATCGAGACGCCGTTGTGGGTGCGAGCCCGCGCGGCGTTCTCGCCCGACGACGAGGCGCTCTCGACGATGTCCAGCGCGCCCAGCGCCGCGGCCAGCGCCGGCGGGTCCTCGGAGGCCGCGACGATGTCGAGGTCCTTGACGCTGTCGGCCAGCCGGCGCACGCCGCCGGCGATCTCGACGCGCACCGCGGCCGGGTGCGCACGCAGCTCCGCGGCGATCGCCTCGCCCAGGTCCTCGGCCTTGTTGAGCAGCAGCCGCGGGGCCGCCTTCTCGGCCACCCCGGCGGCGAACGCGGCGAGCATCGCCTCTTCGAACTTCGGGCCGAAGCCACGAACGTCGCGCAGCCGTTGCTCCTGTGCCGCGGTCCGCAGCGCCGCGAGCGAGTCGATGCCCAGCTCATCGAACAGCCGCCGCGCCCGCTTGGGGCCCAGCCCCGGCAGGCGCGTCATGTCAACGAGGCCAGTGGGGAACTTCGCCCGCAGCTTCTCGACGGCGGGGATC
>DASYLT010000158.1:0-32654 GCA_036009425.1 Baekduia sp. | reverse complement strand
CGCGCCGGGACACGACAAAGAACCAGGACCTCCCAGTGCTCGACTTCCAGATCCCTCGCATCACCAGCGAATCCGTCGAGGAGCATCGCGGCTCGTTCGTGATCGAGCCCCTCGACCGCGGCTTCGGCTACACGTTCGGCAACTCGCTTCGCCGCGTGCTGCTCTCGTCGCTGGCCGGTGCGGCCGTGACCAGCGTGCGGATCGAGGGCGTCGCCCATGAGTTCTCCACGATCAAGGGCGTCACCGAGGACGTCACGGACATCGTCCTGAACCTCAAGGGCATCGTCTGCCGCATGCACTCCGACGCCACCGAGATCGAGGCGCCCCTCGTCGTCACCGGCCCCGGTGAGATCACGGCGAAGGACATCGACCTGCCCGCCGGCGTCGAGATCCTCAACCCCGACGTGCACATCGCGACGCTCGAGAAGAAGACCAAGCTCGAGATGTACATGACGATCGGCCGCGGCCGCGGCTACCGCCCGGCCGAGGAGAACAAGTCTCCCGACCAGCCGATCGGCGTGATCCCGATCGACTCGATCTTCTCGCCGGTCCGCCGCGTCGCCTACTCCGTCGAGCAGGCCCGCGTCGGTCAGCGCACCGACTACGACAAGCTCACGCTCGACATCGAGACCGACAGCTCGATCGATCCGCAGGCCGCGCTCCGCGAGGCCGCCGAGATCCTGATCTCGCAGCTGGCGATCTTCACCGACGCCGACCGGATCGAAGAGCTCCGCGCCGGCCCGGGCGGCACGCTCGACGCGGGCCAGGTGCCCGGCGTCAACGGCGCCGGCGCCACGAGCCAGGGCCCGATGCACGACATCCTCATCGAGGAGCTCGAGCTCGGCGTCCGCTCGTACAACTGCCTGAAGCGCGCGGGCATCCAGACGGTCGGCGACCTCATCTCGAAGTCCGAGGGCGAGCTGGCTGCGATCCCGAACTTCGGCAAGAAGTCGATCGACGAGGTCATCGAGACGCTGCACGCGCGTGGGCTTGCGCTGCGCGAGGACTAGGAAGAGGAACCCGGCCATGCGCCACCAGAAGACCCGTCACAAGCTCAGCCGCAGCACCGCGCACCGCAAGGCGCTGCTGGCCAATCTCTGCAAGGAGATCATCCAGCACGAGCGGATCAAGACGTCCGAGGCCAAGGCCAAGGCCGTCAAGCCCGAGGTCGAGCAGCTCATCACGCTCGCACGCCGCGGCGATCTGCACGCGCGCCGTCAGGCCCTGTCCATCCTGGGCCAGGACAAGTTCACGGTGCACAAGCTGTTCGAGGAGGTCGCCCCGCGCTACGCGGACCGGCCGGGCGGCTACACCCGCATCCTCAAGCTCGGCCCGCGTCGCAGCGACTCGACCGAGATGGTGTTCATCGAGCTCGTCTGAGCTCACGCTCAGCTGCTTGCTTTGCCGACGGGCCCCGTTTTGGGGCCCGTCGTCGTTCAGCGGCGTGCTGCGTGGCGTCTGGGGTCGGCGGCGCTGCGTGACGTCACCCCGGACGCTTCGCTCGCGCGCGGGTTGGTGGTGGCCGGGCGCTCGCGTTTCTATGGGATGTTGCGATCGTGCTGCGGACGTGCGGGCATGTGCGCGCTTCCGGCTCCGCGCCGTGGCGACATCACGCATCCCCGCCGTTCCACAGCGCCCGTGCACGCGGAGCGGGGTCGCGCGAGCGTTGGAAGCTGCGATCGCGGCGCTGGACGGCGGCGCTGCGTGGCGTCACTCCCCGACGCTCACGCGCGCGGGCGTTGGTCGCGCGGGCGCCGGAGCTTCGACGCCGACCAGCCACGCCGCACCGATCGCAGCTTTCAACGCTCGGGCCGCCTCGCTCTCCGTCGAACGGGTCGTGCGGAGCGGCGGTGATGCGCGACGTCGCCATCCGGCGCGTAGCCGGAAGCGCGCACATGCCGGAACGTTCGCGGCACGATCGCAACATCCATAGAAACCCGAGCGATCGCGCCAAGCGAGACCGGCGCGCGAGCGGAGCGTCCGGGGGCGATGTCACGCAGCGGCGCCGACCAGCGACGCCCGCAGTCCGGGGGTGGACGTCACGCAGCGCCGCCAAGCCACCACCGGAGACCCCACGCAGGCGTGAGGGCCGGGTACTCTCAGAGCCCCATGAGCGACCTCTATGGCAGCCTCTCCGGCACTCGCGCTCCGTCGCGGGTCAGCACCGCGACGATCTTCGGCCAGGTCATGTTCCTCGTCGGCCTGGCGATCGGGTTCCTGGCCGTCGGCTCGCTGATCGGCCGGGATCTGGCGTACGGCACCGCGCGCATCCTCGGGTTCGTGGCCATCGGCATGCTCTTCGCGCAGTCCTTCGCGGCTCCGCTGCGCACCGGCCCGCTCGGCATCGCGTGGCTGTTCGCGCTCGCGCTGCTGCTCGGCCTCAGCCTCGGACCGGTCCTCAGCTTCTACGCCTCGAGCGATCCGCAGACCGTCACGCAGGCCGCCGGCGGCACCGCGCTGATCACGCTCGGCATGGGCGCCTACGGCATGGCGACGTCCAAGGACCTGGCGAAGTGGATCCGCCCGCTGAGCCTCGTGATGCTCGGCCTGTTCGCCATCAGCCTCGTGCTCCTGCTGTTCGGCTCGGGTGGCAACCCGCTGCTGAGCATCGCGATCCTCGGCATCTCCTCCGCGCTGCTGATCGTCGACTTCAACTACGTGCGCCGCCACGCGACCGAGGACGACGTCATCTGGCTGGCGACCGGGATCTTCGTCTCGATCATCAACATCTTCCTGTCGTTGCTCAACCTCTTCGGGCGCAACTGACCACGCGGCTGGTCGTCGAGTACGACGGCCGCGGCTTCGCGGGGTGGGCGCGCCAGCCCGGCCTGCGGACCGTGCAGCAGACGTTGGAGGAGGCACTGGCGACGCTCCGTGGAGGGACTTCCGTGGAGCTGACCGTCGCGGGCCGCACCGACCGCGGCGTGCACGCTTGGGGGCAGGTCGCATCCTACGAGGGCGAGCCCGTGACGCTGCGGGGGCTCAACGCGGTGCTGCCGCGCGACATCGCCGCGCTCGCGTGCGAGCCGGCGCCCGACGGCTTCGACGCCCGCGCCGATGCGACGTCGCGCACCTACTGCTACCGGCTCTGCACGCGGCGGGTCGCGCCGGTCTTCGAGAACGACCGCGCACTGCACTGGCCGCACCGGATGGATCCGGGCGCGCTGACGGCATGCGCCGAGCTGCTGCTGGGCGTGCATGACTTCACGGCCTTCACGCCCACCGAGACCGATCACGTCCATTTCCGCCGCCGCGTGGTCCGGGCCGAGTGGCACCGGCGCGGCGACGTCCTGGAGTTCTGGATCAGCGCCGACGCGTTCCTGCGCAACATGAACCGCGTGCTCGTCGGGACGATGCTGCAGGTCGCCGGACGGCGCCAGCCACGCACGGTGGAGGACTTCGCGCGTCTCCTGGAGGGCGCCCCGCGGGCCGCCGCGGGACCGACGGCGCCGCCGCACGGGCTGTACCTCGCTGCGGTCACCTACGCGTGAGCGCCCTGGGCGCCCCGTATCCTCGAGGGGTGCGCGTGCTGCTGACCAACGACGACGGGATCGACGCCGAAGGGCTGCAGCGGTTGCGCCAGGAGCTGCTGCAGACACCCGGAGTGGACCTCGCGACCGTCGCTCCCGACGGCAACCGCTCGGCCATCGGCCGCGGCATCACGACGCGCCGCGCGCTGGCCGTCGAGCGCATCGACTTCGGCGACGGCACCCACGGCTACGCGACGGACGGGACGCCCGTGGACTGCGTCCGCCTCGCGAGCCTCGGGCTCGTCGACGGCTGGACGCCCGAGATCGTGGTGGCCGGCATCAACCATGGCTCCAACCTCGGCGACGACGTCACCTACTCGGGCACGGTCGCCGCCGCGATGGAGGGTCTGCTGCTCGGCCTGCCGGCGATCGCCGTCTCCCAGCAGTCCGAGAAGCCCGAGATGGACTTCCGCCTCGGGCTGGACTTCCTGTTCGACGAGGCCGCGCGGTTCACGGCCCGGCTGGTCCAGGAGCTCGAGGCGGTGCCGCTGCCGCCGAGCACGCTGTTGAACATCAACGTGCCGGCCGGCGACATCGAGGGCGTCGAGGTCGCGCGGCTGGGCAAGCGGATCTACCGCGACCGGCTGGAGGCCTCCGAGGTCGACCCGCAGACAGGGCGGCCCACCTACTTCATCTACGGCGCCGATCCGGGGTACGAGGACGAGCCCGGGACCGACCTGGCCGCCGTGGCCGCCGGCCGGATCGCCGTGACGCCCGTGCACATGGACCTCACCCATCACGACGGCCTCGGCCCGCTGTCGACCTCCGACCTCGCCCGCCTGCTCGCCCCGGCGGTGGAGGAGGTCGAGTAGCGCGTGGCGGCGCCCGCCGACGTCGGCGCCCGTGCCGAGCAGTTGCGCGACGAGCTGCGCCACCATGGCCACCGCTACTACGTCCTCGACGACCCGGAGATCGGCGACGACGCCTACGACGCCCTGCTCGACGAGCTGCGCGCGATCGAGGCCGAGCATCCCGAGCTGCAGACGCCGGACTCGCCGACGCAGCGGGTGGGCGGCGCGCCGGTCTCCACCCTGGCGAAGGTCGCGCACCTCGCCCCGATGCTCTCGCTGGCCAACGCGCGCAGCGAGGAGGAGCTGCGGGCGTGGGTGGCGCGGATGCGCAACCACCTCGCGCGCGAGGGCATCGAGGACCCGGACTTCACCTACGTGTGCGAGCCCAAGATCGACGGGCTGGCGATCTCGCTGCTGTACCGCGACGGCGTTTTGGAGCGCGGCGCGACGCGCGGCGACGGCGAGGTCGGCGAGGACGTCACCCACAACCTGCGCACGATCCCCAGCATCCCGCTGCGAATACGGCCCACCCACCCCGACGCCGTGCCGCCGCTGCTGGAGGTGCGGGGTGAGGTGTACCTGTCGCTCCCCGACTTCCAGGCGCTCAACGAGCGGCGCGCCGAGGCCGGGCAGTCGACGTTCATGAACCCGCGCAACGCCGCGGCCGGGACGATCCGCCAGCTGGACCCGAAGCTCGCGGCGGAGCGACCGCTGTCGATGTGGTGCTACGGCGTGGGCGTCACCGAGGGGCTGAGCTTCTCCCGCCATTCCGAGAGCCTGGAATGGCTGCGGTCCCACGGCTTCCGCGTCAACGACGACGTCGTGACGCTCCGCAGCGAGGACGAGGTCGTCGCCCAGTGCCTGGACTGGCAGGACCGCCGCGGCAGCCTGGACTTCGAGATCGACGGCGTCGTGGTCAAGGTCGACGACCTCGAGCTGCAGCGGCGGCTGGGGTCCGCCGGGCGCGATCCGCGCTGGGCGATCGCGTGGAAGTTCCCGCCGACGACCGCGGTCACCCGGCTCAACGAGGTGCTCTGGAACGTCGGCAAGTTCGGCGACCTACACCCGTTCGCCGACCTGGAGCCCGTGCCCGTCGGGGGCGTGGTCGTCAAGCTCGCGACGCTGCACAACGAGGAGGACCTCGCGCGCAAGGACGTGCGACCCGGCGACGACGTGATCGTGCTGCGCGCGGGCGACGTGATCCCGCAGGTCGTCTCCCCGGCGCCGCACGCCGTGGAGCGCAGGGACCGCGGGCCCGTGCCGCGCCCGCCGGGGCAGTGCCCGGTCTGCGGCACGCCGACCGTCAAGCCCGAGGGCTCGGTCTTCACCAAGTGCCCCAACGTGCTCTGCCCCGGCCGGCAGTGGCAGCTGCTCAAGCACTTCGCCAGCCAGGGCGCGATGGACATCGACGGCCTGGGCGAGAAGCAGGTCGCCGTGCTGCAGGAGGCCGGCTTGGTGACGACCGCCGCCGACTTCTACCGGCTGACGCCCGAGCAGCTCACCGGGCTGCGGGGAGTGGGGGAGCTTTCCGCGCGGCGGCTGGTCGACGCGATCCAGGCCTCCAAGGACCGGCCGTTCGGGCGCGTGCTGTACGCGATCGGGCTGGAGGAGGTCGGCTTCGTCACCGGCCGCAACCTCGCCCAGCGCTTCCGGACGATCGACGCCCTCCTGGACGCCACGCCCGAGCAGATCCAGGACACGCCGGGGATCGGGCCGATCATGGCCGGGCGCATCCACCAGCAGCTCGCCGACCCGCAGATGCGGGCGCTGATCGCCGACCTCCGCGGGCAGGGGATCCGCTTCGAGGAAGAGGGCCCGCCGCCCGGCGAGGGGCCGCTGAGCGGCAAGACGCTCGTGCTGACCGGGACGCTGCCCGACCTCACCCGCGAGCAGGCGACCGAGCGCATCACCCGCGCCGGCGGCCGCGTGACCTCGTCGGTGTCCAAGCGGACCGACTACGTCGTGGCCGGCGACTCGCCGGGCGCCTCGAAGGCCGAGAAGGCGCAGCGCCTCGCAGTGCCGATCGTCGACGAGGCCGGGTTGCTGGCGCTGCTGGGGGATCCTGGCTTGCGCTGAGCCGGCCAAGCTGGGAGGTTGGCGCCTTCGCACCACGAGCAGAAGGCCTCAGCATGCCGGCACGCCCTTTCCGTACGAGTACAAGGGCGCGCGTCGCAGGCGTCGCCTTGGCGCTGGTCTGCGGCTCGGCGACATGGCTGGCGGGGGCGTCCCCGGTCGCTGCCGCCAGCGCGGCGAAGCCGTGCAAGACGGGACAGGTTCCCCTGCGGTACGCCGCGCCGCACAAGAAGCGCGCGACCGTGATCTGCGCGAGCAAGGTGCGGGTGGGGGCGACGCCGGCCGCGGCGGCCGTGGCCGTGGAGCGGCTCGTCGCCTCGGGCCAACTGCTGCCCAAGCGCTGGCGGCGCCGCGTCCTGGCGCTGCCCACGCGGGGCGAACGCGCCTTCGCGCGCGCCCGCGAGGCGCAGGTGCGAGCCGGCGCCGCGGCGGCGGCGCGTCCGCGCGCGACATCGGCGTCAAGTGGGCCTGGCACGACGCAGAGCGGCGCGCCGATCCCGCCCGGTCCCGGGCAGACCGGTGGGGGCCAGTCCAGTTCCACGTCCACCACGATGACCTTCGAGGACCGTGACGGCTCGACCGTGCGGGCGACGCACACCTCGACCTCCAAGCACACGGTGCTCGGGCCCCAATGCCCTGACGCCGGCGGAACCGTCGTCGCCAAGCTCACGTTCGTCGACACCGACATCCACTCGATGGAGCGGCGCGGCAAGCGCACCGTCGTCGAGACCGAGTACCGCGACGTCGCCACGATCACCGGTGGCTACACCGACGACATGGCGGTCCGAGGGCCGCTGCACCTCGACGTCGAGCTGACCGTCGTGACGCGCACGCGGGTCGAGATCGCCGCCACGCACAAGGTGCTCAGCAGCTCGACCGGCGAGTCGCGCAGCGCCGACATGAGCACCGACATCGCGCCGGCGTCGGTCATGGACCCGACGGCGTCGGTCCAGGATCCCCTGAAGGTCGTCATGGACATGAATGTCGCGGGCGGTGGGAAGGTGCGCCTGGAGGACTTCGCCTCCGGCGGCGTCGGGTTCTTCTTCCTGATGGTCGGCACGACGTGGAACGTCGAGATCCAGGCCATCCTCGGGTGGGCCGAGACCCTGCGCCACATGCTCAACTACGAGTGCGTCACCGCCGACGCGAGCCCGGCCGCGCTGACGCTGCGCAAGGGCCAGAGCGGCGACTTCACCGTCGTCGCGCGCGGTCGCGACGACGGGCGGCCGTTGCCGACCAGCTCGTCCTCCCAGGTCCGGTCGGGCACGGCGTCGCTCTCGCCGCTGGCCGAGAAGGACATCCGCGCCCCCGAGAGCGGCAGCGTCTTCCACGTCGCCAGCAGCGGCGGCACGAGCCAGGTCGAGGTCACCGCCGACACCCGCCGCGGGCGCGCGGCGCCGGTCCTCGTGCCGATCGACGAAGGGTGCGGCGCCGCGGCGCCGCGGGCCGCCATCCCACGCCAGGCGGTCACGCGCCAGGCCGTGGTGTGCACCGGGCGCTTCGCCGGGACCTACAGCGCGACCGCCGACCTCTCGACCATGCCCGGCGGGATCCCGGTGCAGGTCACCCTGAGCGGCAACGTCGTGCTCAAGCCGAACCCGTCGCCGCTGCCGCCATTCCCGGGCATCACGCCGCCGACCTACTACGGCGTCGAGAGCGGGTCGTTCCACTACCACGCCAGCGGGACGCTGGTCGGCGGATGCCAGCTGCTCGCCGACGGAGCGGTCGATCTGCTCTTCGACGTCACCAACCAGACGGCCAACGTGCTGACGCTCACCGCGGGGGCGCCCGCGACCTACACGCTCGGGCTCACGGAGCCGGTCACGGCGACCGTTCCGGGGACGATCGCGCAGTGCCCGAACCCCGACGACGACCACGCCGTCAACTGGGGCGTCTACGTCGGAGGGCCGGCCCTGATCTGGGCGCCGACCGACCGGCCGCTGCCCGACGACGGCGCGGTCTCGGGGACCAACGCGGGCCGGCAGTCCGATGCGCAGCCCCTGCAGACGTGGGTGTGGGATCTGCACCCGCAGTGACGCTCACCATGGCTCTGGGTCGGCCGCGCGGGCGGCCTTGACGAGGTCGACCAGCCGGCTGAGGCGCCGGAACTGCGCCCGTGGGCCGCGACGCTCCGCGCGCTCAGCCGTCGAGCTTGGCGATCGCGGCGACCATGCGGTCCTCGACCGCCTTCGCGCAGGAGGTGCAGACGCGGTTCTCGATCAGCGAGAAGGCGACGCGGGCGCCGCCCGTCGTCGTGCAGTACCCCGAGAGGGCGCTGACGCCGATCAGCGTGCCGGTCTTGCCCTGGCAGCGGCCCGCCGCGGCGGTGCCGCGCATGCGCTTGCGCAGCGTCCCCGACCGGCCCGCCACCGGCAGCGACGCCGTCCACGTCGCGACGCTGTCCTGGCCGTCCATGCGCTGCAGCAGGCGGACGACCTGGCGCGGCGTGGTCCGGTCAGAGCGCGAGAGGCCCGAGCCGTCGACCAGCTTGGGATGGATGCCGAAGCTGGCCAGGTCGGCGCGTGCGACCGCCAGGCCGGCCGCCGTGCTGCCGTTGGCGCCGTAGTGGGCACCGAGTGCCTTGGCGAGCATCTCGGCGTAGAAGTTCTCCGATGGGAGGTTGGTCGCCGCGACGAGCGCGCCCATGGTGGGAGACGGCACCGTGGCCAGCGGCGTGGCCTCGGCCTGCGCGAGCGTGGCGCCGGTGCTCGCCATGACGCCGGCACGCGGCTTGCGCCCGTAGGTGATGTCGCGCGCCTTGAGCATCGTCGCGAGCTGCGTTGCCGCGGCCCGCGCCGGGCTGCCGGCGCCCGACCGCCCGTGACGCCAGGCCAGCGCGCTGAGCCAGCCGCCGAGATCGCTGTCGGGCCGGTACGCCGAGTCCGGCCCGCCGCGCAGGGTGTCGAACAGCGACTCGTCGCCGATCACGCCGCCCGTGATCCGCGTGACGCCGGCCTGGGCGAGCTGGTCGGCCAGGGAGGTCAGGCCCGGATCGCCGAGCGTCGGGTCGCCGCCACCGACGAGGTAGAGGTCGCCACGCAGGGCGCCGTCGGCGTCGACGGTGACGCCGGGCGCGGAGCGCAGCGTCGTCGCCAGCGTCCCGCCGACGCCGAAGCGCAGCAGCGCCGTGGCGGTGACGAACAGCTTCTCGTTGGAGGCCGGCGCGAGCGCCAGGTCCTCGCGGTGGGCGTAGATCGGCTCGCCGGAGGCGAGGTCGACCACGTAGGCGCCCGCCGAGGAGCCCAGCCGGGGCTGCAGCTTGGCGAGGCTCGAGCGCAGTCCTGCCCGGTCGACCGCCTGCGCCGGGGAGGCGACGGCGAGCGCGAGGAGCAGGAGGAGCGCGAGCAGCGAGAGGGAACGGCGGCGCACGGGCGGTAACGGTAGCTGGCCGTTCGGTGGGTCCGTCGCACCGGACGCACAAGTACCATTTGTGGCCGCATGGGGAAGGTCGTCAAGCTCGAGCCCACCGCACCGACCAAGGGCAGGCCCCGCGGCCGGCGTCCGCGGCGGTCCAAGACCGCCCTGGTGCTCGGTGGCGGCGGCTTCACCGGCGGCGTCTACGAGATCGGCGCGCTGCGCGCCTTGGACCTGCTGTCGGTCAACCGCACCGTCAACCAGTTCGACGTCTACGTCGGCACGAGCGCCGGCGCCTTCGTCGCGGCGCTGACCGCCAACGGCGTGACGCCCGAGGAGATGATGCGCGTCGTCGACCAGCAGGTGCCGACGCCGTTCCGCGACATCGGCCTCGGCCAGCTGCTGCGGCCCAACGTCCTCGAGTACGCCCGCAAGGGCCTCGGGCTGCCGTGGAAGGCGGTCAACGTCCTGCGCGAGCTCGCCCCGCAGCTCGGACAGGTCTCGATCATGGACTTCGCGCTGGGGCTCGCCGAGGGCCTGCCGTCCGGCGTCTACTCCGGCTCGGGACTGGAGTCCTACATGCGCACCGTGCTTTCGGACCCCGACCGCACCGACGACTTCCGCCTGCTGGAGAACGAGCTCTACCTCGCGGCGACCGACCTCGACACGTGCGAGCGCATCGTCTTCGGCGCCGACCAATGGGACGACGTCCCGATCTCGACCGCCGTGCGCGCGTCCACGGCGCTGCCCATGGTCTACAAGCCGGTCCGCGTCCGCGACCGCGAGCTCATCGACGGCGGCATCGTCTCGACGACCAACGTCGACATCGCCGTCGAGGCGGGGGCGAAGTTCATCGTCGTGGTCAACCCGCTGGTGCCGTACGTCAACGAGTTCACCGAGCGCAAGTCCACGCTGCTGGGATCGCGGCCGCGCCACGTGAGCGACATGGGCCTGCCGCAGATCGGCTACCAGGCATTCAAGCTGATGGCCTACCAGCGCCTGCACGAGATGGCCAAGCACTGGGAGGAGCGCTACCCGGGCGTCGACATCGTGCTCATCGAGCCCGAGCCCAACGACGAGCTGATGTTCCAGACGTCGATCATGAACTTCACCAAGCGCGTCGACATCGCCCGCCACGGCTTCCAGTCGGTGACGTTGAAGCTCGCCGAGGACTACGAGGACTTCCGCACCATCTGCGATCGCCACGGCATCGAGATCTCCGCCACGCGGGTGCGCAAGGTCGTCAAGCACTTTTCCGACGAGCAGGAGAAGGCCCGGGCCTGGCGCAAGATCCTGGAGCAGACGACGGGCAGCCTGCTGCGCCAGTCGGGCTCCGGGGCGTAGCGGCGCGGGCCGCAACTTCCGTGGGTCCCGCGTGCTTGGAGGGGCGCATGAGCCGATTCCTCGTCCTGTTGTCCGCCGTGCTCGCTGCCGGTGCGCTCTTCGCGGCCGCCGCGCTGGCCGCCGACCCGCCGGTGGCCGACACCGCGCCCGCCAAGGACGTCGGCCAGACGCAGGCCACGCTGACCGCCAGGGTCAACCCGAAGGGCAGCGCGACCAGCGTGCGCTTCGACCTCGGCACGAGCACCGCCTACGGGCTGCAGTCCACGAGCAAGGACGCCGGCGCGGGCACCGCCGAGGTCACGGTGGAGATCCCTGTTCAGGGCCTGACCGCGGGGACGACCTACCACTTCCGCGCGGTCGCGACCAGCGACGGCGGGACCGCCACGGGCGCCGACGCGACGGTGACGACCGCCACGGCTCCGGTCACCCCGACGCGCCCGGCGGTCACCACCGGCGGCGCGCGCGACGTGACGCCGTCGGCGGCCACGCTGACCGGCGCGATCACCCCGCACAGCGCGGCGACGACCTACCACTTCGAGTACGGCACGAGCACCCGCTACGGGGCCAGCACGCCGTCGGCGGACGCCGGCGCGGGCACGCGGGGCGTCTCGGTCGCGGCCCGGATCGAGGGCCTGAGCGCCGGCACGCGCTACCACTACCGCCTGGTCGCGTCGAACTCGGCGGGCCTCACGCGTGGCGGCGACCGGTCGGTCGTGGCGGGCACGACGCCGACCTCGGCCACGCTGGCCGCCGACGCCAACCCCGTGGTCTACGGTCGTCCGGTCAAGCTGTCGGGGACGCTCGGCGGCTCGCGGAAGTCCGGGGTGCGCGTGCGCCTCCAGACGACCGCGTTCCCGTTCAGCTCGCCGTTCGGCGACACGGGCAACGCGCTGAAGAGCACGAGCACCGGCGCCTATGCCTTCACCCTGCCGGCCGTGACGACGACCACGCGGGCGCTCGTGATCGCCGATGGGGCGCCGGCGATCCTCAGCTCGATGGTCGTCATCCGCAGCGCGGTGCGCACGGGCATCCGCTCCGTGAGCCGCCGCGCCGACGGGCGCCTGGTGGTCACCGGACGGCTGACGCCGGCCACGCCCGGGGGCGTCGCGGCACTGCAGCGCCAGGGCGCCGGCGGTGCCTGGGTGCCGCTGCTGCGCGCGCACACGGCCGCCGACGGCACCTATTCCATCACCCTGCGACGGCGCCGCAGTGCGATCGTCGTCCGCACCGTCGGCCTGGCCCACGACGGTGGCGCGCATGTGCGCGGCACGTCACGCAGCGTGCGCATCGCCGGCCGGCGCTGAGGCAGAGCGACTAGAGCGGCATCTTGCCGCGGCCGCGGCGGCCGGTCTCGGCGCTGCGGTTGACGGCCTTCTGGCTGGTGCGGAAGGGCTTGGCGAACCACTTGCCCAGCTTGCCCGGCGCCTTGCTGCCGCCGCGTGCGCCGAGTCCGAACGCCTTGCTGGCGCCGTGCTGTGGGTGGCGGGACAGTCGCGGCGCGACGAACGCGAGGATCAGCAGGACGATGCAGAGGACGATGACGCCGGCGATGAGCATGTCACCCGTCGTACCCGTGAACGGCGTCCCATGCGCGCAGGAAGCGTTCGGCGTGCTCGGGGCGGTGCGGCACGGTGATGCGCAGGCGGTCCGGCGCGCCCACGCCGGCGCCCGGCTGCACGACGATCCCGGAGCGGCCGAGCGCGGCGGCCAGGTCGGCGGCGCCGTGCGGGCCAGGGGCGGGGACCCAGAGGACGTTGGCCTGCGAGGCGCCGATTTCGACGCCGCGCTCGCGCAGCGCGGCGGTGACCGCGGAGCGCTGCTGCGCGATGGCCGCGCGCCGGCCCTGGACGCGCGCGCCGCCGGAACGGACCGCTTCCAGTGCGCCGGCCTGCGCCAGCTCGTTGACGCCCAGCTCGGGGGCGAGCTGGTCCAGCAGCGGCTCCGAGCCCGGGCCGCCGAGCGCGTAGCCGCACCGCAGGCCGGCCAGGCCCCACGCCTTGGAGAACGTCCGGAAGATCAGCAGCCGCGGGAACTCGTCGAGCAGCGCGAGCGTCGCGTCGAGCTCCTCGGCGTCGGCGAAGTCGCGCAGCGCCTCGTCGAGCAGGACGACCACGCGCTCGGGCAGCGCCGTCAGCAGTCGGCGCAGCTCGTCGACGCCCAACAGCTCGCCCGTCGGGTCGTTCGGGTTGCAGAGCGCCACGAGGCGCGTGCGGTCGTTGACGGCCGAGAGGATCGCGTCGACGCCGAAGCCGGGCACCGGAACCGGATGGCCGCGGGCGTGGCGCGCGACGATGGGGTACAGCGGATAGGACGGCCACGGCGTGATCAGCTCGTCCTCGGGCTCCAGCAGGGCGGTCGCCGCCTCGGAGATCAGCTGCGCGACGCCGTCGCCGACGACCGTCCGCGCCTCGGCCACGCCGTGGCGGTGGGCCAGCTCGGAGCGCAGCTCGGCGCTGGAGCGATCGAGGTAGCGGTGCAGCCCGCGTCGCGCCGCGAAGGTGATGGCGTTGACGATCGACGGGTGCGGGTACTCGGGCCACGTCGTGCGGGAGAGGTCGAGCGGCTCCTGGCGCGCCAGCTCCTTCGCGCGCCGTTCGGCGGCCTCCTCGCGCAGGCCGGCGTTGACCTCCTGCTCCGACAGCCCCTCGAACTGCCGGTAGTACCCGAGCAGGCCCTTGCGCGGCGGGGCCATCAGCCCTGGCCGGAGAAGCTCGACGAGCCGGGGCCGTTGATGAGCAGGAACCAGACCGTGAAGATCGTCGCGCAGATCGCCGCCGTGATGGCGAACACGCGGCCCATCGCGCCCTGGCGCTGATCGATTCCCGCCGCACGGCGCACGAGGACCCAGGCACGGTCGACGCGCTTGAGGACCATCAGCCCGCCGAACAGGACGGCGAGCATCACCGCGAAGGCGACGAGGATCGCGACGCCGACGTTGTCGGTCCAGTACTGGACGCGGCCCGCGATCCACAGCGAGCCGGCCGGGATCGGGCCCCAGAACAGCAGGCTGATGAGGATCTCGACGCCGAGCAGCAGATGGGCGATCAGGCGGTCGGTCCGCCGGCGTGCGGCGGTGCCGCGCTCGGGCAGCGCGCGGTACTTGGTCGGAGCAGTGCCGGGACGGCGTCCGACGAACAGCCCTCCGTTGTCGGTGGGGTCTGTGCGCACACCCACAATGTACGCCGTCGTTCCCTTTCGGTGATCGGCTACTGCGAACATGGACGACATGACGGTTCTCATCCACGCGGAGATTCACGGCCTCGCGGGGCGCGCGGCGGAGCTGCGGGCGCTGCTGAGCGAGCACGCAGCCGACCTGAGCGCTGCCGCGGGCAGCCTCGGTGCGTCGGCCTATGCCCCGGTGGACGGCGACGTGGGCGAGTTGATCCTGCAGACCCACTGGCGCGACGAGACGGCGATGCAGGCCCACTACGCCACGCCCGGGTACACGCGCTACGCCGAGTCCGTCGGCGAGCTGCTGGCCCGCCCCAGCGACGTGGACATCCACTACGTCGACCGGTCGGTCCGGGCGACCGCCGACCTGTCGATGGACCCCAGCCGCCAGGGCTGACGGGGCGCAGCGCCTGCGCGGCGCCCCGCCCCGCCCCGCAGCCGTCAGCGCTCGTAGAGCGCGTCGAAGAGCGGCGCGAACTTCTCGTTGACGACGTTGCGCTTGACCTTCAGGGTCGGCGTCAGCTCGCCGGTCTCCTGGGAGAGGTCGTGGTCGAGGATCGCGAACCGCTTGACCTGCTCGACCTGGGCGTACTTCGCGTTGGCCTTGTCGAGCTCGGCTTGGATGAGCGCGCGGACCTCGGCGTTCTCGGCCAACGACGGCGTCGAGGTGTCCTCGATGCCGCGGGCCTGCGCCCACGGGACGATCTCTTCCTCGTCGAGCGTGATCAGCATGACGGGGTAGGGGCGCCGGTCGCCGTGCATCACGGCCTGCGAGACCCACCGCGTCTGCTTGAGGTCGTTCTCGAGGTTGGCCGGCGTGAGGTTCTTGCCGCCGGCGGTGATGATGATGTCCTTCTTGCGGCCGGTGATCGAGACGTAGCCCTCGCCGTCGACCGAGCCGAGGTCGCCCGTGTGCAGCCAGCCGTCCTCGACGGCTCCGAAGGACGCGTCGTCGTTCTTGTAGTACCCGCCGAAGATGTTGGCTCCGCGCAGCAGCAGCTCGCCGTCGTCGGCGATCTTGACCTCGACGCCGGGCAGCGGCTTGCCGACCGTGCCGAACTTGTGGTCCTCGGGGCGCGAGCTGGTCGCGACCGTCGAGGTCTCGGTCATCCCGTAGCCCTCCAGGACCGGGATGCCGCAGCCCCAGAAGAACTCCAGGATCTCCTTGGCGATCGGCGCGGCGCCGGTGACGGCCTCGCGCAGGCGCCCGCCGAAGAGGCCCTTGACGAAGTCGGCCTTGGGCTGGAGCTCGGCGAACTGCTCGCGCAGCTCGTCGGGCACCGGCTCGCCGCGGACCTCGAGGTCCTTGATGGCGCCGCCGACGGTCCGGATCGTCGCGAGCTCCGCGGGCGTCAGCTGCTGGCCGGCGAGCGTGTAGAGCTTCTCGAAGATGCGGGGCACCGACGGCAGGTAGGTCGGCTTGACCTCCATGAGCTCGCCGACGATCGCCTTCGTGTCGCCGCCGTAGTAGGCGATCGCGGTGCCGCGGTCGACGGCCGCCAGCTGGATCAGCAGCGCGAACGCGTGGGCCAGCGGGAGGAAGAGGTAGACGAGGTCCTCGCCCTCGGCGAACAGGCCCTTCTGACTGACCATGTCGAGCACGGAGCGGTAGTTGCCGTGCGTCAGGACGCAGCCCTTCGGCGGGCCGGTCGTGCCCGAGGTGTAGATGAAGGTGAACGGGTCCTCGGGCCCGATCGCGGCGGTGCGGTCGCGGAGCGTCGCGATGTCGCGACGGTTGCCGCGGCCGCGCAGGTCGTCGAGGGAGATCGCGTCGCCGACGTCGCCCGACGGGTCGATGACGACGACCTTGCGCAGCTGCGGCAGGCGCTCCCGGACGGCGGTGATCTTGGCCACCTGCTCGGCGTCCTCGCAGACGACGAGGACCGACTCGGAGTTGCCGGCGACCCACTCGCACTCCTCCGCGGAGTTGGTCGGGTAGATCGGGACGACGACTCCGCCGGCGCTGGAGATCGCGAAGTCCGCGTAGGTCCACTCCGGGCGGGTGTTGCAGAGGATGGAGACGCGCTCGCCGGGCTGGAGGCCCAGCGCGATGAGGCCGAGGCCGATCTCGTCGACGATGTCGCCCATCTGGGCGAAGGTGACGTCGAGCCACGCCCCGTCGACCTTGTGCTTGATGGCGACCTGGTCGCCAAAGGTCTCCGCGGCGCGTGCGCCCAGATCGGCGATCGTCGTCGACCCGGTGCTGCGGGCAGGCGTTGTGCCAGCCTCCATTGCTCCTCCTCCTGCTGCGTTGACAGCCTGTCAACGGAGGAGTCTAAGGTCCGCGCGCCCGGCGCGCGAGCGGCATCCGCAGGCCGCTTAGGCCGTGGCCTCCGCGGGCATCTGGCGGACCGTTCCGGCGTCCTGCAGCGACGCGAGGAAGAGGGTCTTGTCAATGCGTCCCTGGAAGATCGGGACGCCGAGCTCCATGCACTTGGCGATGACGTCGCGCCGTTCGAGTCCGGACTCGCGGGCGAGTTCGGTCGGCGTCAGGTGAATGGCCATCGGCATGCCTCCTGTGTGGGAGATAGTGACCGAGCAAACGTAGCGCGCGCCGTGGACGGCCTCAAGCGCAAAGGCCGAAAGATGGAGTTCCGGTGCTGCGGCTCGCTGTCAGAGTGCCGGAGGTGACGCCTGCAGACCACCTCGGCCTCGACCTCATGGTGACGATCGACCGCACCGGCGACCGCCCGCTGCGCGACCAGCTCGAGGGGCAGCTGCGCGACGGGATCCGTCGCGGGGCGCTGCACGCCGGCACGCCGCTGCCCTCGACGCGGGCTCTGGCCGCGGAGCTGCGGGTCTCCCGCGGCGTGGTCGTCGAGGCCTATGCGCAACTCGTGGCCGAGGGCTTCCTGGTCGCGCGGCCGGGGGCGGCGACGCGCGTCGCGAGCGTCGCGCGCCACGACCCCACCGAGCCGCCGGTGCAGCGCGTGGCTCCGCCGGTGCGCTTCGACTTCCGCGTGGAGGCGGCCGACCTGTCGGCGTTCCCGAGGCGTGCGTGGGCGGCGGCGCTGCGCGACGCGCTGCGCGACGCGCCCGACGCCGCCCTCGGCTACGGCGACCGGGTCGGCGCTCCGGAGCTGCGCTCGGTGCTGGCGGCCTACGTGGGCCGGGCGCGGGGCGTGGCGGCCGCGCCCGAGAGCGTCGTCGTCTGCACCGGGATCACCCAGGCGATCGCCCTGCTGGCCCGTGCGCTGCGGCGTGCGGGGGTCCTGCGGGTGGCCGTGGAGGACCCCGGCTTCCCGATCCACCGCCGGGTCTTCGCGGCCGAAGGGCTGCGGTTCGTCCCGATCCCGGTGGACGCCGCCGGGCTGGTCGTCGACGCCCTCGACACGGCCGACGTCGGGGCGGTGTTGGTGACGCCCTCTCACCAGTTCCCGCTCGGCATGTCGCTGGCGCCGGAGCGCCGCGCCCAGCTCGTGGACTGGGCGGCCGCCCGCGACGCGTGGATCTTCGAGGACGACTACGACGGGGAGTACCGCTTCGACCGCGACCCCGTGGGCGCGCTGCAGGCGCTGGCCCCGGCGCGCGTCGTCTACCTGGGATCGGCGTCCAAGACGCTGGCGCCGGCGCTGCGGCTGGGATGGATGATCGTGCCGCCCGGGCTGATCGACGCGGTCGCCGACGCCAAGGCGCTCGCCGACTCGGGCAGCCCGCAGCTCGAGCAGCTCGCGCTCGCGCGGTTCGTGGAGCGGGGCGACCTGGACCGCCATCTGCGCCGGATGCGCACGAGCTACCGGCGGCGGCGCGACGCGCTCGTCGCCGGGCTCGACGAGCACCTGCCCCAGCTGGAGCGCGAGGGGATCTCGGCGGGGCTGCACATCTCCGCGCGCCTGCCGGGTCACGTCCCGTTGGGCCCGCTGCTGGCGCGCTCCTGGGAGGGCGGCGTCGGGATCTACGGCTTCGAGCACGGCGGCGTCGGCCGGCTGCTGCTGGGCTACGCGAACCTGCCCGAGCCGTCGGTGCTGCCGGCGGTGCGCGCGCTGGCGGCGCTGGTGGCGGAGGGCGGGCCGGTGGCCGAGTGTCGTGAGTCGGAAATTCGGGCGCATGCTGCCCCGCGAATTTCCGAATCACGACACTAGATCGGGTTGGGCACGTCGGCCCACACGTGCCGCACCCCGAACTCGCGCTCGAGCAGGTCGCCGAGGCGGCGGATCCCGAACGTCTCGGTGGCGTGGTGGCCGGCGGCGAGGAAGTGGATCCCCGCGTCGTGGGCGATCGAGAAGGCGCGCTCGGCGGGCTCGCCCGTGAGGTACGCGTCGAGGCCGAGGTCGATCGCCTCGTGGACGTCGTCGGTGGCGGCGCCGGAGACGATGCCCAGCGTCCGGATGCGCTCCGGTCCGCCGGCGACCACCAGCGGCGCCCGGCCGCCGACCAGCGCCCGGACGCGCTCGGTCAGCTCGTCGATGGTCAGGCCGTCGCCCTCGAAGCGGACGTGGACGCCGATCGGCCGCCCGCCCTGCTCGGCGAAGCGCCCGACGGTCTCGGCCCGCAGGCCGGCGGCGATCAGCGCGTTGTTGCCGTGCTCGGGGTGGGCGTCGAGCGGCAGGTGGTAGGCCGCCAGCGCCATGTCGTGCGCGAAGAACGGCGTCAGCCGGCGGTGCTTGAGGCGCGTGATCTCCAGCGGCTCGCCGCGCCAGAACAGCCCGTGGTGGACGAGGACGAGGTCGGCCTCCTCGCCCACGGCGCGCTCGATCAGCGCGACGTTCGCCGACACGCCGGTGACCACCGTCTGAACCTCGGCGTTCGTGGGTACCTGCAGGCCGTTGGGGCCATAGTCCCGGAATGCGTCGACCTCGAGCAGACGGTCCAGGTGGTCGACGACTTGTGAGATTGCTGGCATGTGAGGTAAGGGAAACGCTACAGTTCCCGCAGGGCGCGGCCACGGGATGGGGTCGTGTGCAAGGGGAACAGGGAACGGGATTTTGGCCACGCTCGCCGCACCCGGGATCTCCGCCACCGCGCGGAGCCGATCAGATGTCACCGATCACGACCTGGTCCAGGCGGTTCGCGCCGGGGACGACCACGCGTTCGAGCGGTTGTATCACCGCTACCACCGGCGCATCGCCGCGTACCTCTTCGGCATGGTGCGCGACCACGGGCGCGCGGAGGACCTGACGCAGGAGGTCTTCGTCTCCGCGCTGCGGCGGATGCGCCAGACCGATCGGCCCATCGCCTTCAAGCCGTGGATCTACGAGATCGCCAAGAACGCGTCGATCGACGCGTTCCGCCGGTCGCGGCGCACCGACGAGGTGAGCTACGACGCCGACGACGCGCTGGGCGCCGCCGATCACGTCAAGCTGGCGGCGACCAGCCCGTCGCCGGACGCCGCCGTCGGCACCAAGGAGAGCCTCGACCACCTGTGCGGCGCGTTCGGCGGCCTGTCGGACGCCCATCACCAGATCCTGGTGCTGCGCGAGCTCGAGGGGCTGTCCTACCGCGAGATCGGCGAACGGCTCGGCATGAGCCGGGCGTCGGTCGAGTCGACGCTCTTCCGCGCCCGCCGGCGGCTGACCGAGGAGTACGAGGAGCTCGTCACCGGCGAGCGCTGCCTGCGGATCCAGGCGCTCATCGCCGACGTCGGCCACGGCCGGCTCGGCACGCGCGACACGCGGCGCGTGGGGAGCCACATCTCCCACTGCCAGCCGTGCCGCCGGCAGGCCGTGATGGCCGGCCTCGACGCCGCCGTCCTGGCGCGCCGGCCGGCGCGGGCGAAGATCGCCGCGTTCCTGCCGCTGCCCGGGTTCCTGCGCAAGCGGTGGCTGCCGGGCGGCTCGGGCGACACCGCGGCGGCCGTCGCGGGTCACGGTCCGGCGCTGACGCAGATGTCTATGGCGGCGGCGACCTACGGCGAGTCGACCATGTCGGGCTGGATGAAGGGCGCCGCCGTCGCGACCGCGCTGGCGGCCGCGGGGCTGGGCACGAACGCCGTCGACCACGGGTCGGCGGGCTCGCACCACGACGCGCCGATCGTTCAGGGCTCGGCCGCGGCGAGCGCGCCGAGTGGCACGGCGGGCGCCGCGGCACGTCGCGCCGCGACGGTGACGCCGCTGCGCAGCACGGGCGCCGCGGCGACGGTGCGGCCGCCGGCCGCGACGGGTGCTGCGCCGGCGACCGCGCCGGCGAACGGGAGCGCATCCGGGGCGGTGGGCGCGAGCCCGGCGGGTGGCGGCGCCACGACGGGCGCGCCGGCTGGCTCAGGGACCAAGAGCGGTGGTGGCGCTTTGACCGGCGGCGGCGCGTCGTCGGTGACGGGCGCGGCGTCGGACGCCACGTCTGCGGCGACCAAGCCGGTGACGTCGGCCGCGGGGACGACCACCCAGCAAGCCGCCGGCGGCGCGACATCTGGCGCGGCGACCGCCGTGACCGGCGCCGTCCAGGGCGCGACGGGCGTCGTCGGCGCCGTGACCGGTGCGGTCAGCGGCGTGGCCGGCGGCAGCTCCCAGCCGCTGGTGCAGCCCGACGTCTCGCAGCTCACACAGCCGGCGGCGGCGGCCCCTGCGGCCTCGGCGGGCGACGTCGTCAAGAACGCGACCGGCGCGGTCGGCGGGACCGTCGGCGGCCAGGCCGGCGGCGCGGTCAAGGACGCCGGTGCTGCCGCAGGCGGCGCGGTCGACCAGGTCACCCAGGGCGTCGGCGTCGTCGTCGGCGGCCTCCTCGGAGGCAAGTGACCGACGACCGGGCGGGGACCGACCCGGCCGGCCCCGGCGAGCTGCTCGCGTCGCTGACCGACACCGGGCTCTACTCGATCGGCGCGTACTTCGCCGATCGCCATCCGGATCTGTGCGACGACGTCATCGCCGAGGCCCAGGCGATCGAGGACGATGGCCTCGCGCAGTGGGCACAGCGCGAGGGCGCCACCCTCGACTCCGCCTTCCAGACGCTCGTCACGGGGCTTGCGGTCCGGTACTACAAGGCCGTGGCCGGCTCGGCCGAGTAGACTTCGGTCGTACCTCGGGGCGTGGCGCAGCCTGGTAGCGCGCGCCGTTCGGGTCGGCGAGGTCCCCGGTTCGAATCCGGGCGCCCCGATGCCGCAACACCCAGAAGACCCGAACCGCACGAAGGCCCGCGATTGCGGGCCTTCGGTCGTTGTGGGCGTGTTTGCCGTGCGCCTCAGCCGCGGTGGTGCCAGGGCGCGGTGTCCAGCGCGGTGGCCAGGACGGCGCGGCCGTTGGTGAGGATCGGCGCGCCGTGGGTGGTGAGGATGCGTTGCGCCGGCAGGTCGCGCAGGGGCGCGAGGGTCGGGACGAAGCGGTCGCGGTAGAAGGCGGTGCGCCGGTCGTCGACCGGCTCCTGCGCCCAGAGGCGAAGGTCGCCGTCGGGCGTCGTGACGAGCGCGTCGCCGAAGGCGATCGCGTGGTGGGACGGGATCCAGAGCGGGCGCTCGCTGCGTTGCGGGCGGCCGATGGCAAAGGCCTGCACGCCGGCGGGCCCGGGCTCGGCGTCCGGGTCGACCGGCGTGAAGCGGCCCGCGTCCTCGAGCTTGTTGATCGCTTTGGGCGGTCCCCAGATGCGGGCGTCGTAGCGCTCGGCGAGGGGCTCGGCGGAACGCACGTGGTAGGGGATGGTGATGAGCACGTGGACGGCGCTGGCGTCGGCCGCGAGCCCGTCGAGCTCCTCCTGCGCGGCGTCGTGGCGATCGTCGTCGGGCATGAGCGGGTCGAGCAGGAGCAGCTCGTCGCCGGCGGTCAGCGCGAAGCTCGCGACCTCGGCGCCGAAGCCGCTCGGGTGCCAGTCGGGGTGGCGCGCCGTCCAGCGCCAGAGGCCGGCAGCGATCGCCTCCAAGGCACTCACCGGTGCGATCCGGACGGCGCCGCCGGTGACCTGGACGGCGGCCTGGCCCGGCTCGAGATCGATGAGCAGCCGGCTGGGCCTGCCCATGTCGTCGCCCTGGTGGACGGTGATCCGCACGGGCGGCTGCACCGCGCCGAGCTCGCGTAGATAGGCGCCGAAGGCGGCGGCCGCCGCGCCGGTGGCCGGATCCTCGACGACTCCGCCGACGGGGAACGGGTTGCGGGCGTGGAAGGTCGTGGCGTCCTCGCGCCAGACCAGGTCGACCGTGGTGAGATCGCGCGCCGACATGTAAGACTCGAGCGCCGCGAAGTCATAGTCCAACTCCGCGAGCCGCCGGCGGGTGGCCGCGGCGAGGACCAGGTGCCGGGCTCCGGCGAAGGCGATGCGGGGCGGGAGCGCCGGGTCGAGATCGTCGCGGTTCCAGCGCAGGGCGGTGAGCGCGGCGTCGACGTCGGCGTCGTCGATCGCGAGGACCTCGGGGTGCACGCTGGTCAGCGTGGCGGTGGTCGCGCCGCCTGCGTCCGTGGCGGTGCGCACCGCGACCGGGCCGGCCCGCGTGCGCAGCAGCACGTCGCCGGCCCCGTCGCGCTGGGCGAGCGCGACCGCCGTGGCGATCGTCGCGTGGCCGCAGAACGGGACCTCGGCCGCGGGGCTGAAGTAGCGCACGTCGTAGGCGCCGCCGGTCCCACCGGTGAGGAACGCGGTCTCGGAGTAGCCGACGTCGGTCGCGATCGCCTGCATGGTCGCGGCGTCGAGCGTGGAGGCGTCGAGGACGACCCCGGCGGGGTTGCCGCCCTCCGGGACGTCGGTGAACGCCGCGAGGCGCAGGATCTCGGGCTCCGGGCTCATGGTCGGGAAACCTACGGTCAGCGTCCCCTCCGCGCCAGCGCGGCGCCGCCGAGGCACAGCGCGCCGCCGGCCAGCGCGAGCGCCGGCGGCGTCTCGCCGAAGTAGGCCCAGCCCATCAGCGTGGCCAGCGGCGGCACCAGGTAGGTCGTGGCGCCCATGCGCCCGGCGGTGGTGTGCGTCAACGCGTAGGCCCAGAGGGTGAACGCGATGGCGGTCGGGAACAGGCCGAGGTAGATCGTCCAGCCGATCGCCTCGCCGCCGGCGTCGCCGACCTCGCCGGCGAGCTGGGGGCCGAACGGCAGGCAGCACGCGGCGCCGATGACGCACGCCAGCCAGGTGATCGCCAGCGGCGAGCTGCGACTCAGCAGCGGCTTCTGCGCCACCACGCCGCCCGCGTAGGTGATCGCCGCCACGAGGCAGAGCGCGGCGCCCCCGCTGGCGGCCAGGCCGCTGTCGGAGGTCGCGATCCCGATCAGCACCGCACCGGCGAACGCGACGGCGCAGCCGGCCAGCAGGGTGCGCGGGAAGCCCTCCTTGAGCAGCACGCCGGCCAGGACGGCGATCAGGACCGGCCCGACGTTGACGAGCATCGCGGCGGTGCCCGCGTCGACGTGGCGCTCGGCCTCGTTGAGCGCGACGTTGTAGATCCCGAACCACAGGACGCCGCACAGGATCAGGCGCGGCGCGTCGGCGCGCGGCGGCAGCGGCTCGCGGCGGATCAGGACGAGCGCGCCGAGCGCGGCGCTGCCCAGGAGCAGGCGCGCGAGCGAGAGCGCGCCGGCGGAGAAGTCCTGACCCGCGGCGCGGATCCCGACGAAGGCCGAGGCCCAGAGGGCGACGGTCGTCACGGCGGCGGCCAGCACGAGCAGCGCGGACACCGGTGGCGCTTTCGGGGGCGCGGGCGTGAGGACGGGGGTCATGTGGGGCAGGACGCTAGAGGCGCGACGGTTCGGTCATGGCCGAACCCGGGGTCGAGGTGTTCAACGAGGCGAGCGTACGTTTCGTGAGGTCACGCGAGGCGCACGCCGTGTGCCGAGTTGGCGCAGGGAACGTGCCCGGACTGCGCAGCCGGGCGGTGTCGCCCGCGCCGTCCCCTACCGTCGAGGGCCACATGAGCACCGCCATCGACACCCGCGCCGAGCAGCACCTCCACGCCCTCGCCGGACCTGACGCCCAGTTCCGCGAGCACCAGCTCGACGCGATCCGCGACCTCGTCGACGATCGCGCGCGCGTCCTGTGCGTGCAGCGCACCGGCTGGGGCAAGTCGGCGGTGTACTTCGTGGCGACGGCGCTGCTGCGCGAGGCCGGCGCCGGGCCGACGCTGATCGTGTCCCCGCTGCTGGCGCTCATGCGCAACCAGATCGACGCGGCGCGCAAGCTCGGCCTGCGCGCCCACACCATCAACTCGACCAACCGCGATGCGTGGAGCGAGGTGTCGAGCCTGCTGGAGAGCGATTCGGTCGATCTGCTGCTGATCAGTCCCGAGCGGCTCAACAACCCGCAGTTCCGTGAGCAGATGCTGCCGATGTTCGCGCAGCGCGTCGGGCTGCTGGTGGTCGACGAGGCGCACTGCATCAGCGACTGGGGCCACGACTTCCGGCCCGACTACCGCCGCATCGGGGACATGCTCGAGCGGCTGCCCGACGGCGTCGGCGTGCTCTGCACGACGGCGACCGCCAACGACCGCGTGGTCGCCGACGTCTCCGAGCAGCTGCAGGAGGGTCGCGAGCGGGCGGAGCTGCGGACCTACCGCGGCGCGCTCGGCCGGTCGAGCCTGCGCTTCGAGGTGGTCGACCTGCCGTCGCAGGCCGACCGCCTCGCATGGCTCGCCCAGCGGCTGCCGGAGCTGCCCGGCTCCGGGATCGTCTACACGCTCACCAAGCGCGACGCCGACCTCGTCGCGACGTGGCTGACCGCGCAGGGCATCGCCGCGGAGGCCTACAGCGGCGAGGTCGAGACCGACCGGCGGGTGGACGTCGAGGACCGGCTGCTGCGCAACGAGCTGAAGGCCGTCGTCGCGACGAGCGCGCTGGGCATGGGCTACGACAAGCCCGATCTCGGGTTCGTGGTGCACTACCAGGCGCCGGGCTCGGTCATCTCCTACTACCAGCAGGTCGGGCGTGCCGGCCGCGGCATCGATCGCGCCGAGGTCGTGCTGCTGCGCGGCGCCGAGGACCGGCGTATCCAGGACTTCTTCATCGAGCAGGCGTTCCCGCGCCGCGAGGTCGTCGACCGCGTGCTGGAGCACCTCGAGGCCGTCGGCAACGACGGCGCGATGACGCAGGAGCTGATGGCGCAGGTCAACCTCGGCCGCTCGCGGATCGAGGGGCTGATGAAGGTGCTGGACGTCGAGGGCGCCGTGGACCGCAACGGCTCGCGCTGGATCGCCCAGCCCGGGACGTCGTGGACGTACGACGGCGAGCGCTACGCCCGGATCACGGAGCTGCGCCGGCGCGAGCAGGCCGCGATGGCCGCGTTCGGGACCGACGGTCGCTGCCTGATGCGTGCGCTGCAGGAGGAGCTCGACGATCCCGACCCGCAGGACTGCGGGCGCTGCTCGGTCTGCGTCGGGCCGCGGTTCGACGGGCCGCTGGAGCCGCTGCTGGTGCGCGATGCGGCGCTGCACCTGCGGTCGCGGCCGATGGTGCTCGAGGTCAAGAAGATGGCCCCCGACTCCGAGGGCCGCATGAAGAAGATCCCCGAGCACGTGCGGGCCGAGGAAGGTCGTGCGCTGGCGCGCCTGGGCGACGGCGGATGGGATCCGCTCGTGCAGGCCGGCCGCTCGGGTGGCCGCTTCGACGACGAGCTGGTCGCCGCGGCGGCCGAGGCGGTGCGCAGCTGGAACGTCGGCCTCGGCTGGGTGACGGCGATGCCGTCGCTGCGCAGCGGCGAGCTGGTGCCCGACTTCGCGGCGCGCCTGGCGGCGGCGCTGGGCCTGCCGTTCGCGCCCGTGTTGCAGCGCGTGACCGACGGGCCGCCACAGCGCGAGATGGCCAACGCGGCCCAGCAGGTGGCCAACGTCCGCGGGTCGTTCGCGGTCGCGGGTGCGGTGCCGGCCGAGCCGGTGCTGCTGGTCGACGACATCCGCTTCAGCGGATGGACGCTGGCGATGGTCGCCGGGCAGCTGCGCCAGAAGGGCGCCGGGCCCGTGTTCCCACTCGCGCTGGCGACCGCGTTCTAGTGGGTCGCCCGGGAACGGCTGCGGTGCAACGTCTCCGCGCGGCCCACTAACGGGCTGGGCTGAGGAGCTCGATGAGCGGCGAGAGGCGGTCGTCGGGCTGGGCGAGGAGCGCGGAACCCACCGCCGCGACGGCCTCCAGCCCCCGCAGGGCGCCGGAGGTCAGGACCGCGTCGGCGGCGCCGAGCTCGTCGAGGGTCAGCGGGCGCTCGACGGTCGGGACGCCGAGGGCAGCCGCCTCGACGAGGGTGCGCGCGCGGGTGACGCCGGGGAGGATGCGGCCGTCGAGCGGTGGCGTGACCAGCGCGCCGTCGCGAAAGGCGAAGACGCTCGCGCGGGTCGTCTCGAGGATGCGGCCGTCGAGGTCGACCAGCAGCGGGATCGCCGGTGCCACCGCCGAGTCCCACGCATCGACCAGTCGCCGGTCGCGCCACTTGTGCGCGCCGAGACCGCCGGGGAGGGTGATCGGCTCCAGCGCGACGGGCGCTCGGGCTCCGGGTAGCGGTGCGGCCTCGAGGCGCACGTCGCCGTCGGGGCGCAGCACGACGCGGATCCGGCACGGACCGCCCTGCTCGACGGCCGCGTGCTGCAGGAGCGCCGGAAGCGCGGCGGGCAGCGCGACAGCGTACAGCTCCTGAGCGGATCGGCCCAGCCGCTCGAGGTGCTCCTGCGCCGCGACCGCCAGGCCGTCGCGGACCAGCAGCGTCTCGAAGATCCCGGCGGCCGGATCGGGCCGCGGCACCGGGTGGACGCCGAGTCGGCGGGGGACCGGGCCCTCCGCGCTCGCAGCGCCCTCGCCACCGTCGACCTCCAGCGTCGCGCCGATCGCGGCGAGCAGGGGACGCGCCTTCGCCAGGCACTCGGCGGCCTCGGCGTCGGGGTCGGAGTCGGCGACGACGCCGCCGCCGACGTCGAGCCAGAGCTCGCCGTCGTGGCACTCGAACGTGCGGATCGCGACGCTCAGCTCCAGGCCCGCCGCCGGGCTCGCGAAGCCGAACGCGCCGCAGAAGGCCTGGCGCGCGGTCGACTCCAGCTCGCTGATGACGTCCATGGCCGCCACCTTCGGCGCGCCGGTGACCGACCCGGGGGGGAACAGCGCCGAGACCAGCTTCGCGTCGCTGATGCCGGCGCGCAGGCGGCCGGCGACCTCGGAGACCAGATGCCACACGCCCGCGTGCGGGCGCACCTCGGCCAGCGCCGTGACCCGCACCGACCCCGGCTCGCACACCCGCCCGAGGTCATTGCGCATCAGGTCGACGATCATCACGTTCTCGGCGCGGTCCTTCGGGGCGGCGGCGAGCTCGACCCGTTGCGCCTCGGCCGCCGCGGGGTCGGCCGGGCGCGGTCGCGTTCCCTTGATGGGGGCGCTGCGCACCTCGTCGCCGCGACGCTCGACGAACAGCTCCGGCGAGAGGCTCGCCACGGCGCCCCACGGGCCGCTCAGCCACGCTGCGCGGTCGGGCGACAGCGCTGCGACGCCGCGCGTGAAGAGATCGACAGGCTCCCCTTCGAGCCCCGCGCGCAGACGCAGCGAGAGGTTGGCCTGGAAGAGATCCCCCGCGGCGATCCGCTCGCGACACGCGGCGACCGCACGGGCGTGGCCGGCCGGCGAGGGCGTCGCCCACCACGGACCCGCCGCGACCGCGATCCCACCAGACCGCTCGGGCACGCCGGCCGCGACGCGCTCGCGCAGGACCGCCAGCCGGGCCTCGAGCGCGCCGGAGCGCTCATCGGTCCACAGCGCCTCGAACCACCAACGGCCGTCGTCGTCGAGGACCAGGACGTGGTCGTGGAACGCGAGGACCGCGTCGGGGAGCCGCTCGGGGGCCGGTGGTGGCGGCGACAGCGCCTCGATCCGGCGCCCGAGGCCGTAGCCCAGCATCCCGAACCAGCCGCCGCCGACGAAGCCCGTGGGGGCACCGTCGACCGCGGGCTGCTCGTCGAGCAGCGCGAAGGGATCCTCTTCGTCGCGCGCGACGCGGACGGGCTCGCTGCCCACCAGCGCCGCCGCCCCCGCCCAGCGCCCGGTCAGCGCGAACGGCCGCGCGTCGCCGTGCACCAGCAGCGCGGCGTGCGCGGCCGTCACGGTCCCGTCGAGGGCGATCCGGACGGCACGCGCGGCAGTGGGGTGCGCGGCGGCGGCGGGCACTCACGCATTGTCGTGCAGCGGGCCCACGGGGGCCGCGCCGCCGCCACCCCTAGGCCGCGGCGGCCACCGGCGACATCGCCGCAACGGCGCGTCCGGCGACCTCGCCGCGCGCCTCGGCGGCCCGCAGCATCACGAGCCGGGCCAGCGGGACGGCGCTCACGAGCACCCCGAGCCCGACCATGGCGTAGGTGAGGTGCGGGCCGATCTGGCCGACGACCAGCCCGGCGGTCACGACGCCGACGCCGAACGCGGCCGTCTTGGCGCCCTCGGCGCTGGCCAGGGCACGGCCGCGCGTCTCCTCGGACGCGGCGCGCTGGATCATGGACGTCGAGGCGACCAGCAGGAAGCCACCGGCGGCGCCGCCGACGACGTAGCAGGCCAGCGCCGGCCAGAACACCGGGGTGAGTGCGACCGCTCCGATCCCGGCGCCCATCAGGAGGCGGCCAGCGAGCAGGCCCGCGGGCTCGTTGTCGGCGTTCAGCAGCCGTCCGGCGGCCCAGGAGCCGCCGACCATGCCGAGCGACCAGCTCGCCGCGAGCGCGCCGAGCCCGATCGCGCCCGCGCCGAACGCGGTCGCCAGCGGTGCCTCGGCGGTCATCGTGAAGCTCGTCATCAGCGTGGCCAGGGCGGAGGACCCGATCACGAGCCGCAGGGTCGGATCGGAGAGCAGCGTCGCCCAGCCGGCCCGGCCGCCGCTGGGCGCGCGGCGAGACGCGGCGGCGCGCAGCGGCGCCGCGACCGTCTCGCGCACCGACCAGATCAGGGCCGCCGACAGGGCGAACGTCGCGGCGTCCAGCGCGAACACCGGACCGGTCCCCAGCGCGGCGACCAGCAGGCCACCGCCGAGGCGCCCGGCGGTCTTGCCGATGTTGCCGCCGGTGGCGAGCAGGCTGTTGGCCCAGGAGAGGTGCTCCTCGCCGGCGACGGCGGGGATGGCCGCCGCGGCGGCCGGACCGTGGATGCTGCCGGCCAGCGTCGCCAGCACGCAGAGGCCCAGCAGCGCGCCGGGTGTATGGACGAACGCCATGGTGGCGAAGATGCCGACGGCGGCGAGGTCGGCACCGAGCATCAGGCGCAGACGGTCGTAGCGGTCAGCGAGCGCGCCGCCGAGCGGGGCCGACAGGCTGCCCAGCCCGAACATGACCAGCAGGCTCGCGGTGAGCCACCGGACCGACCCGGTCTGGGTGTAGAGGCCGAAGCTGACGGCCACGGCGGAGGCGTCGGTCCCGGCCAGGGAGATGAGGCGGGCGAGGGAGAGGCGGCGCACGGCGCTGCGGGCCGCGGGCGCGGGGGAGTTCTGCATGGAAAGGAGGAGGGGAGAAGGCGGGCGGAAGGGCCGGCGCGCAGGCAGTGGCGCCGTCTGACGTGCAGGTTTGAAACGAACCTGCACCGACTGTGTGTTGCAGGGCACATTGGGGCCGAGGGGCGCGAGAACGGTATGCACGCGTACCCATGTGCGGGGTACCGCGTCGGCCGCCGACCGCCGCGCAGCCCGGACCTCCCCTGGCATCCTGCGCGCCATGCTCCGCCGCGCGCTCTGCTCCGCCGTCCTGCTGGCCGCCGTCGTGCTCGTCGCCTGCGGCAGCGACGACGATCGCGCCGGCGCGCAGTCCACCGGCGAGGCGCCGGCGCCGGCCGACCTCCAGACGGCGACCGACGACGCCGCGGCGGGCGCCGCCGCCGCGACCGGCGTCCGGCTCATCCAGGTCGGCATGTTCGAATCCCCGCTCTACGTCACCGCGCCTCCCGGCGACCGCCGCCGCCTCTTCATCGTCGAGCAGGCGGGACGCATCCGGCTGCTGCGCGGCGGCCGCCCCGCCGGCACGTTCCTGGACGTCCGCAGCCAGGTGACCGCCGGCGGCGAGCAGGGCCTCCTCGGACTGGCCTTCGCGCCCGACTACGCCACCTCAGGGTTGTTCTACATCTACTTCACGGGCACCGACAGCAAGGAACACCTCGTCGAGTACCACCGGCGCAGCGCCGACGTCGCCGACCCCGGCAGTGCGCGCCCGCTGTTCGTCCACGACGATCCCGAGGCCAATCACAACGGGGGCCAGCTGGCGTTCGGCCCCGACGGCCTGCTCTACGTCGGCACCGGCGACGGAGGCGGCGGTAACGACCAGCACGGCGCCCGCGGCAACGCCCAGAACCTGGCCTCGCCCCTCGGCAAGATCCTGCGCATCGATCCGCGCCCCAGCGGCGGCCGGCCGTTCACCGTTCCGGGCTCCAACCCCTTCGTCGGCCTGGCCGGCGCGCGTCCCGAGATCTACGCCTACGGCCTGCGCAACCCGTGGCGCTTCAGCTTCGACCGTGCCCGCGGCGATCTCGTCATCGGCGACGTCGGCCAGGACGCCGTCGAGGAGATCGACTTCGTGCGCAAGGGCAAGGGCCGCGGCGCGAACTTCGGGTGGCGCCCGTTCGAGGGCGACAAGCGCCTGTTCGACGAGCCGGCCCCCGCCGCGCTGAAGCCCGTGATCACCAAGACGCACCCCGACGGCTGGTGCTCCATCACCGGCGGCTACATCGTCCGCGACAAGGCCGTGCCCGGACTGCTCGGCCGCTACGTCTACGGCGACTACTGCAAGGGCGAGCTGCGCAGCGCGCGCCTCTCCGCCGGGCGCGCCACCGGCGACCGCGCCATCCCCGGCGTCAAGAAGGTCGAGGGTCTCGACTCGTTCGGTGAGGACGCCGCGGGCCGCGTCTACGTCGTGTCGCAGTCGGGCCCGGTCTACCGGCTCGCCGCGCGCTGACGGCGGGCGCGGGCGCGGGCGCCCCACGGCGTGGCGCCCGGCGGCGCCGACGCTCCCGCCGCGCCCAGCGTCGCGAACGCCGCCTCCAGCTCGGCGCCCAGCACCGCCGGCTCGGGGAGCACCGCCGCGTCGGCGGCCAGGCCGAGGTTGAGGCGGCCGGCGTAGGAGACCGCGCCGATGGTCAGCGCGTGGCCGTGCAACAGCGGCACCATCGGGTGGATCGCCCGCAGCGGGCGGCCCAGCAGCGACAACGCCACCGGCGGCCCGGGGACGTTGGAGACGACCAGGTTGAACCCGACCGCCCGGACCGCCGAGCGGGTCAGCAGGCGCCGGGCCGGGCCGGGCAGCGCGTCCGCCGCGCGAGCCAGGCCCTCCAGCGCACCCGCGCCGCCGCTGTGCTTGGCCGTCGCCGTGCGGGTGCGCTGCAGCCGCAGGACGCGGCGCGGGTCGGGCTCGCCGACCGGCAGCTCGACGGGCAGGAACGAGATGCGGTTGCCGAGCGCGGCGGGGTCGTCGGTGCGCACGCTGATCGGGACCAGCGCACGCAGCGCCTCGACCGGATCGCCGCGGCGGCGCAGCTCCGCGCGCAGCGCGAGCGTCGAGGCCGCCAGCAGGACGTCGTTGACCGTGGCGCCGTGCCGGCGGCCCACGTCGCGCACGAGCGCGAACGGCACCGACGCCAGCGCCACGGCCCGCTCGCGGGTGGCCGAGCGATCCAGTTGAGTCCTGATGACCGGCCGCGCCAGCGACTCGATCGCCCGGGCGGCGTCGCGCACCGCGCCTGGGGCGCCCGGGGTCAGCGCCGCGCCCGACAGGGTCCGTGCCGCACCGACCGCTGCACGCGCCCGCGCGCCCACCGTCGCCCGCGCGGCCTCGGCCTCGGACGGCCCACGCCGGGCGACCCATCCCGACGAGCGCTCCGCGCCGCCGTCGCCCTCGGCCGCGCCGAACAGCAGCATCCCGACCTCGATCGCGGCAATGCCGTCCACGAGCGCGTGGTGCACCTGCCCGACGAGCGCGAAGCCGCCGTCGTCATCGTCCTGCAGCCGATCTACGAGGTACATCCGCCACAGCGGTCGCCCGCCCGGCAGCGGCTGCGACAGCAGGGCGCCCGCGACGTCGCGCAGCTCCTGCTCGCCGCCCGGCGCCGTGAGCGACACCGCGAAGGCGTGGCGGGCCACGTCGAAGCCGACGTCGTCGACCCAGTGGGGCGCCCCGAGCGCGGGGCGCACCAGGCGCCGGCGGAAGCGGGGGACGGCGTGCAGCCGCGCATCGAGATGCCGGCGCAGCGCCGCCAGCGACGGCGTGCGGCCCCCGAAGCGCAGGATCCAGCCGACGTGCAGCGGCGCCTGCGGCGTCTCGAGGTCCAGGAAGGCCAGGTCCAGAGCGGTCGGACGGTCCACGAAGGCCCATCCTCTCGCACAAACGTCCAGCCATGGGCCATCTGGCCTCAAGTTCGTTCGGGAGCTGTCGTTTAAAGGCGAGAGGCGCCCTTTCCAGGACGCCTCAAAGGTTCGCCGTGTTGGTCCCTTAGCTCTTGTAACCCACGGTGCACCCCCAAGATGTTCGCGCTGCGCACCACCGCAGCGACTGAGCGGACGGATATCCCGACGAACGGCGCCCCGCCTGCCAGCAGCGGCGCCGTTTCGTCATGACGGATGCAAGTGAACT
>DASYLT010000157.1:0-20313 GCA_036009425.1 Baekduia sp. | reverse complement strand
GGGTGGAAGGACTCGTTCCTCGGCGACCTGCACGCCCACGGCCCGGACGCCGTGGAGTTCTTCACCCGCAAGAAGACCGTGACCAGCCGCTGGTTCTCCGACGGCCAGGGTCACGGCTCCTACTTCGTCGAGGGCTAGGCTCCGCCCGGCAGGACCAGCTGGGGAACCTGCTGCTGCTGCTGCTGGCCGTAGGGGTCGTCGGGCTGGCCGTAGGGATCGACCTGCTGGCCCTGGCCCTGCTGGCCCTGGCCCTGCGCCGCCTGGGTGCTCGACGACGAGGTTGGGTTGGCGACGAAGGCCTGCACCGTCTTGGCGGGGATCGCGAAGCCGATGCCGACGTTGCCGCTCTCCCCACCGCTGCTGGAGCCGCTCGTGGCGATCTGCGAGTTGACGCCGACGACCTTGCCGGAGGCGTCGAGCAGCGGGCCGCCCGAGTTGCCCGGGTTCAGCGCGGCGTCGGTCTGGACGGCGCCGGTGATCGGCGTGCCGTCGGGAGCCTGGATGTCACGATCAAGGGCGCTGACGATGCCGCTGGTCAGGGTGTGGTCCAACCCGTAGGGGTTGCCGATGGCGAACACGTTGTCGCCGATCTGCAGGCTGGAGGAGTCGCCGAAGGAGAGCGCGTGCAGGTTGGTGGCGTCGACCTTCAGGAGCGCGAGGTCCTTGGACGCGTCGGCGGCGAGCACCGTCGCGGGCTGCGACCGGTTGCTGGTCCCGAGCTTGACGCTCACCTGCGTGGCGCCGTCGACGACGTGCTCGTTGGTGATGATCTTGCCGTCGGAGGAGACGACGAAGCCCGATCCCGTGGCGGTGCCCTGGGAAGTCTGGGCGCTGATGTACGCAACGGCGTCCTTGGACGAGTTGTACACGTCCTTGGCGGCCGAGGACGAGGTCTCGACGACGGGCCGGGAGGTCGATGGAGCGGCCGCGGCGGCCGGTGTGGACGTGCTGTGGCCGTCGACGACGACCGCCGCGACGCCGGCGCCGCCGGCCCCGGCGATGAGGGCGCACGCGCCGAGGGCAGCGAACTTCGAGGAGGGGGTCATGCAGACACTGTTGGGCGCCGCGCTTGCGCGGGCTTCAAGGGATCAGAAAGGACACATAAGGGTTCAACGGCCCTCAGCGATCTCCCAGCCGCGCGCCCTCGTTCTAGGGTGTCGGGATGCCCGCCCTCGACGCCCTTCGCGCCCGCCTCGCCGAGCTGACCGACCTCTCGCTGCTGGGGCACCTCGCCGCCTGGGACCAGCGGACGATGATGCCGCCCGACGGCTCTCCGGCGCGCGCACACCAGCTGTCGACGCTGCAGCGCCTCGCCCACGAGCGCGCGACCGCCGACGAGGTCGGCGAGTGGCTGGACGAGCTCGAGGGCGCGGGCGCCGCGAGCGATCTCACCGACATCGACCGCGACCTCGTGCGGCTCGCCCGGCGCGACTGGGATCGCGACCGGCGCGTGCCGACCGACCTGGCCGCCGAGCTCGCGCAGGCCGGCGCCGAGGGCCAGGACGTCTGGCAGGCCGCGCGCGCGGCCGGCGACTTCGCTGCCTACGCCCCCGTCCTCCGACGCAACATCGAGCTGGCGCGCGCGTACGCCGCGTGCTTCGCCGACCAGTTCGCCGGGCCGTACGACGCGCTGCTGGCCGACTACGACTTCGGGCTGACCGCCGTGCGCATCCAGGAGGTCTTCGGGCGCCTCGGCGAGGCGCTGCCGCCGCTCGTCGCCGAGGCGGCGAACCGCCCTGCCCCGCCGCTGCTCGACGTGCCGGTCGCCGCGCAGGAGGCCGCGGTCACCAGCACGCTGGCGCGGCTCGGCGTGCTGCCCGACAGCTGGCGCGTCGACGTCTCCGCCCACCCGTTCTCCACCAACATGGGTCAGCGCGACAGCCGCATCACGACGCGCTACGAGGACGGCGAGCTGGAGTCCGTGCTCGCGGCGATGCACGAGTTCGGGCACTCGCTCTACGAGCGCCAGATCGCGCCCGAGCTCGCGCGCACGAACCTCGGGCACGGCACGTCGATGTCGGTCCACGAGTCCCAGAGCAAGTTGTGGGAGAACCACGTCGGGCGCAACCCGGCGTTCGCGGGCGTGATCGCCGGCGAGCTCACCGCGGGCGGCTTCGCGGTCGAGCCCGCGACGCTGCTGGCCGCGTTCCGCCACGTGCAGCCGTCGCTCATCCGCGTCTCGGCCGACGAGGTCACCTACCCGCTGCACATCGTCCTGCGCTTCGAGCTCGAGCACGCGCTGATCGAGGGCCGGCTCGACGTCGGCGACCTGCCTGCGGCGTGGAACGACGGGATGCGCCGCCTGCTCGGCGTCGAAGTGCCCAGCGACGCCGACGGGGTGCTGCAGGACGTCCACTGGGCCGCGGGCGCCTTCGGCTACTTCCCCAGCTACGCGCTCGGCACGTTGATCGCCGCCCAGCTCTGGGAGGCGCTCGAGGCCGACGCCGGCTCCCAGGACGAGGCCCTGGCTGCGGGCGACGTGTCCGCGGTCCGCCTCTGGCTGGCCGACCATGTCCACCATGTCGGCCGGCGCCTGGACACCGAGCCCCTGGTGACCGCGGTGACCGGGCGCGGGCTCGACGTCGAGCCGTTCCTGCGCCACGTCACGCAGGTCGCGACGCGCTGAGGCGCGACGAGGTGCTCAGGCCGCCGGCGACGCCGACGCGTCCTGCGCGCCGCTCGGCGCCGGCGTCCCCGCCGGCAGCCGCACCGTGAACCGGGCTCCGCCGCCCGGGGCGTTCTCGGCGGAGACCGAGCCGTCGTGGGCCGCGACGATCCCGGCGACGATCGCCAGGCCCAGGCCGGCGCCCGCCTTGCCGCGCTCGCGGCCGTGCTCGGCACGCCAGAAGCGGTCGAACAGCGCGCTGTCGTCGTCGTCGGTCGGCAGGCCGGGGCCGTAGTCGCGGACCTCCAGGACGGTCGTCGGGCCGTCGTGGCTGATCGTCACGGCGACGGGCGTCCCGGCCGGGGTGTGGACCAGCGCGTTGCGCAGGAGGTTGGCGAAGACCTGGCGCAGCTGGTGCGGATCGCCGGCGACGATCGCCCGGCCGTGGGACTCGAGGTCGATCTCGCGGTCGGGCGCCGTGGCGCGCGCGTCGTCGACGGCGTCGCCGGCCAGCCGCACCAGGTCGACGTCCTCGCGGATGACCTCGCGCACCTCGTCCAGGCGCGCGAGCGTCAGCAGGTCCTCGACCAGCACACCCATGCGCGCCGCCTCCGACTCGATGCGGCTCATCGCCTTCTTGGTGTCGGCCGGCTCGCGCGCGGCGCCGATGCGAAACAGCTCCGCGTAGCCGCGGATGGAGGCCAGCGGCGTGCGCAGCTCGTGCGACGCGTCGGCCAGGAAGCGGCGCAGCCGGTCCTCGGAGGCGCGCTGCTTGGCGAACGCCTCCTCGAGGCGGTCGAGCATCTGGTTCAGGGCGAGGCCGAGACGGCCCACCTCGGTCCGCGGCGTCGCCGTCTCCACCCGTCGTGACAGGTCCCCCGCGGCGATCGCGCCCGCCGTGCTGCCCATGCGCTCCAGCGGCCGCAGGCCGATGCGCACGAGCCACCACGCGCCCGCGCCGAGGACGAGCAGGATCGCGGCGATCACCATCGCCGACGTGCGCAGCAGGCGGTGCAGCGTCGCGTCGGTCTCGGTGAGCGGGACGGCGGCGACGGTCGTGCCGCCTCCGGGCGCCGCGCCGGCCAGCACGCGGTAGCGCGTGCCGCCGGAGTTGGTCGTCGTCAGCTCGCCCGTCTTCAGCGAGCCGGGCAGCTTCGGCGGTGTCGCGGTGTAGCAGGCGCGGCAGACCTGGTCGATCGTCGTGCCGTTCGCGTCGCGCGTGAAGGTCCAGGTGCCGGGCGCCGGGCCGGCGCCGGCGGGCAGGTGGCCGCCGCGACCGTCGTCGCCGTCGCGCGCGCCGCCGGGGCCGAACGGTCCGCCGCCCGGGCCGCCGCCGCCGACCTGCACCGCCGCGCGGGCCTGCTGGTCGACGCGGTCGAACAGGAACTTGCGCTGCTCGAGGTAGGTGACGCTGGCCAGCAGGACGAAGCCGATCGTCGCGAGGATCAGCAGGCCGATGACCAGCCGGGCGCGCAGCGACACGCGGTCAGGACCTCGGCGCGCGCAGCGCGTACCCGACGCCGCGCGCGGTGTGGATGAGCGGGGCGCCGTGCTTGTCGATCTTCTTGCGCAGGTAGCTGATGTAGGTCTCGAGCACCCGGGCGTCGCCGCCGAAGTCGTAGTCCCAGACCTGGTCCAGGATCTGCGCGCGCGTCAACACGCGGCGCGGGTTGAGCATCAGGTAGCGCAGCAGCCGGTACTCCGTGGCCGTCAGCTCGATCAGCTCGCCGTCGCGGGTGACCTCGCGGGTGTCTTCGTCGAGCTCGAGGTCCTCGAAGGCCAGGCGGCTGGTCTCGGGCTGCGAGAGGCCGGCGCGCCGCAGGATCGTGCGGATGCGGGCCACGAGCTCCTCGAGGCTGAACGGCTTGGTGACGTAGTCGTCGCCGCCCATCGTGAGGCCGCGGACCTTGTCCTCGGTCGCGTCGCGGGCGGTCAGGAAGATGATCGGGACCTGGACGCGCTCGGCGCTGAGGCGGCGGGCGACGTCGAAGCCCTCCATGTCGGGGAGCATGACGTCGAGCACGAGCAGGTCGGGCTTGAACGTCGCCACGGCCTCCAGGGCGCTGCGGCCGTCGCCGACCGACTCGACGGTGAACCCCTGGAAGCGCAACGCCATGGAGATGACATCGGCGATGTTGGGCTCGTCGTCGACGACAAGGACGCGGTGGCTCTCGGGCGTGGCGGTGGTCATCACACGCTCAGTATCGGCACGGTTCCTGTGAGGTTCCTGGGAGGACCCCAGGAACCTCCTGCGAGGTCTGCGTGTGCCCGTTGAGGCTAGTGGGCCGCGCGAGCCACTGGGGCTACGGCCGGTGCCCGCGATGCCCGGCGGCCCACACGCCCCGCTCGCCGGCCTTCGGCGGCGTGCGGTTGACGAGGTCGTCGAGGTGCTGGTCGAGCTCCGCGAGCTCCTCCGTGCGCTGCGCGGCGGTCAGGCGGCCGGCGGTGACGTCGGCGTCCAGCTGCTTGGTCACGGCGTCCTTGATCGCGCTCTTGACGGTCGCGATGTCCTTGCCCTGGTCCTTGGCGACGTCGGCGATGCTCTTGCCGGCATCGAGCTTCGTCCGCAGCTCGGCGGCCTTCAGGCCGAGCGCGGTGGCGGCCGCGTCGAGGGCCGCCGGCCCGCCGGGACCGGGGGCACCGTGATCGCCGGGGCCGTGCCCGCCGCGACCGCCGCCCGCGCCCGGCCCGCCGAGCACGCGCCCGTCCTTGGCCCGCTCGGCCTTGATCGCGTCGGCCTGCGCCTGGGTGATCTTGCCGTCCTTGACGGCCTGGTCGAGCTGGGCGTCCTCGGCGGCGCCGAGCGCCGAGCGCAGGGCGTCCGGAGTGACGTTCAGCCGCTTGGCCGCGTCGTCCAGGACCGACTGCTCGGTCTTCTTGGCGTCGTTGCCGCTGGTCGCGGCGATCGCGCCTCCGGCTCCTGCGCCCGCGGCCAGGACGGCGGCGGACACGATCATGTAGCGCTTGACCCTCATGGCCGGCAGCATGGCTGAGGAAGCTGGGGCGAAGCTGAGAGCGGGCTGAGAGTCACCGCCGCAGAAGGCGGACCCCGGCGCTCGCGCTCGCGCGCTTGTCCTGCCGTCGTCTACCCGAACGTGAAGGCGTACGCCGACGTGCCCGGCGTCAGCTTGAGCCCCAGGTGGTGGCGACCGTCGCCCCGCTCTGAGACGAGCGTGTAGAGGCGCTGGCCGTCGATGGTGATCGAGCGGGAGGGATGACCGTCGAGGGCGACGTCGACGTGGCCGCGGCGGCCGCCGGGCGGCGGGCTGAGCACGAGGTAGACGAACCGCGCCTGGACGGTCGCCGACAGGGTCGCGACGTTCACGGCCGTCGCGGCTTCGTCGCCGATGCTCCAGGTCCCGCCGAGCGCGAACGCGTTGAGCGGAAGCGGACCGGACGGCGGGCGGTAGGCCTGGGTCCCCTTCGTCGGCGGCGTCCCGACGAAGCCCTGGGCGCGCGCCGCGCCGACGTAGGTCTCCGGCGTCGTACGGGCGCTCACCGGCGTGGTGCCGCGCGGCCGGGCGCGCGCCGCGGTCACGGCTGCGCCGCGCTCGGCGAGCAGCGCCCGGATCGCGCGCTCGGAGCCCGCGTAGTCGCCCTCGCCGAAGTGGCTGCTGCGCACGCGCCCGCGTGCGTCGATCAGGTACTCGGCAGGCCAGTACTGGTTGCCCCAGGCGTTCCAGGTCGCCAGGTCGTTGTCCTGTACCACGGGGTAGTCGACGCCGTTGGCGGCGATCGCTCGTCCCACGTTGCCGGCGTCGTGCTCGAAGCCGAACTCCGGGGAGTGGACGCCGACCACGGTCAGCCCCTCCGCGCGGTAGCGACGATCCCAGGCCTCCAGGTAGGGGAGCGTGCGCAGGCAGTTGATGCAGGTGTAGGTCCAGAAGTCGACGAGCACGACCCGGCCGCGCAGCGCCTGCAGCGACAGCGGCCGGCCAGCCGGCGTGTTGAACCAGCGTTGCGTGCCGGTGAACTCGGGCGCCGCGCCGAGGTCGGGCAGGTCGGCCTTGGGACCGGCGGTGGCGGCGGCGGCGAACTTCGCCTTGCCACGCAGGCGGTCCAGGCGGTGCTGCACGGCGTCGGAGCGCTCGAGCCCGCCGGTCAGCGTCAGCGCCGATGTGTGGCGCGCCAGCGCGGTCTCGAAGCGCAGGTCGAGGTTGGCGGCGAAGACGATCGCGGTGACGATCATCACCGCCCCGAGCACGCGCTGGACCCGCAGCGCGCCGGCGCGGCGCAGCGGCTCCATCACGCGGCGGCCGCCGAGCGCGATGCCCAGCAGGACGATCGCGGAGCCTGCGACGTAGGCGATCGCGATCGCCACGGTCCGCCCGGTCGCCGCCGAGATCGAGATGACCGCCGCCAGGACGGGTCCGGCGCACGGCGCGTAGACGAAGCCCAGCGCGCCGCCGACGAGCAGGCCGGAGCCGAACCCGTCGCCCAGGCGGCGCGGGCCCAGACGGCTGAGGCCCGCCAGCGGCCGCTCCAGGCGCGCGGCCAGCGGCGGTGCCAGCGCGACGACGCCGGCGACGAGCAGCACCGCGATGCCGACGTGACGCAGCCCGGTGTCGCCGAGCCCGACGTGGCGCAGCAGCTCGCCGCCGCCGACGATCGACACCGCGAACGTGAGCGACAGCCCGGCCACCACGCCGACCGGGCGCCGCCGGCCACCGGCCGCGCCCGCCGACAGCAGCGCGGGCAGGACGGGCAGGGCGCACGGGCTCAGGGCGGTGCCCGCGCCCACGACGGCGCTCAGGAGGATGAGGATCAGCACGGCTTGGGCATCGTCGACGAGCGCATGTAAGCGCTCGGAGCCCCCGTCTGCGCCGGTGCCGCGCGCGTTACATCTCCCGCAGGATGTCCGCGCGCGGATAGGGTCGGCAGACCATGGACGTCGCGATCCCCACGCGCGGCGCCGTTGCCCCTGCGAAGCACCACGTCCCGGCCCGCCGCGACGGGCTCGTGGCGTGTGACGCGCTCGTCGACCAGCTCGTCGCCTCCCGCGACGCGCCGCTCGTCGTCGCGACCGGCGCCGGCGCCTCTGCGCTGCTGGCGCAGTGGGCCCACGCGCCCGGCCAGTCCCGGCCGTTCGCCTGGCTGGCGCTCGATCCCGAGGACGCCGATCCCGTCCGGTTCTGGCGCGGCGTCATCGGCGCCCTGCGCGCCGCGCATCCCGGGTTCGGCGCCGAGGCCGAGCGGCTGCTGCGCATCGGCGCGCCGGCGCTGCGCCCCGCGATCGTGCCCCTGATCGCCGCCGAGGCGGCGGTCCCGGGCCATGGCACGGTGCTGGTGCTCGACGGCCTCGACCGGCTCGGCACCGCCGCCGAGGTCCACGCGACGCTGGAGCTGCTGCTCGACGCGCGGGCGGCCGAGCTGACCGTGGCGATCGCCGCGCGGACTCCGACGGCCGCGTCGACGGAGCTGTCGCACCACGCCACCCACGCGATGACGATCGACGCGCCCGCCGATCCGCCTCGTCTGAGTGCCGCCACCGCGATCGACCACCCGCAGTCCCCTCCCGGTCCGGCGCGCGCCGCCGCGCTCGTCGCCGACCGCTGGGAGGCCGCGCTGGCGCGCGGCGAGGCGCCGACCGTGCTCGCCTGGCTCGACGCCCTCTCCCCGGACGCCGCCGACGCCGAGCCCCGGCTCTGGCCGGTGCGCCTCTGGGCCGCGCTGGAGGCCGGCCGGGCCGAGGAGGTCGCGCGTCTGATCGCCTCGGGACCGGCGCCCTCCCCAGGACCTCTGCGTACGCGCGGGCTGCTCCTGCACGCCCACGACGCCCTGCGCCGCGGCGACCTGGCCGCCACGGCGCGGCGCCTGGACCGCGTCACCGGGCTCGACGCCCAGAGCGGCTTCTGGCACACGACCGAGGCGCTGCTGCGCGCGCTGGAGTCCTTCTGGCGCGGCCGCCCTCGCGTCGCCTACCGCCACTTCCTCCGCGCCGCCGGCCTGGCCGAGATCCACGGCGACCGCCTCGCGCTGGCCTACGCGACCGGCTACCTCGCGCTGATCGCGGCCGAGGGCGCCGACCGCGATGGCGCCCGCCGCCGCCTCGACCGCCTGGAGGACCTACGCGACGAGGACCCCGCCACCGGCGAGCACGCCGTCGCCTGCGCAGGCGCCCTGGCCGAGGGCCGGCTGCTGGAGCTGGCCGGCGCCTGCGAGAGCGCTGTCGCGCCGCTGGAACGCGCTGCCGCGCTGGCGGGACGCGGCGGGAGCCTGCACGAGCGCGCCGAGCCGCTCCTGCGCCTGGCCGCGGTGCACCGCGCCTGTCAGCGCCCCGGCGAGGCGGCCGCCTGCGACGCGCGCGCCGCCGCGCTGCTGGCCGGCTGCCCGGACCTCGGCCGCCTCGCCGGTCCCGCGGCCGCCGTGGCGCCGCCGGGCTCGCCGCGCGACGTGTTGAGCCCCAGCGAGTTGGCGGTCCTGCGGCTGCTGCCGACGGGCCTCTCGCAGCGCGAGATCGGCGCCGAGCTGTACCTCTCGGTCAACACCGTCAAGACCCATTGCCGCAACATCTACACCAAGATCCACGCTGGTTCGCGCGAGCAGGCGGTCGCGCGTGCACGCCGGAATGGCCTGCTCTGAGCCCCGCGGGGGCCAACCGGTACGCACGCGTACGGACATCAGTGCACAGGTGTGTGGATAGCCGCACGTTGGAAGCCCGCGATCCTGGGCACGCTCTCGGTGTGCGCAAAAAGGTTCTCATCGTCGACGATCATCCGAGCTTCCGCTCGGCCGCCCGGCTCCTGCTGGAGCACGAGGGGTTCGATGTCGTCGGCGAAGCCGAGGACGGCGCCAGCGGCCTCGCCGCCAGCGCCGAGCTCGGTCCCGACGTGGTCCTGCTCGACATCAACCTCCCCGACCTCGACGGGTTCGACGTGGCGTCGCGCATCTGCCTCGACCACGCCGCGCCGAAGGTCGTGCTGACCTCCAGCCGCGACCCGCGCGAGTTCGGTCCGCTGGTCCTGCGCAGCGGCGCCCAGGGGTTCATCCCCAAGGGTGAGCTGTCGGGCGCCCGCATCGACGCCCTGCTCTAGCCGGCCGCGCCCCGCCCCGGCCGTCACAGCGCGGCAAGCACCTCGCGCGCGGCACGCTCGCCCGAGCTGATCGCGCCGTCCATGTAGCCGTTCCAGTAGCCGGCGGTCTCGGTGCCGGCCCAGTGCACGGCGCCCACCGGCGCCGTGAGCGCCCGCCCGAAGTCCACCAGCGTGCCCGGCGCCAGCACCGATGTCGGCCCGCCGCGCGTCCAGCGCTCCTCCACCCAGTCCTGCTCGAAGTAGTCGATCGGTGACCGTGCCTTCGCACCGAACGCGGCGGCGAAGTCCTCGAGCACGGCCGCGCGCCGGTCGGCGGCCGAGCGCGTCTGCCAGGTGCGCCACGAGCGCCCGCCCATGAACCCCATCAACACCCCCGGGCTGCCGTCGGGCGGCGTGTTGTCGAACATCGCGGGCACCGCGCCGTCGAGCTTCAGCGCCTGGCCGCTCAGACCGTCGGCGCGCCAGAACGGCGTGTCGTAGATGGCCTCGCACTTGGCCAGCGTGCCGAGCGCCATGCGGCGGCGCAGGCTGTCGTGCTCGGCGGGCAGCAGCGGATCCCAGTCGATCTCCACGGCCAGCGGCGGCGGGATCGCGACGACGGCGCGAGCTGCCCGCCACGCGCGGCCGTCGGCGACGGTGACGGTCACGGTCCCGTCGGCCTGGGCGATGCGGCGCACCGGCGCCTCGAGCACGACCCGGTCGCCGAGGTCGCGCGCCATGTCCGATGAGAGGCGCTGCGTGCCACCGACCAGCCGGCTGTCCTGCGCGCCGTCCTTGCTGCCGATGCCGCGCTCCAGCGTTCCGGGCGTGCGCTCGTCGCCGTAGCCGGCGACCGTCGCCAAGAGGAAGAGCATCGAGACGTCCGCGGCGCGGCTGCCCAGCGCCGGCGACAGGAACAGGTCGACCAGGCGCAGGACCCGCGCGCTGTTGACGGTGTTGGTCCGGATCCAGCTCTCGACGGTCTGCCCGTCGAGCCTGTCGGCGTCAGGCGCGGTCCACGGAGCGTCGACGGGCACCTTTGCCGCCATGGCATCCAGGCGCGTGATCAGCAGCGCCAGATCGGGCAGCGCCAGCGGATCGGGTGGGATGTCGCCCGAGTAGCGGGTCGCCCGGCCATCGGCGATGTAGACGTTCTGGCCCGGCTGGTACCCGGGATAGGTTGCGATGCCGAGCTCGCGGGCCAGCGCCAGCACGTGGTTCTGCGTCGGGCCCACGTACTGCCCGCCCGCCTCGGTCACGTCGCCGCCGCCCAGGTCGTGGTTCAGCGTGCGCCCGCCGACGCGCGCCCGTGCCTCGAGCACGACGACGGAGCGGCCCGCGCGCACGAGGTTGCGGGCCGTCGTCAGCCCGGCCAGCCCTCCGCCCACGACCACGACGTCGACGACCGCCGGCGCCCCGTCCGCGGTCGGGGCCGTCGCGGCCGCCTGCGCCCGGCCGCCACCACCGGTCAGCAGCAGGCCGGCGCCTCCTGCGGCCCCGGCGCCCAGCACGCCGCGGCGGGTCAGCTTGCCCTCGTGCACGTCGCCTCCCGTGTCGTTTCAGCTACGTGCCAACCGCAACGCGGCGACGGGCCGAAACATGCGCCACGATCTCGTAGCCGACCAGGACGATCGCGGGCGGCACCGTCGCGGGGATCGTGTCGACGACGAAGAACAGCTGGTCCCACGCGAGGGAGACGAGCAGCATCGCGACCGCGGCCGCCGGCTGGTTGCGCCGCTCCATCGCGAGGATCCCGCCCAGCACCCCGGCGGCGAAGAAGTCGCCGTAGCCGAGGCTGGAGAATCCGAAGCTCGCCGACTGCAACTGGGGCAGCCCGGCCCCGGGCGAGGCCGTCACGAGCACCGCGTTGGGGGCCTGCAGCTCGTTGCCGAAGACGAGGATCGAGTCGGTGATCGCCATCGCGACGAGGCCGAGCTTCAGCAGCGTCAGCGGCGCCGCACCCGCGAGCAGGCGTCCGAGCGTGACGCAGGACCCGACGATGAGGGCGATCGTCGCCAGCTGGCCGACCTTGGTGTCCTGGTCGGCCCAGGCCAGCGCCAGCAGCGGGACGGCCAGCGGGGCCAGCCACCCGCGCGCCCCGTGCATCGCCCACCCGAGCGCGAGCGCGCAGCCCGGCGGGATGAGCAGCAGCGCCACCCAGGTCAGGACGTCGGCGCTCTGGGGCAGCAGGTCGATCGCGACGATCACGACCGCGATCGACAGCGGGAGCACGAGCGCCCACCAGCCTCCACGGAAGCGCCGTAGGAAGAGCGGCACGCCCGCAGCCGGCAGGACCACGCAGAGGGCCTGCGCGATCGTCAGCACGAAGTTGTCGGACTCGAACCACACCGAGCACCGACCGTAGCGCCCGCACGGCACGACGGTGCCGGGCGTGCGAAGCCGGAACGGTGTCCGAGGTCCCATCCCCGATGCTGGACGCCACCGCCCCGAAGTCGCTGCCGCCGCGGGTCGCCGTCCGTGAGTGTTGCTGGGAGCACGAGCGGCGACGCCCCGGTGCTCCCCGATTACTCGGCCGTCGGGTTCCGAACTTGCGCAGGAACGGCATCGACCAGCACAGCCGCTAGCGTCCCGCCGCGATGGCGTCCTCCCCCGTCCCCCGGCTGCGCACCGTGCACGCCACGCGCTACGTGCTGCCGCTGCGCGAGGGCGGCTCGATGCCCGGGCTGGTCGAGGCCGACGACGACGGCCTCTACGTCGTGAAGTTCCGCGGCGCCGGGCAGGGGCTCAAGGCGCTCGTCGCCGAGGTGATCGTCGGCGAGATCGCCCGCGCGCTGGACCTGGCCGTGCCCGAGATCGTGCTCGTGGACGTCGATCCGCTGCTGGCCGCGGCCGAGCCCGACCCCGAGATCCAAGAGCTGGTGGAGGCCAGCGGCGGCGCCAACGCCGCGCTGGACTTCCTGCCCGGCTCGCTGCCGTTCTCTCCCGCGGCGCCGGTCGGCGTGACGCCCGAGCTGGCGGCCGACGTGGTGTGGCTGGATGCGCTGACGGCCAACGTCGACCGCACGCCGCGCAACCCCAACATGTTGATCTGGCACGGCCGTCTCTGGCTCATCGACCACGGCGCCGCGCTCTACCAGCACCATGGGGCGCGGTGGCCGGACGGCGCCGCGGCGGCGGGCTTCCCGCTGATCGCCGACCACGTCCTGCTCCCGTTCGCCGGCTCGACCCTCGAAGCCGATGCGCGGCTGGCGCCGAAGCTCCATCCGGAGACGGTCGCGGCGATCGTGGCGGCGGTGCCCGACGACTGGCTCGGCGACGACCCGCCCGGCGCCCGCGCCGCCTACGTCGCCTACCTCGACGAGCGGCTGACCGCGCCGCGCGCGTTCGCCGCCGAGGCCGAGGAGGCCCGCCGTGGCCACGCCTGACGCCTTCCAATACGCCATCTGGCGCGTGGTGCCCGACGTCGAGCGCGGCGAGGCCGTCAACGTCGGCGTCGTCGTCTACTGCCGGCGGCGGTCGTTCCTCGCGGCCCGTGTCGAGCTCGACGAGCACCGCCTCGAGGCACTGGCGCCCGGCCTCGACACGGCCGCGTTGCGCCTTCACCTCGACGGCCTGATCCGCGTCGCCGCAGGCGACCCGCAGGCCGGGGCCATCGCCGCGCTGCCGCAGTCGGAGCGCTTCGGCTGGCTCACCGCAGCGTCGAGCACGATCGTCCAGCCGTCGCCGATCCACACCGGCCTCTCCGACGACCCGGACGGCCTGCTGGACCGGCTTTTCACGCGGCTGGTGGCGACGCCGGGGTAGGGCAAGGACGCGAGTAGCCACGGTGGTCGGCGGAGCGAGAGCGCTGCGGGACCGGCGTGTGGGACTGGCGTCGTGAGCGTCGTGGGAGTACGCGGCGTTTGTGGGCGTCGTCGGTCGACTCCGGGCAGACGGCGTTCCGCTCGGATTGCGGCGAGGATGCCGGCGCGGTCCGGGGATCGATGACGAGAACGCGCCGGCGAGTGGACCGCAGGCGCGAGCGGTCGTCCGCCGGCGCAGGGGCCGGGGCCGGCGCGGGCCGGGTGGGCCTGTTGAGGGACCGGAGGCGTCCGCAAACAGGCCGACCGAGGTCCTGCTGGCGCCCGCGGGCGGGCGTGGGCCTGTTGACGGACCGGAGGCGTCCGCAGACAGGCCCACCCGGCTCGATGCCGCCCCTGCGACTGGGGTGGGCCCGAAGAACGCGGTCCCACCGCGCCAAACAGGCCCACCCCCACCCGGCGCCGCCCCTCCAACCGGGGTGGGCCCGAAGAACGCGGCGACACCGCGCCAAACAGGCCCACCCCCACCCGACCCACCCGAGAGACGAAAGGGCCGGCGCCACGGCCGGCCCATGTTCCCGTCACCGATCCCCGTACCACGCCGGCGCCACGACCCGCGCCCGAGCGGGACGCCGCGACGCCGGCACCGCCAAGGCGCCGGCAAAACGCCGGCAGCGCGTGGAGGCCGACGACGCCAGTCCCCCACGCCGGCCAAACGGCCGCCAGCGCGACGCTGCGCGTCGCGCGCCCGCCAGCCGGCGGCAACGCGCCGCGACGTCCATGGCGACACGGGGCAACGCCCCGCGTCCTCCACCGCCACCGCCGGGCAACGCGCCGCCCCGACCACCCAGGGGCAACGCCCCGCCTCCTCCACCGCCACCGCCGGGCGACGCGCCACCACCCCGGTGGCAGCAGCGCCCCGCCTACCGCGACGCCGGTGCGATCGCGTGGTTGGCGTGGATGATGTCGTAGGGGTCGTACTGCGCCTTGATGGCCTGCAGGGCGGCGAACGCGTCGGTCCCGAACGCCGTGCGCATGTCGGTGGGGTGCTCGGCGAAGTTGAGGTAGGGCCGCGTCGTCTTCCAGGGATCCAGCGCCGCCTTGACCTGCGCGAGCCGCGGCGGGATCGCCTGCGCCATCTCCGGCGTCATCGGCGTGCCGACGGCGAACAGGATGTAGGCCGCCTCGAGCCGCCCGCAGGCGCCCGCGCCGGCCGGGACGCGCGACAGCGCACCGCCGACGTGGCGCAGCTCCACCGCCAGCAGCGGCGAGCCCGACTCGTGGCCGGCGACGGCGACGAGCTGGTCGATCGCCTCGGCCGGGAGCTCCTCGAGCATCTGGTGGTCGCCGATGCCGGGGACCGGGTGCTCGGGGTCCATGTGCAGGTGGCTGAGCGCGGCCGGGGGCGCCATGGTGAACATGTCGATCTCGGGCTCGAGCGCGCGCAGCGGGGCCAGGACCTCCTCGGCGTAGGCCGCCGAGCCGAGGACCGCGCCGTCGATCACGACGAACTGGCGGCCGCGGACGATCTCCGGGATCTCGGGCACCGGCGGGACCTGCAGGATGCGGGCCGAGGTCGTGACCGACTCGGGCGCGTCGAGCGTCCACTCGCGCCAGGCGTGCAGGACCTCGCTCGCGCGCTCCCACGGCCACAGCATCGCGCCGGCGTAGAGCTCCGGCACGGCGAACAGCTGCAGCTCCATCGCGGTGATGATCGCCACGCTGCCGGTGCCGCCGCGCAGCGCCCAGAACAGCTCGGGATTGCGCTCGTGGTCGCAGGTCAGCTGGCGGCCGTCGGCAGTGACGACCTCGAGCGAGATGATGCTGTTGCAGCAGAGCCCGAAGGCGCGGGCGATCCAGCCGATGCCGCCACCGAGGCAGTAGCCGACGAGGCCGACGTCGGGCGAGGAGCCGGCGAGCGCGGCGAGGCCGAGCTCCGACGCGGGGGCCGTGAGGTCGCCGCAGAGCGCGCCGGCCTCGACGCGGGCGCGCCGGCGCTCGGCGTCGATGCGCACGCCGCGCATGAGCTTGGTGTTGAGCAGGATGCTGTCCTCGAGGCCGCTGCGCGCCTGGGCGTTGTGGCCGGTGCCGTGCGGCGCGACGCGCAGCCCGGCCTCGCGGGCGAAGCGCACGACGGCGGCGATGTCCTGCGCGGTGCGCGGCACCGCCACGAGCGCGGGCTGCTGATCGACGAGCAGGTTCCACGCCAGGCGGGCGGCGTCGTAGCCGGCGTCGCCGGGGGTGTGGATGTCGCCGGAGAACTGCTGACGGAGGGTGTCCAGCTCGACGGTCGGACGGGCGGTGAAGATCACGGTGGGCCTCTTGGGGAGTCAGGGAGAGGAGTCCCGAGGATCCTGGCGTCGCCCACCCTCCACCGCATCAGGGATGTCCCCCGACCGCTCGTGCGGCTGCCTCCCGTGCGGGTAGCCGTACCACCCGCCGCCGTGGCAGCCACCGGCCGGCTCAGCGCGGCGTCCGCTCGGCGCCCACCCGCCGCTCGCGCCGCAGCGTCCGCATGTAGTCGTCGTAGTCGACCTGGATCGTGTGCCGCTTGGAGGCCACGTAGCGACGGCGCATGCGGGCGCGCTCGCGGCGGATCGCGCGCCGCATCTCGTGCGGGGCCGGCAGCGCGTGCCGGCCCTCGAGGTGGTCGGCGATCAGCTCGCACTGCCGCTCGGCGATGGGCATGATCGCCCCGAGCGGCTGGATCAACCCCACGAAGAACAGGCCCGGCACCTCCGGGTGGAACACATGGCGGTAGAGCGGCACCTCGTTGTCGGGCGCCGCCAGCAGGGCCGGGTCCAGGAACGGGAACGAGATCCGGTAGCCCGTGCAGTAGATGACGAGGTCGGCGTGCACCGAGGTGCCGTCGACGAAGCGGACGCGGTCGCCCTCCAGCGCCGCGATGTTGGGCTTGGGCGTGATCGCCCCGTGCGCCAGGCGGTCCAGGATGCGTCCCGAGATCGTCGGGTGCGCCTGCGCGAAGCGGTGATCGGGGCGCGGCAGGCCGTAGGTCTCCATCGACCCCACCGACAGCCGCAGCATCAGGCGGAACATCGGGAACCGCACCCAGCTCGGCAGCCACTCGGCGCCGCCGATCTGGTCGATCGGGCGGCCGAACAGGTACTTGGGGATCACGTGCGCGCCGCGGCGCGCCGCCAGGTACGTGCGCTTGGCCGCGTACGAGGCGTCGACCGCGATGTCCATCGCCGAGTTGCCCATCCCGAGCACGACGACGTCGCGCCCGGCCAGCTGGTCCTCGGTCCGGTAGTGGTGGGCGTGCAGCTGCTCGCCGTCGAACGTGTCGTGGCCGGGGAACGCCGGCTCGGGCAGGCGCGGGTCCCAGTGATGGCCGTTCGCGACCAGGACCGCGTCGTAGGCGACGGCCTCGCCGCCGGCGATGCGCACGTCCCAGCCACCGTCGTCGCGACGGGCGACGTCCTCGACGGCGGTGGCGAAGCGGATGCGGTCGCGGAAGCCGAAGTGGTCGACGTAGGCGTCGAAGTACTCGGCGATCTGCGTGTGGTGCGGGAAGTCGGGATAGGACGTGGGCATCGGGAAGTCCGAGTACTCCATGCGCTCCCGCGACGTGTTGATGTGCAGCGAGCGGTAGGACGACGACATGCCGTTGACGTTGCCGAAGACCCAGTTGCCGCCGACACGGTCTGAGGTCTCGTAGACGTCGAACGGGATCCCGCGCTCGTGCAGCACCTTGGCAGCGGCGATCCCGCTCGATCCGGCGCCGATGACGCACACCCGGGGCAACGCTCGCTCGACCATGGCGCGACGCTACGCCGACGCGGCGGCCACCACAACCGAACCGGTGAACCTGACGTTCACGTAAGGAAGAGGTTTGGGTAGCATCGTGCGAGATGTCCGCCGACCCCGCGCCCGCCACCGTCCGTCGCCGCCGCCTCGGCGTCGCCGCCGACCACGAGCACTACAAGTGGTGGGCGCTGAGCTGCACGAGCCTCGGGATGCTCCTGGCGACCGTGAACTCCGGCACGCTCGTGATCGCCCTCCCCGACCTGGAGAAGGCGCTCGGCGTCAGCCTGCTCACGCTCGTCTGGGTGATCCTCGCGTTCATGATCGCCTCGACCGTGCTGGTGCTCACCTTCGGCCGGCTGAGCGACCTGTTCGGGCGCAAGCGGGCGTTCGTCGCCGGCTTCGCGGTCTTCACCCTCGCGTCGCTGGGCGCGGGCTTCGCCACCGGCGGCACCGACCTCATCCTCTGGCGCATCGTCCAGGGCATCGGCGGCGCGCTGCTGTTCGCCAACGCCTCGGCGCTGGTCACCGACGCCTTCCCGCGCGAGCAGCTGGGCGTCGCGATGGGCACCAACGTGATGGTCGCGGGCATCGGCCTGGTGCTCGGACCCGTCCTCGGAGGCGCGCTGGTCGCGATCTCGTGGCACTGGGTCTTCTGGTTCAACGTGCCGCTCGGCGTGATCGGCACGCTCTGGGCCGCGGTCGTCCTCCAGGAGCTGGTCCGTCCCGAGCAGGACCGGCGCTTCGACTGGTGGGGCACGGTCACGTTCGTCGTCGGCCTCACGGGCCTGACGCTCGGCATCTCGCGCGGCGGCATCGTCGGGTGGAACGACAGCCTCACGATCGGCGCGTTGATCGCGGCCGTCGTCCTGCTGCCGGCGTTCATCCTGGTCGAGCGCCGCGCCGCGGCGCCGATGCTCGACCTGTCGCTCTTCGCCGACCGCGGCTTCGCGGCCGCCACCGGCGCCGCGTTCCTCTCGGGTCTATCGCGCTTCGCGTTGACCTTCGTGTTCGTCCTGTACTTCCAGGGCGCGCTCGGCGACGACCCGATCCTCGCCGGCGTCAAGCTCGCGCCGCTGGCTCTGGGCATGCTGATCTCGTCGCCGCTGTCGGGCGCCTACGCCGACCGCCACGGCGCGCGCACGTTGGCGGCCGCGGGCCTCGTCGTCTCGGCGATCGGGATGGCGGGCATGACCACGCTGGGCACCGGCACGTCGTACTGGTGGGCGGCCACGTGGCTGCTGATCGCCGGGCTCGGGTCGGGCATGTTCAACTCGCCCAACACGTCGGCGATGATGGGGTCGGTGCCGGCGCACCGCCGCGGCATCGCGGGCGGGACGCGGATGATGCTGCAGAACACCGGCTCGGTGCTGTCGATCGCGTTCGTGCTGGCGATCATCACCAGCGCGGTGCCGACCAAGGTCCTGCTGTCGATCTTCTCGGGCGTCTCGTCGGGGATCTCCGACGCCGCCCTGCGGCCGTTCATCCACAACATGCACCTCGCGCTGTGGGTGCTGGCGGCGACGTCGTTCGCGGGCGCGGCCGTGTCGCTGCTGCGTCCCAGCCAGGAGGCCGAGGCGCGAGCCCGCGCCGCGCGCGAGGCGGTGGCGGCATGAGCCCGGTCCCGGCGACGACGGATCCCGCGGTGGCGGCCGCCGCCGGCCTGCGCATCGGCGAGGTCGCGCGCATGGTCGGCACCACGCCGCGGACCATCCGCTACTACGAGGAGATCGGGCTGCTGCCCGCGGGCGGCGAGCGGGCTGCGGGCCGCCACCGCCTCTACGCGCCCGAGGACGTCGATCGCCTGGGCGAGGCGCTGCGCTTCAAGGCGCTGCTGGGCGTCAGCCTCGAGGAGCTCAAGGAGCTGCTGGAGGCCGAGGAGGCCCGCGGCGCCCTGCGCGACGAGTGGCACCACGGCAACCCGGGCGCCCAGCGCCGCCGCGTGATCCTCGACCAGCTGCTCGGCCACGTCGAGCGCCAGCTCGAGCTGCTGGCCGGCCGCCGCGCCGAGATCGTGCGGCTGGAGCGCGAGCTCGGCACCAAGCGCGAGAAGATCCGGGCGCGCATCGCCGAGCAGGGCTGAGGCCGGGAAGCCGGCCGACCGACCCGGCTACTGTCGAAGGCATGACCCTCACCCAGCCGCCCGGTCCGCTGTCGGGCCATCCCGGTCCCAGCAACTACGCGATCGACGGACCCAAGCACAAGCTCCTGCTGACGCCGCTCAGACGCCGCGTGCGCGGGGAGCTCGGAGGCGAGGTCGTGATCGACACTGTGAACGCGTCGCTGCTGCTGGAGACGGGCCTGCCGCCGCGGCTCTACGTGCCGCTGGCCGACGTCCGCGAGGGCACGCTGGAGCGCACCGCGCTGACCACGCACTGCCCCTTCAAGGGCGACGCGAGCTACCGAACCGCGACGGTCGGCGACGGCGTCGCCGAGGATGCGCTCTGGGTCTACGACGAGCCGCTGGCGGGCGCCGAGTGGCTGCGGGGCCTGGCCGGCGTCTACCTCGACCGCTTCGACCGCTGGTACGACGAGGAGGACGAGGTCCTGGGCTTCCCCGATCCCTACCACCGCGTCGACGTGCGCCACACGGCCCGCCACATCGAGGTCCGCGCGCGCGGCGAGCTCGTCGCGACCTCCGACCGGGCGCTGCTGCTGAGCGAGACCAGCCTCGGCAACCGCTTCTACCTCCCGCGCGAGGACGTCTCGGCGACGCTGCACGGCCCCACCGAGACGACGTCGTTCTGCCCGTACAAGGGCACCGCCTCGTACTGGACGCTGGAGCTGGCCGACGGCACGCAGCTGCCCGATGCCGCCTGGAGCTACGAGGCGCCGTTGCCCGAGACCGCTCCCGCGGCCGGCTATGTCTCGTTCTGGGGCGACGACGTCGAGATCTCTGTGACGGCTATGTGAATCCGTTCATGCGCGCTTCAGGTGCGCGTGAAAGGTTCGACGCGATGACCGGCCGGCGACGCGAGCTCAGCACCTTGCGCACCTTGCGTCAGCACCGCTGGTTCGCGCTGCTGTCGATGACGCGGGTGTTCGGCGCGCTGCTGGCCGTGGTGCTGCTGCTCGTCCACCGCGTCACCCACGACGACCCGCTGCTGGCGGTCATCACCGTGCTGTGGACGCCGGTCAGCCTGCTGGTGCTGCGGCAGACCGAAGACGC
>DASYLT010000156.1:0-21092 GCA_036009425.1 Baekduia sp. | reverse complement strand
CGCAGCGGATGGAGATCGAGCTTGGCCCGCGGCTGGAAGAGCAGCGCGACGTCGACCATCACGTCGCCGACGAGCACCGACCGGCCGGCCAGCGACTCGCGCGCCAGGTTGTCCATCGCGGTCTGCGACGGGCAGAGCATCAGATCCGAGAGGTGGTCGGTGAGGACGCGGTTGAGCTCCTCGGGCATCCGCCGGTCGAACGAGCGCATCCCCGCCTCGACGTGCACGACGGGCACCTGCGCCTGCGCCGCGGCGAGGCCGCCGGCGACCGTCGAGTTCGTGTCGCCGTAGACCAGCACGAGGTCGGGCTGCTCGGCGGCCAGCAGCGGGCCGAGCTCGGCTAGCATCCGGGCGGTCTGGTCGGTGTTCGAGCCGCCGGAGATGTGCAGCTGGCGCTCGGGGCGCGGAACCTGCAGCTCCTCGAAGAAGATCGTCGACAGCTCGTCGTCGTGGTGCTGGCCGGTGTGGACGAGGTGCTCCTCGTGCCGCTCGCGCAGCAGGCGGGAGACCGCGGCGGCCTTGACGAACTGGGGCCGGTTGCCGATGACCGTGACGATCTTCACGCGGGGCTCAACGCCTCGCGCACGTGCGCGGCGAACGCGTCGGCGGCCGCCTGCGTGAGCGGCCCCGGCGCCTGCGGGAGCTCGTCGCCGTCGATGCGCGCGATCGCCTGGACCTCGCGGGTCGTGGAGGCCAGGAACGCCTCGCGGGCGCCGCGCAGCTCCTCGCGGGTGATGACAGCCTCGCGCGCGTCGGGCAGCAGCGCGAGCAGGCGCCGGCGCGTGATCGAGTCCAGGACGCGGTCGCTGAGCGGCGGCGTCACGAGGGTCGTGCCGTCCAGCGAGGCGAACAGCGACGAGGTCGAGCCCTCCAGCACCCGCCCGTGCGGCGTGACGAGCAGGGCGTCGTCGCCGCCGGCCTCCTCGGCCAGCCGCTTGGCGAGCATGTTGCCCGCGTAGCTCAGCGACTTCACGCCGTCCAGCACGCGCGGCGGGACGTACTCGACCGAGGTGAGGGTCAGCGGGTGGTCGTGCTCCGGGACGGCCTCCACGAGCCCGACCCGGCGCCCGCCGCGCGTCACGAAGAACCGCACGGCGCCGTTGACCGGCCCGGCCTCGGCCAGCAGCGCCTCGGTATCGGCGCGCACCGCGCTCAGGTCGATCTCCAGGCGCAGGTTCTTGGCGGAGTCGGCCATCCGGCGCAGGTGGTCGTCCATCGCAAACGGCAGCCCGCCGTAGACGCGGATGACCTCGAAGACGCCGTCGCCCCGCAGCAGCCCCGTGTCGGTGACCGGGATGGTGGCCTCGTCGGCGGGCAGGACCTGGCCGTCCAGGACGGCGAGCGCGGTGAGGGCCATGCCCGCATTCTGGCTCATCGATGAACTACGTGGCGGCGAGGGCGCCGACCGGCACGACGGGCAGGCGCAGCCGGGCGACCGTGCCGCTGCCGGGGGCCGCGGCCAGCACGACGGAGCCGTGGTGCGCCTCGGCGACCTGGCGCACGATGGCCAGCCCGAGCCCCGACCCGGGCCGCCCGCGGGCGTTGGCGCCGCGGTGGAAGCGGTCGAAGACGTACGGGAGGTCGGCGGGATCGATCCCCGGGCCGTGGTCGCGGACCGTCAGCTCCCCGTGGCGCAGCGCGATCTCGACCGCGCCGCCGGGCGGCGAGTGCTTTCCCGCGTTGTCCAGGAGGTTGTTGATGGCGCGCGCCAGGCGCTCGGGAGCGCCCTCGACGACGCACGGCTCGGCGGCCACGGTGAACTGCAGGCCTGGCGCGTGGCGGCGCGCGCGCTGGACGCATTCGTCCACCAGCGCGTCGAGGCGCACGTCCTCGACGGCCGGATCGGGGACGTCGCCGCGCGCGAGGTCGATCAGGTCGCCGATGAGCGCGGTCAGCTCCTCGGCCTGGTCGACCACCTCGCCGGCGATCAGGCGCCGCTCGTCGTCGGGCACGGACGCGGCGTCGCGCAGCAGCTCGCCGTTGGTGCGCAGGGATGTCACCGGCGTCCGCAGCTCGTGCGACGCATCGGCGACGAGCTGGCGCTGGGCGGCGAGCGAGTCGGCCAGCGCGTGCTGCGAGACGGCGAGCTCGTGCTCGGTCGGCGCCGCGACCGGCCGCGAGAGCAGGCGCGCGGCCAGCGCGGCGAGCACCGTGCCGAATACGGTCAGCAGGGCGAGGACGATCTGCAGGCGCGAGAGTGCCCGATCGACGCTGGCCAGCGAGCGTGCGAGCTGCACGGCACCGCGGCCCGGCAACGCGACGGTGAGCATCCGCACATGGACGCCGTCGGCGCGCGTGTCGGCCAGGGTCCGGCGGACGCGCGTCGAGCGGGCGAGCGCCGTGGTCGCCGCCGTGATGGGCAGGCGCGGCTCGGTGGTGACCGGCGGACGGCGGACCGTCCCGTCGACGCCCACGAACTGGACGTAGCTCTGCGACGTGCCGGTGCGCCGGGCCGGCTGTGGCACCCGGCGGGCCAGCAGCAACGGGTTGCGCAGCGGCGGCAGGCGTGCGACCTGCACGCCCTGCGCGCGCAGCGAGTCGTCGATCTGGCCGCGCAGCTCCTCGCGCATCACGAGGTAGCAGACGACCGAGGCCAGGACGAGCGTGGCACCGACGACCAGCGCGGACATGAGCGTCACGCGCCGGCGCAGCGTCACGTGGGCTCCTCCCGCAGGATGTAGCCGACGCCGCGCACGGTGTGCAGCAGGCGCGCCTCGCCGGCCGCCTCGGTCTTGCGCCGCAAGTACCCCATGTAGACCCCCAGGACGTTGGAGGTCGCGCCGAAGTCATACCCCCAGACCTGCTCGAAGACCACGGAGCGCTCGAGCACCTGGCGGGGATGGCGGAGGAACAGCTCCAGCAGCGCGTGCTCGGTGCGCGAGAGCTCGAGGCGCCGGTCGCCGCGCCAGACGTCGCGCGTGGCAGGCTCCAGGCGCAGGTCGCCGAAGCGCAGCTCGTCGGTCGGGCCGTCGGTGCGACGCAGCAGCGCGCGCAGCCGCGCCTGCAGCTCGCGCAGGGCGAACGGCTTGACGAGGTAGTCGTCGGCGCCGGCGTCGAGGCCCGCGACGCGATCGTCGACCGAGTCGCGGGCGGTCAGCATCAGCACGGGCGTGCGGTCGCCCGCGGCCCGCATCCGGCGACAGGCCTCGAGGCCGTCGAGCGTCGGCATGGTCACGTCGAGGACGACGGCGTCGTAGCGCATCGCGGCGATCCGCTCCAGCGCCTCGTCGCCGTCCTGCGCGAGGTCGACCGCGTAGCGCTCCAGGTTCAGCGCGCGGTGCAGGGACGTGCGCACGGCCATCTCGTCGTCGACCACCAGGACTCGCATCCCGTGCAGGGTGCCGACCGCGCCTTGGAACTTGCTGAGAGCCGCGCACCGCCCGCTAACGTCGCCGGCTCATCGTGCGGACCCTCGTCGTCTCAGACCTCCACATCGGCTCGCGCCTGGACCGCGACGTGCTGCGCCGTCCGGCACCGCTGGCCGCGCTGCTGCACGCGCTCGACGACGTCGACCGCCTGGTGCTGCTGGGCGACACGGTCGAGCTGGCCGAGGGACGCCCGGCACGGGCGCTGGAGAGCGCCGAGCCGGTGCTGCGCGCGATCGGCGCGCGCATGGGAAGCGATCGCGAGATCGTCGTCGTGCCGGGCAACCATGACGCGGCGCTCGTGCGGCCCTGGATCAAGCACCTCCGTACGCCGCTGCCGGTCGACGCGGCGATCCCGGCCGACGCGACGCCGGTGCTGCAGCGCGTCACCGGATGGCTCGCCCCGGCGAGGGTGTCGGTGCACTACCCGGGGCTGTGGCTGTCGCCGCGCGTGTGGGCGACCCATGGCCATTATCTCGATCGGCACCTGCTGCCCGAGTCGGCGTTCGGGTTCGCCCGCGGGCTCATCGGCCGGCTGCCGCGCGACGGCGCGACGGTGCACGACTACGAGCAGGGACCGTCGCGCACGCGGCTGGAGGCGGTGGTCACCGGCGTGCTGCCGCGGCCGCCGGTCGCGCTGGTCGACGACCTCGCCAACTACCTACGGGCCGCGACGATGCCGGGTAGCCGCGACGAGACGGTCGGCCACCGCCTCGCGCCGCTGACCTCGCGCGTGCTCGGCGCCCAGATGCGCCGCGCGTCGATGCCGGCCCTCGCGCGCGTCGTGCACCGGCTCGGCGTCGAGGCCGACTGGGTCGTCTTCGGGCACGTGCACCGGCTCGGGCCGCTGCCTGCGGACGACGCGGCGCAGTGGCAGGGCGCCGACGGGCGCCTGCGCATCGCCAACACCGGCTGCTGGATCTACGAGCCGCTCGTCCTGCATCGCGGCGCACCGCCGCATCCGTACTGGCCCGGCGGCGCGATCGTCATCGACGACGACGGCGACCCGCGCCCGATCGGGCTGCTGGACGACCTCGACGTCGCCGACCTGCACGGGTAGGCGCTCAGGACGGGTTGGGCGCGTAGCGGTGGTGCAGGTCCAGCGCGTTGCCGGCCGGGTCGAGGAAGATCGCCTGGTGGCAGACGCCGCTGTCGATCGTGTCGCCCGTGAACTTGACGCCCTGGGCCTCGAGATGCTCGCGCGCCGCGGCGACGTCGTCGACCTGCAGGGCGATCGGGAGGCCGTGGGGGCGGAACTCCTGGCCGAACGCCGTGGGGTCCATGATGGCGAGCGTCAGGTTGCCCGCCTGGAACTCCGCGCCCGGCATCTCACCCCAGCGCTTGACGAACGGCAGGCCGAGCACCTCGCCGTAGAACTGCACCGAGGCGTCGAAGTCCTTGGCGGGGACGGCGACGAAGTCGACGCCGGTGATGAACGTGGTCGGGGTGGCGGTCATGGCGTGCCTCCGGGAGGTTGGCAAGAATTTGGAGTGGGTTGAAGCCCCTCACCGGGCACGATGTCATCCGACATGCTCCACGTCCAGCGCCGCCGGTGAGCGGCGACCCCATCGGCTGTCCCGGGCGCGTGACCAGCGCCGGCGCCATCCGCCCCGATCGCACCGGTGAGGTGATGGTCGCCATCGACGGCGGCGTCCAGGCGTTCCTCGCACGCGACGTCGACGGCGGCGCGATCGATCCCTACGAGGAGATCGTCGTCGTCGACCGCGTCGCGCCCCGCACCGTGCTCGTCACCCGGATGTATGAGCAGCCGCCTGCCACCCCTGCCGAAGGAGCCCCGCCCGCATGACCCCGCTGCTCGTCGCCGCCATCGTGGTGGCCGTCGTCGTCGTCCTGATCGCGGCGCTGTTCAAGCTCCTGTGGCGCGTCCCGGCGGCCGACCAGGCGCTGATCGTCACCGGGCTCGGCGCCTCGGGCGCCTCGGCCGCCGGCCGGACGTTCAAGATCGTCACCGGTGGCGGCGCGTTCGTGATCCCCGCTCTGCAGCGCGCGCAGTACCTGTCGCTGCAGGCCGACAAGGCCATGCTCGAGGTCGAGGGCGTCGACTCCCAGAAGATCCCCGTCGGCGTCCGCGGCGTCGCGCTCTTCAAGGTCGGCGACGACCCGCACTCGATCACCAACGCCACGACGCGCTTCCTGCACGACCAGGACATCGAGGGCGGTCGCGTCAGCTCGCAGATGCACGACATGGTCAAGGAGGTCTTCCACGGCCACCTGCGCTCGATCATCGGCGGGCTCACCGTCGAGGACCTGATCGCCAACCGCAACGAGCTGGCCCAGCAGACGCGGGACGCCTCGGCCGACGAGATGCAGAAGCTCGGCCTCGTCGTCGACTCGCTGCAGATCCAGGAGATCATCGACCCGACCGGCTACATCCGCGCGCTGGGCGAGCCGCGGGCGGCCGAGGTCAAGAAGCAGGCCCGCATCGCCCAGGCCGCCGCCGACCGCGAGGCCACCGAGCGCGAGCAGGAGGCCGAGGCGCTCAAGGCCGCCGCTCAGCGCGAGACCGCGATCAAGTTGTCGCAGTTCCAGGCCGAGCAGGACCGGGCCGCCGCCACGAGCGCCCAGGCCGGGCCGCTCGCCGAGGCGGAGGCCCGCAAGCAGGTCGTCGTGCAGGAGACCGACGTCGCCGACCTCGAGGCCCAGCGCGAGGAGAAGCGGCTGGAGACGTCGATCCGCAAGCCCGCAGACGCGGAGGCCTACCGGCAGCGGGTGGAGGCGGAGGGTCAGCGCGAGGCGCGCATCGCGCTCGCGGAGGCCGGCAAGCGCGAGACCGAGCTCGCCGCCGAGGCCAACGCCCGCAAGGTGGAGCTGGGCGCGGCCGCCGACGCGAAGCGGGTCGAGCTCGCTGCCGCGGCGCAGGCCAAGCAGGTCAAGGAGGTCGGGCTCGCCGAGGCCGCCACGACCCAGGCCCAGGGCGAGGCCGAAGGCGCCGCCGTCCGCGCCCGCGGCCTGGCTGAGGCCGAGGCGATCGCCAAGCGCGCCGAGGCGCTGGAGAGCGAGTCCGACGCCGTGATCGGCCAGCAGCTCGCCGAGAAGCTGCCCGAGATCGTCCGCGCCGCGTCGGAGTCGTTCAGCAAGGTCGACAACCTCACGATCCTCAACGGCGCCCAGGGCGTCGGTGAGATCATGAACCAGATGATCGGGCAGGCCGGCCCGGCGCTCAAGCTCGCCCGCGAGACGCTGGGGCAGACCAACGGCAAGCCCCAGAACAACGGCAAGGCCCCGGACGAGGGGCGCAGCGAGGCGCCCTGAGCCGGCTGGCGAACGTCAGGGCCGCGGCGGCCCTGACGTCGCTGCCCGCAAGTGCTACTCGCGTGGATCGTCGTCGGGCGAGCGCGAGCCCGCCTTGGCCAGGCCGCGGCTGATCATGTAGGCCGACCCGAGGATGGTCACGTAGAGCCAGGCGCGCTGCGCGGTGAAGGCGTTGTCACCGCCGGTGCCGACGTGCTCGGCGGCGATGAAGATGCCCGCCGCCAGCAGCAGGAAGACCAGCAGCTCGGAGGTCTTCCACGAAGGACGGGTCTCGGTGCCGGTGGTGACGGGCCGCCGCGCGCGCGCCGCGGCGCGGCCGGCGAGGGGGCGATCGGATTCGGGTGTAGCCATGGCGAACCTCCTGCTCGACGGTGGGGCCCGACAAGAGTGCCCAACCGCCCACCGGCCGAAAACACCAGCAGGCCGGCCGGCCAGCCGGCGCGCGGTTGTGCGCGGTGCCGCCCCGGAGGTACGGTCGCTGCGTCAACCACGAGGGAGATCGCCGTGCCGTCTGCCGTGCCGGATTCCGAGCTCAAGGCCCGCCATCGCAAGATGTGGGCATCGGGCGACTACCCGTCGATGGTCGAGACGTTCCTGCTGCCGCTCGGGCCCAAGCTCGTCGCGGCATGCGGCATCGGCCCCGGCATGAGCGTGCTCGACGTCGCCTCCGGAACCGGCAACGCAGCGATCCCCGCCACGCAGGCCGGCGCGACCGTCACGGCCAGCGACCTCACGCCCGAGCTGCTGGCGGCCGGCCGGCGGCGCGCCGAGGCCGCGGGCCTCACGCTGGACTGGGTCGAGGCCGACGCCGAGCACCTGCCGTTCGAGGACGAGTCCTTCGACGTGGTCATGTCGTCGATCGGCGCGATGTTCGCGCCCCACCACCAGGAGGTCGCCGACGAGCTGGTGCGCGTGTGCCGTCCCGGCGGCACGATCGGCCTGCTCAGCTGGACGCCCGAGGGCATGATCGGCGCGCTGTTTCGCACGATGGGACCGTTCGCCCCGCCGCCGCCTCCCGGCGCGCAGCCTCCGCCGCTGTGGGGCAGCGAGCAGCACCTCGACGAGCTGTTCGGACCGCGGGTGGCCTTCGGCGCCCGGGAGCGCGACACGCTCGAGGTGACCGCCTTCGAGCAGCCCAACGGGTTCGCCGAGCACTTCAAGGCGCGCTACGGGCCCACGATCGTCGCCCGCGCCAACGCGAGCAAGGACGGGCGCGAGGCGGAGCTCGACGAGGCGCTCGACCAGTTCTGCCAGGAGTGGAACCGGGGCGGACCCGACGGCACGCGCTTCGAGCTGGAGTACCTGCTCGCGGTCGGGACGCGCGCCTGACGGCGGGCCGCTGCGGTCCTCAACCGCCGCGCGTGAGGATCCGCAGCGCGGCGTCGGACGCGGTGCCGAAGACGAGGTGGGCGCTGAGGTCCTTGGCGAGCGTCTTCGCGTCGTAGCGCCAGATCGGCTCGTAGAGCCCGGCCAGCGGCAGCACGACGTAGTCCGACGACCACACGGCCGCGCCGAGCGCCGGTCCCGCCCACCACCGGCGCCGCGGCAGCAGCGCTGCGTAGGCCGCGACCCAGGTGCTGCCGTAGCCCCAGTGCATGATGTTGCTGAGCAGTCCTGCGTGCTCGATCGGGACGTCCACCCCTGCGAGCTGGAGGAGCTTCCGTCCCATCTGGCCCGGCGCGGGCGCCTGCTCCCAGCTGTCGAGGCCCTTCGTGACCTCCCAGTCGGCGAACTCGGCGTCACCGCCGCCACGCCGGAAGCGCACGTACCAGACCAGGTCCATCGCCAGCGTGCCGATCGCGCCGGCCGCGGCCCCTCGAGCGATGGTCGAGACGAGATGCCGGTCGCGACGCATCGGAGGATCATGCCACCGCCGCGCGGCGCCCATGGAAGACTCCTGCCCCTCATGTCCGACCCGCGCCTGATCGCCGGCCTCCTGCAGACCGACCACGAGCTCTCGGTCCCGCTCGACCACGACCGGCCGGACGGCGAGCGCATCGCGGTCTACGCGCGCGAGGTCGCCCATCCCGACGGGGCCGATCGGCCCATGCTCGTCTACTTCGAGGGCGGCCCCGGCAGCGAGGCGCCGCGCCCGGCGGGCCCACCCACGTCGCCGGGCTGGCTGCCCCGCGCCCTGCAGGAGTTCCGCGTGCTGTTGCTCGACCAGCGGGGCACGGGCCGCTCCAGCCCGATCGGCACCCTGCCCGGCCTCACCCCCGCCGAGCAGGCCCAGTACCTCACCCACTTCCGCGCCGACGCCATCGTGCGCGACGCCGAGCACTTCCGCGTGGCGCTCGGGATCGACCGCTGGGCCGTCCTGGGTCAGAGCTTCGGCGGGATGTGCGTCACCCGCTACCTGAGCCACGCGCCCGACGGCCTCTCGGCCGCGGTCATCACCGCCGGCCTCCCGGCGCTCGAGGCCGGCATCGACCAGGTCTACGAGGCGACCTTCGCGCGCACGCTCCAGGCCAACCACCAGCACTACGCGCGCTACCCCGAGGACCGGACGCGCGTCCTGGCGCTGCACGAGCAGCTCGCCGCCGAGGACGTCCGGCTGCCCTCGGGCGATCGCCTCACGCCCCGGCGCCTGCGCCAGCTCGGCAACGTGCTGGGCATGAGCGGCGGCACCGACCGTCTGCATCATCTGCTCGAGCTCCCGGTGGGCTCGCCGGCCTTCCTGCATGACGTCGAGGCGGCCATGCCCTTCGCGCGCCAGCCGCTGTGGGCGATCATCCACGAGGCGCTCTGGGCCGACGGCGGGACCACGCGGTGGGCGGCCGACCGCGTCCTGCCCGAGGTCTTCCAGGAGCGGCCCGAGCTGTTCACCGCCGAGCACGTCTTCCCGTGGATGTTCGAGGAGTACGGCGCGCTGGCTCCGCTGCGCGAGGCCGCCGACATCCTGGCCGCCCACCAGTGGCCCCGGCTGTACGACCGCGAGCAGTTGCGTCGCAACACGGTGCCGGTCGCGGCCCTCATCTGCGCCGAGGACCTGTACGTCCCGCGAGCCTTCTCCGAGGCCGCCGCCGCCGAGATCGGCGGGCTGCGCCCGTGGCTGACCAACGAGCTCTCCCACGACGGCCTCCGGGTCGACGGGCCGCGCGTCCTGGGCCGGCTGCTGGATCTCGTGTCCGGGCGCTGCTGAAGCTGGCCCGGCTATCGGGCACGATCGTCGGGTAGAGCCCGCGTCATGACCTCCATCGACGGTGGACAGCGGCGCAAGACGCCCATCGAGCCCCTGGTCGACCAGATCGAGGCCGCCGAGGGCCTCGACGGACCCGGCCGGGCGATCGCCGGACGGGTGCGCAAGGCGACGGCACCGACGGCGCTGAAGGAGGCGCTGAGCGGGACCTGGCTGGGCCATGCCGTGCATCCCCTGCTCACGGATGTCGTGGTCGGCTCGTTGCTCAGCACGACGATGCTCGACCTGCTCGGCGGCGACGCCGGCGGCCGCGCCCGCCGGCGGCTCATCGGCGTGGGGATCCTCGCCTCCCTGCCCACGTCGGCGACCGGCGCCAACGACTGGGGAGACTCCGAGTACGGCAACGACGCCGTGCGGCGCGTCGGGCTCGTCCATGCCGCGTGCAACGTGGGCGCGCTGACGCTGTACGCCGCGTCGCTGCCGGCGCGCCGGCGCGGCCAGGGCCTGCGCGGGACGATGCTCGGGCTGGGCGGCGCGACGCTGATCGGGATCAGCGGCTACCTCGGCGGCCACCTGTCCTTCGCCCAGGGCATCGGCCCCGACCAGACGATCTACGACCAGGGTCCCACCGACTGGACCGCCGCCGGCGCTGCCACCGACCTGGCCGATGGCCGGCCGCGGCGGGTCGTCGTCGACGACACGCCGATCCTGCTGCTGCGCGACGGCGACCAGCTGTTCGCGCTGCACGACCGTTGCTCGCACCGCGGATGCGCGCGGGCCGAGGGCAAGGTGGACGGCGACGAGATCCAGTGCCCATGCCACGGCTCCCGCTTCGCCCGGGCCGACGGGGCGGTCCGCCGCGGGCCGGCCACCGCGCCGCAACCGTCGTTCGAGGTCCGTGAGCGCGACGGCACCCTGGAGGTGCGGCGGCGCCTGCTGCCGAGCTAGGAGCCGCGGATGGGGGCCTCGCGGACGACGTCGCCCGCGGACTTGTCGTCGCGCAGGCCCAGGAAGCGCGGGTGGCGCAGGCGGCCGGCGGCCGTCCACTCGCTGAAGGCGACCTGCGCGACGAGCTCGGGCTTGACCCAGGTCGCGGTGCGCTCGCGGATGGACGCCGGGTCGGCGAAGGGCGGATCGTCCTGGCGCAGCTCCCGGAGCTGCCGGCCGAGGGATTGGAGCGTCGCCTCGCCGAAGCCCGTGCCGACCTTGCCGGCGTACCGGAGCCGGTCGCCGTCGTAGTAGCCGAGCAGCAGCGCCCCGAACTCGGCGCGTGAGCCCTTGGGCGCGGTGGAGCCGCCGATCACCAGCTCCTGGCCCTGCTCGCACTTGAGCTTGAGCCAGTCGCGGGACCGCTTCCCGGCGTAGGGGCTGTCGGCGCGCTTGGCGACCAGCCCCTCCCAGCCCTTGCGGCAGGCCTCGGCGAAGAACGCCTCGCCGTCGCCGTTGCGGTGCGTCGAGAAGCGCAGGGACTTGTCCTCGAACTCCAGCGCGGAGCGCAGCAGTCGCTTGCGCGAACGCAGCGGGAGCGCGCGGACGTCCTGGCCCTCGAGCCAGAGCACGTCGAAGATGTAGAAGAAGACCGGGACGTGCGTGCGCCCACGCTGGGCGAGCTTGGCGAAGCTGGTCTGCGCGCCGTCGAAGGCGACGATCTCGCCGTCGACCGCGAACCGGCGCTGGGGCTGGCGCTCGAGCGCCGTCGCGATCTCGGGGTAGCGACCGTTGAACGAGAGGTCGTTGCGTGAGAGGAGCCTGACCGGACCGCCGTCGCGGACGGCGATGCAGCGGACGCCGTCGAGCTTGCGCTCGAAGATCCAGCCGTCGTCGCTGAAGCGCTCGTCGGTGAGGACGGCCTTCATCGCATCCGCGTGCGCCGGCGCGGGCGCGGGCCGCAGGAGGGCGCGCTCGTCGTCAGGCAGGGTCGTCGGGAACGGCGGGGTCGGCTCGGCCATGGGCGTGGCCTACCCGCGAGCGAGGCTGGTCCGTCACGTCTGCGCCGAGGGCAGCGGGCTCGTCGGTCGGGGCGTCGAGCGCCGCGCGTGCTGCGGCCAGCGCCGCCTCGAGGCGCGGCGGCTCCGGAGCGTCGCCGGTCGCGTCGGTGAGCGCCTCGCCGGCCGCCTCGCCGGCCGCCACGGCCGGCATGAGCCGCTGGAGGATGTCGATCGGCAGCGGGAAGACGATCGTGGAGCTCTGGTTGTTGCTGACCTCGATCAGCGTCTGCAGGTAGCGCAGCTGGATCGTCACGGGGTTGCGGCTGATCACGTCGGCCGCGTCGTGCAGGCGCGCCGCGGCCTGGAACTCGCCCTCGGCGTTGATGATCTTGGCGCGCCGCTCGCGCTCGGCCTCGGCCTGGCGCGCCATGGCGTGCTGCATCCGCTCGGGGATCTCCACGTCCTTGATCTCGACGGTGGTGACCTTCACGCCCCAGGGCTCGGTCTGGTCGTCGATGATCTGCTGCAGATGCTCGTTGAGGCGCTCGCGCTCGGAGAGCAGCGCGTCGAGCTCGGCCTTGCCGAGGACCGACCGCAGCGTCGTCTGCGCGATCTGCGAGGTCGCCGCCAGGACGTTCTCGATGTCGACGACCGAGCGGCCCGGATCGATGATCCGGTAGTAGGTCACGGCGGTCACCCGGGCGGGCACGTTGTCGCGGGTGATGATCTCCTGCGCGGGGATCGTGAGGGTGACCGTCCGCAGGCTCACGCGGACCATCCGGTCGACGCCGGGGATCAGGAAGATGATGCCCGGCCCGCGCTCCTGGGTGAGACGGCCGAGGCGGAACACCACCGCCCGCTCGTACTCCCGCAGGACGCGGACGGAGGCGGCCGCGAGCGCCAGGGCCGCTGCAGCGACGATCAGCAGGGCGAGGACGACGGCGGCGATCACGTGATGAGCTCCCACTCCTCGGCCGGCCGCACGCACAGCGTCAGGCCGTCCACCCGGTCGACGACGATCGGGTCGCCGTCGTGCAGCGGCACGTCGTCGTCGTCGTCGGTCCACGACCGGCGCGCGCGCCACAGGGCGCCGCCGACGAAGACCTGTCCCGCCTGCTCGCTCCAGCCCCGGACGACGCCGAGGCTGCCGCACAGCGCCTCCGTGCCGGACCGGACGCGCCGGCGTTGCACGCCGGCCGCCTTGCGCGTCACCAGCAGCGCCCAGCCCCCGGCCGCCAACGCGAGCCCGGCGGCGACCGGCACCGCGAGGATCGCGCCCCCGCCCGCCGCGCCGATGACCAGGACGCCACCCGTAGCCAGGCCCACGCCACCGAGCACCCCGAGCACCCCGCCGGGCACGTGAGCCTCGGCGACTGCCAGCACGATGCCGATGAGGATCAGCGCGATCCCGAGGATGGCCATGTCAATCGCTCCGTACTGGACGTTACGCCTGCCGGGCGCAGTCGGCTAGGCCCAACCGCCAGGCGGTCCGGGTCAGTGGATGCCCAGCCGCGTCTGAAAGGGGCCTGGTTCGGCGTGCTGGCGCCAGAGCACGTCGGCGACGTCGGCGGGCTCGTGGTCGAGCGCGGGTCCGATGCGGCCGCCGATGGCGGTGTGGGCGACGTGGATGCCGGAGTCGGCGAGCGCGTCGTGCAGCATGCGCGCGTAGGCGACCTCGCCGGCGAACGAGATCCCGACCCCGGCGCGCGCCGGGTTGGGGGTGATCGCCGCGCCGCCGGTCGTGAACAGGATCGTCCCGCGGCGGGCTTCGCGCATGGGGCCGAGCACGGCGCGGGCCGCGGCGACCGCGCCCAGGACGCTGAACTCCAGCGCGCCGCGCACGCCCTCGACGTCGGTCTCGAGGATGGGCCGCATGAACTCCTGGGCCGGCAGCGGCGAGTACTCCAGCACCTCGACAGGCCCGAGATCGGTCGCGAGCGATGCGATGGCGGCGGCCAGCCCGCCGGCATCGCGGCTGTCGGCCGCTGCTCCCCTGGCCTGGATGCCCTCGCCCTCCAGGACGGTGGCGAGCTCGTCGAGCTTCTCCTGGTCGCGCGCCACGAGGCCGACCGGCAGACCTTCGCGTCCGAAGCGCCGCGCGATGGCCAGGCCGAGGTTGGGGCCGGCACCGACGATGATGATCGACATGAACGTGGCCTACCCGGTGCGCTGAAAAGGAGCATCACCGGACGATAAACGGACTACGGTCCGATTACGCGCTATGCTGCGTGCATCATGGAACTCGGAATCTTCGGCGTCGGCGACCTCCATCCCGACGCGACCACCGGCCGCACGCAGACCGAGCACGACCGGATCACCGGCGTCGCCCGCATCGCCAAGCACGCGGAGGACGTCGGATTCGACGTGTACGCGATGGGCGAGCACCACAACCCGCCGTTCGTCCCCAGCTCGCCCACGACGCTCCTCGCCTACGTCGCGGCCAAGACCGAGCGGATCACGCTCTCGACGTCCACGACGCTCATCACCACCAACGACCCGGTCAAGATCGCGGAGGACTACGCGACGCTGCAGCACCTGGCCGGCGGCCGCGTCGACCTCATGCTCGGCCGCGGCAATACGGCCGAGGTCTATCCCTGGTTCGGCTACGACATCCGCGACGGGATCGCCCTCGCGATCGAGCACTATGCCTTGCTGCGACGCCTGTGGGACGAGGACGAGGTGACCTGGGAAGGCCGGTTCCGCGCGCCGCTGACGCGCTTCGTCGCGACGCCGCGACCGCTGGACGGCGTCCCGCCCTTCGTGTGGCACGGCTCGATCCGCAGCCCGGAGATCGCCGAGCAGGCCGCCTCCTACGGCGACGGGTTCTTCGTCAACAACCTGTTCATGTCACACGCCTACTTCAAGCAGTACGTCGACTTCTACCGCGAGCGCTTCGCGCACCACCGCGACGGCGGACGCCACGCCGGCCCGGAGGGCGGGATCGTGGGCGCGGGCGGCGCGATCTACGTCCGCCCGCGCTCACAGGATGCGTGGCGCGAGTTCCGCCCGACGTTCGAGGGCCATCCCATCCTGGGCAGCTCGGGGACCCTCGAGGACGCGGTGGCCAACACAGGGCTCAACGTCGGCAGCCCGGCCGAGATCGTCGAGCAGGTCCTCGCCCAGCGCGAGTACTTCGGCGACTTCCAGCGCCAGCTCTTCGCCGTCGACATGGCCGGCATCCCGGAGCGGGTCGTGCACGAGCAGCTCGACCTGATCGGCAGCGAGGTGCTGCCGGTCCTGCGCAAGGAGCTCGACGCGGCGAGCGCGGCGGACGCGGCGGACGCGGCGCGCCCGGTGCCGGACGGCGCGCAGCGGTAGCGCTCAGCGAGCGCCGGGCTCGCGCGTCCCGAGCTCGCCGGCGACCTCGAGGTCCTCGGGCAGCAGGCCGAACACGTGCTGATCGAGGGCCTGGCCCGCCGGCGTGATGTAGAACGCCCGCAACGTCCCTTCGTGGCGCATGCCGGCGGCCAGCATGCTGCGGATGGTCGCGACGTTGTCGGTCTCGCACTCGGCGTGGACCCTGACGATCCCCTGAGCGAAGGCGTGGGCCGCGGCGAGCCGGAGCGAGCGGGCGGCGAACCGGCGACCGCGGAAGCCGGGAGCGATCCAGCAGGCGGCGACGGCGCGCCGCTTCTGCCAGCAGAGCTCCTTGAGTGCACGGCGCCCGGCGAGCGTTCCCGACGCGACATCCACGACCGCCCACTCCCACGCCTCGCCGGCGCGACCACGTGCACGAACGCGGTCCACCCAGTCACGGGCGGCGTCGACCGTGGGCGCGGGAACCGTGTTGCGGACGCGGATGGACGGGTCAGACCAGATGGTCGCCAGCGCCGGTGCATCGCCGGCGACGAACTCCCGCAGGGCGACGACCCCGTCGGTGAGGAACGGCATCGGTGGACGGCCGGCCACCTGCGCAAGGCTAGATCACGGTCCGGCGCTGGAGGATCTGACCGCTCGATCCGGGATGCCCCTTAGGGGACGCGGGCCAGTTATCCCGCTCGGGGCCTACGGGCTCCCCGGTGGGATGGCGGGCAGATGGAGGCGATGCTTCTCATACATCGACGACGCCGGGCTCGCCCCGGAGAACAGAGAAGACATGTCCACTGCCGCTCACCCCCAGATCGACATCCACGACAGCTCCCTCCCCGGCGCGCGAGCATGGTTCGCGGCGAAGGGCCTGACGCGTCCCCGCCAGGGCCGCATCCTCGCCGGGGTCTCCGCGGGCATCGCCCGCCGCTACGACCTCAACCGGCTGGTGGCGCGACTGATGGTCATCGCGGGCATCCTGCTGCTGACCCCGCTCGCCTACGCCGCGGCGTGGATCCTCATGCCGGCGGACGCCACCGCCGACGACACCGCGCCGGCGACGAGCGTTGCGTGAGGCAGGGCGACATCGCCGCGGATCCTCGCCCGTCAACGCCGGCGGGGATGGCGAGCTTGGTCGGTCGTCGCGGGCGGATCGACACGCGTGCGACGGCCTCCGCCTGGCTGGTTCCGCGGTGACCGTCGCGGTGCTCATAGGCCCGCGCGAAGGTCTCGGCCACCAGGTCCATCGCCAGCTGCGAGTCGTAGGTCCGACGGGCGAAGAACACCAGCAGCCGCCGGGCGTGCGCGTCATAGAGGTCACCGAGATCCATCACCACAAGAGTGATCTTCGCCCAAGATCTGTGACGGAGCGGCCGATGACCTACCGAGTGCCTGACGGTCAGGGCGCCCCGTCGTCAGGTTTGGACGGGTCGGAGCGGGGAAGGGACTGCCTGAGATGGCGAGGCTCATGCGTACCCGCAGACGCGACCGGGAGTGGATCCAACGACTTCCCGACCGGTTCTCGTTGAACGAGTTGCGGGCCGAGATCGGCCCGTCTGACCTCCGGGCTGCGCTGTCGTGGCTGTATGACGCGATCGAGCGCGGGCGCATCGAGCCAGTACACGTCGAGGCGAGGATCATCTACAGCTTCGTCGGCGATCGCCGGTCAGACGACGAGCTCACCGGCGCGGGCGACACCCTCCCGACCTGAGGGCGACCCGCGCGCAAGCCCGCGGCGTGAGCCACGCCACGGGCAAGCCGCGCGGGGTAGGTCGGGGCGGTGAGCCTTTAGAGATCCGGGATGGTGAACGGGGTCGCCGTGGCCGTCCCGGAGTCGGACTGGGACGGGATCACGTTGCCCGCCGTGTCAAGGACATCGAACTCGAACGGGCCGGACAACGAGTCGTCCTTCAGGGTGCCCACGGAGCGCACGACCACCGCGCCGGCGGGCTGACCGGTGCCCGAGACGATGAAGGTCTTGAACGACAGGGCGAAGCGGTCGGAGTCGATCTGCTTCCACGATCCCAGCCCCGTGCCGGGTGCGTCGCTCTCGGTCTCGACGAGGGTGCCGCCTTGGTTGAAGGTCAGCAGCGCCGGGAACGGCGTCTGGCCGTCCGGCGACACCTGGACGTCCCAGGTTCCGACGATGCCCGCAGCCTGGTGCTGATCGCGTGGATCGCCCTTGGTCGCGGTGCGAGCAAGAGCAAGAGACGGGATGGCCAGCGCGGCCACGACCGCGATGACAAGTAGGCGAAGGCGCATGGCTCCTCCTAGTTGGCGGTCCCAGGGAGGCAACACAGCGGCGGCCTTCCCTGCTGGTTCCGCGCGAAGCTACTCCCCTCCGCGAGAACCGTGGGAAAGATCGAACCGCGTTGTCAGGCCGTTGTCTGAGACCTTCGATCTGGCCTAGGCTGGCGGCATGCGCGGCGGCCTCGTCACCGGTGTCGTCGTCGGGCTCCTGCTCGTGGCGGGCGCCGTCGCGACGCCGGTCCTGATGCTGTCCGTGATCCACGGCCCGGTGACCGACGAGCGCCTGGCGAAGTCCGTGGCCGGCTCGGCCGGACGGCTGTCGATGCTCCCGTGCCGGGACGTCGACCGCGGGGACACCGACGGGCGCTGGCAGTGCGACGTCTGGATCGACGAGGGGCGCTTCAGCAGCGGTGGCGTCGACTACGACGTGCAGGTCCGGCCCGGCAGCTCGTGCTGGCGCGGACGGTTGGAGCCCGCGCTCGCCGCCGAGGCACACGTCCCAGCTCGACTCTCGGGCTGCGTGCGGCGCTGGCAGCTGCCGTTCTAGAACTCGTTCGGCGGCGCGGCAAGCGCGAGCGCCGGCCCGGCCCTCAGTGCCGTGCCAGCCCTCAGTGCCGCGCCGTGCTCGGCTCCGCCAGGACCAGCAGGCGCTCGCGCAGCTCGCGCGGCAGCTGGTTGAGCATGTCGTGCAGCTCCTTGCGGCCCTCGCGGCGGGCCAGCGCGGCGACGACCGCGGCCGTGTGGCGCTCAGCGGTCTCGGGATCGGTACCCTCGCGCTCGGCGACGCGCCGGAAGAACTCGTCGGCCGAGAACGACTGCGCGTCACCGGGCTGCACGATGAGCGGTGCGAGCGAGTCCGGCAGGTGGCGCGCGAGGTCCCTGCCTTCGCCCTCCGAGATCCGTTCGCCGAGCGTCGTGAGCGTCGCTCGCGTCGCGCGCTCGGCCGCCTCGCCATCGATGTCGGCGAGCCGCGCCACCTGCCGCGTGAACGCCTCGTGGTCGGACGGCGGGACCTCGATCTTCCCCCGCTTGCGCTTGCCGAGCTGCTCGACGGCATGGCGTGCCACGTCGCCGCTCGACGCAGGGTTCTGCCCGGTGACGACGTTGCCGTCGACCACCGAGAACGGCTGCCACGCGGGTCCCTGGTCCAGCGATGCGCCGGCCTCGCGCATCCGGTCCTCGAGCAGCCACGACGCACGGTCGGCGAGCCCGCCCTGCGCCTCCTCCTCGTTGGTGAAGCCCGACAGGGTGCGGCCCGCGAACGCCCACTCGCCGTCGGGCCGCGTGGCCGACAGGAACGCTGCCGGACCGTGGCACACCGACGCCACCACCCGGTCGTCGTCGAGCATCTCGATCAGCAGCGACCCGAGTCCGGGCAGGACCGCCAGGTCCTCCATGGGGCCGTGACCGCCCGGGATGAAGACCCCGTCGTAGTCGTCGGCGGAGACGTCCTCCAGGCGCACCGGCGCTGCGAGCTGTCCGCTGCGGGCTGCGAGTGCCCGGCGTAGCTCGGCGGCAGCCTCCTCGCCGCCGACCATGCCGGGGCTCAGGCTCAGCTCGTCGACCGTCGGTCGCGCTCCGGCGGGGGTCGCGATCGTCACGTCGACGTCCGCGTCGTCGAAGACGCTCAACGGCGTGAGCAGCTCCTCGGCCCAGTACCCGGTGGGGTGCTGGGTGCCGTCGTCGAGCGTCCAGTGGTCGGAGCCGGTCAGCACCAGCAGCATCGAAGGCATCGACTACGCCGGTAGGCCGCAGCGGGCCGGCGCAACACCGTCGGCGCCGCGTAGTCGGCTCATCCGGCCGTCGCCGCCCCGCCCGGCAGCTCGACCGTCGCGATCAGTCCCTCGCCGGGCGTGGCGAGCCGGAGCTCTCCGTCGTGGGCGCGCGCGACCGAGTCGACGATCGACAGCCCGAGACCGGAGCCCACGGAACCGCCGGTGCGCTGCACACCTCGCCGGCGGAACGGCATCGTCAGGTTGACGAGCTCTTCGGGCTCGATGGCCGCCCCGCCGTTGGCGACCACGACGACGGCGCGGCCGTCGTGCGCCTCGGTGGAGACCGCGACCCATCCGCCGGGCACGTTGTGGCGGATCGCGTTCTGGACGAGGTTGGCCACCAGGCGCTCGAGCAGGGCGCCGTCGCCGACCGCCGGTGCCGTGGCCAGCTCCGCCTCCACGCGCAGGTCGCGCTCCAGCGCCTCGTCGGCGAGCTCGGCCAGGGCCGTGCGGGCGAGGTCGGCGAGATCGATCGGCGAGCGGTGCAGGTCGCCGCGATCGCTGCGGGCGAGGGTCAGCAGCGCGTCGATCAGACGCTCGCTGCGCTGCGACGCCCGGCGGACGACCTCGGCCATGGCCACGAGCTTCTCCCGGCTCACGTCTCTGCTCTGGAGCGTCACGTCGACCTCGGCGCGGATGATCGAGAGCGGGGTGCGCAGCTCGTGGGAGGCGCTGGCGATGAAGCTGCGCTGGCTCTCGAACGCCGCGTCGAGACGGGCGAGCATCGTGTCGAACGTGTCGGCCAGCTCCTTGAGCTCGTCGTCGGGACCGCTGAGCGCGATCCGCTCGTGCAGGTTCTCCTGCGACACCCGCCGCGCCGTCGCCGTGATCTCGCTCAACGGGCGCAGCGCACGCCCGGCCAGCAGCCATCCCAGCGTCGCCGAGAGCACCGTGGCCACCGCCAGCGCCAGGACGTAGGCGTCCTGCAGACGGTCGAGCGCGGCGACGCGCAGCTCGCGACGCGTCTGGTCGATGATCCGGTCGCGCGCCTGATCGTCGCGGTCGACGGCGGCGGTGCCGAGCCGGCGGATGACGGCCTGGCGCGCGGCTGGACCGTCCGACAGCAGGCTGTCGCGGACGATCAGGTAGCTGAAGCCGAGCAGGAGACCACCACCGATGAGGAACGCGACGGCGTAGAGCGCCGCGAGCCGCAGGCGCACCGTCGGCCGCACGAGCCTGCTCACGGGATCCGATAGCCGAAGCCGCGCACGGTCTCGATGACCGGCGGCTCGCCGACCTTGCGGCGCAGCGCCATCACGACCATCCGCATGGCATTGGAGAACGGGTTGGCGTGCTCGTCCCAGGCCCGCACCAGCAGCTCCTCCTGGCTGACGATCCCGCCCCGGGCCTCCAGCAGCACCCGCAGCACGCCGAGCTCCTTGGGCGTCAGACCCAGGTCGCGACCCGCGCGCCGCGCCTCCCGCCTGAGCGGGTCGAGCGTGAGCTCCCCACGCTGCAGGACCGGCGCGGCGGCGGGGCCGTCACGGCGGGCCAGCGCCGTGATGCGCGCGACGAGCTCCCCGAAGTCGAAGGGCTTGCGCAGGTAGTCGTCGGCGCCGAGCGCGAAGCCGTCGACGACGTCGCCGGCTTCAGCCGCAGCGGTGAGCATGAGTACCCGCGGGCGCGGCGCCCCCGCGACGACGCGCCGGCAGACCTCGTCGCCGCTGATGCCGGGCAGGTCGCGGTCGAGCACGAGCACCTCGTAGTCGTGGACGCCGAGGCTCATCAGCGCGGCCTCGCCGTCGGCCGCGACGTCGACGGCCATGCTCCACTCGCGCAGGCCGCGCGCGACCGCGTCCGCGAGATCCTCCTCGTCCTCGACCAGCAGCACGCGCATGGCAGCGACTGTAGCCCCGGGCGGCTGACCGAAACCTGACGGGCGGGCTCGTACCTTCGGCGCATGTCGGAGCTGGCCTACGAGCGGCGCGTCCCGCGGCGCGTCACCGGCCTGGGAGCCGGGGACCTCTGGCTGCTGTTCCTGGCCAACCTCGCGGTCATCTGCGGGCTCTGGATCCAGGGCGGCGCGCTGAACGGCGTGGGCGATCCGGGGACCGCG
>DASYLT010000155.1:0-23160 GCA_036009425.1 Baekduia sp. | reverse complement strand
GTCGGATGTGGTCGTGGATCGAGCCAGGCGCCGCACGATTCCGCAGGCAATGCTTCCGCATTGTCAAGGGATCGGGTGGCGATCTGGCGATGTGTCCACGGCCGCAGACGACCGCAGCGCCTTTTTCAGGAGTCTCCTAGGGCCGTCAGGCGTCGCCCAGCGCCGCGAAGCGCTCGCGCAGCTCGCGCTTGAGGACCTTGCGGCTGGGCCCGAGCGGCAGCTCGTCGACGACCTCGACCAGCCGCGGGCGCTTGTGACGCGCGACGCGCTCGCCGACCCAGGCGAGCAGCTCGTCGGTGTCGAGGGCCCCGGTGTGCTCGGGGTCGGGCACGACGACGGCCAGCACCTCCTCGCCGTGCGTGGCGTGGGGGATGCCGACGACGGCGACCTGGTCGACGGCGGGATGCCGGACCAGGACCTCCTCGACCTCGCGCGGGTACACGTTGTAGCCGCCGCGCAGGATGAGGTCCTTCTTGCGGTCGACGATGGTGATGAAGCCCTCGGCGTCCTTCATGCCCAGGTCGCCGCTGCGAAACCAGCCGTCGATGATCGCGGCCTCGGTGGCGTCGGGCCGGCCGTGGTAGCCGGCGAAGACGTTGTGGCCGCGGATGACGATCTCGCCGACCTCGCCGGCCGGGCGCAGCACGATGACGCCCTCGACGTCGGGGTCGGCGATCTCGATCTCCACGCCCCAGATCGGATGGCCGATCGAGCCGGGCCGGACCCCGAACTCCAGCTGGTTGACCGACGCGGTCGGGGACGTCTCCGAGAGCCCGTAGCCCTCCTGCACCTGCGCGCTGAAGGTGTCGTTGAACTCCTCGAGCACCGAGACCGGAAGTGGCGCGCCGCCCGAGACGCAGAGGCGCAGCCGCGGAACCGGGCCGCCGGCCTTGACGGCGGCCAGCAGGGCCATGTACATGGTCGGGACGCCGAGGAACGCGGTCACCTGGTGCTCGACCATCAGCTCCAGCGCCTGTGCCGGGTCGAAGCGCGGCTGCAGGATCAGCGTCCCGCCGACCAGGAAGGTGCCGTTGAGCGCGACGGTCTGCCCGAACGTGTGGAAGAGCGGCAGGCAGCCGAACATGACGTCGTCGCCGACGATGTGGTTGGCGGTGTAGGCATTGGTGAACGCGTTCATCACCAGGTTGAGATGGGTGAGCACCGCGCCCTTGGGCCGGCCGGTCGTCCCCGAGGTGTAGAAGAGCACCGCGGCGTCCAGCGGCTCGGTCGCCTCGCGGTGGGGTTCCGGATGGGCGGCCACGGCGGCGTCTGACCCGAGCAGCAGGACCGGCACGCCGGCCGCCTCGGCGCCTCCCACCACGACCGCCTCCAGGTCGTCGGCGACCAGCGCCAGCTTGGCGCCCGAGTCCTCCAGCAGGAACGCGATCTCGTCGGCGACGAGCATCGGCGCGACCGGCACCACGACCGCGCCGCGGGCGAGGATCCCGTAGTAGGCCGTGATGAAGTCGATGGTGTTGAGCGCCAGCAGCGCGACGCGGTCGCCGGGCTCGACTCCGGCGGCGTGCAGCGCGCCCGCGCGGCGCAGGGAGGCGTCCCAGAGCTCGGCGTAGGTGGCGCGGCGGCGGGTGGGCGGCCCTTCGATCACGGCGACCTTGTCGGGGCGCCGCAGCGCCGACTCCTGCAGGACGGAGGCGAGGGAGAGGTGCACGCCGTCCATCCTCCCACGCGCTCGCGGCGCTCAGTCGCGCCAGGGCGGCGTGCCGCCGCAGAGCGCCGCGGTCTCGGCCGGGCTCAGGAGGCCGGCCGGCGAGGGGTCCGCGGTGGCGCGGACGCGCAGGCGCTCCAGGGGCAGCGGGCCGTGCCCGGCGATCAGCACCACGTTGCCGCCGCGGCGTCCCCGCAGGACCGGGCCGCCGCCGACCGCGGCGACCGTCGCGAAGCTCTCCCGCAGGCCGGCGCCGATGGCGCGCACGTCGGCCATGGGCGGCGCGTCGACGACGTTGATCGCGATCGCGCCGGCCGGGGCGACGACCCGCGCGGCGTCGGCCAGCGCCTCGGCGGTCGCCAGGTGGCGGGGCACGCGGGCGCCGACGAAGGCGTCGATCAGCACGACGTCGGCCGAGCCGTCGGGGCGGGCGGCGAGGTGGGCGCGGCCGTCGGCGCAGCGGACCCGCAGCCCCGGCTGCTTGCGCAGGCCCAGGTGCTCGCGGGCGAGCTCGAGGACGGCGGGGTCCACCTCGACGACCTCCTGGCGGCGCAGGCGTTCGCGGTCGCCCGCCGCCAGCGCCCGCGCCAGCGCGCAGCCCGCGCCCCCGACGTGCACGATGCGCCGCGCGCGCAGCGCCTCGACCAGGTCGCGCATCCGGCGCAGGTAGTCGAACTCCAGGTGGCGCGGATCGGCGAGGTCGATGTAGGACGCATCCATGTCGCCCTGACGCAGCAGGCGGCCCGTGGGGCGGCCGGCGTCGCGCTGCACGACCAGCTCGCCGGTCGTGGCGACGATCTCGGGTCCGGATCCGCGGCGCGCCATCGCCCGGGAACCTAGCCGGTCGCGCGGGAACGCCGGTACTGGAAACGGGCGCAACAGGGAAACCTGGCCCGGCACCTCCCCGGCACCAAAGGACTTCCCATGGCCGCGACCGTCACCCCGTCCCCCGTCCCGCACGACGTCGACGTCACCGCCCTGCGGCGGCTGCTCGACGGCGAGCACGCCGAGATCCGCGACGTCACCCGCGAGTGGCTGTCGCGCCCGGGCAGCGCGCCCAGGCCCGACCTGCCGATGGAAGAGCACCGCGCGCAGGTGCTCGCCTGGGCCCGCGAGCTGGCCGAGGCGGGGGAGACCGCGATCGGCTTCCCCGAGGAGTTCGGCGGCCGCGGCCAGGTCGGAGGCTCGATCGCCGCGTTCGAGACGCTGGCCTTCGGCGACCTGTCGCTGCTGGTCAAGTGCGGCGTGCAGTTCGGGCTCTTCGGCGGCGCGGTCCTGCACCTCGGCACGCGCAAGCACCACGAGGCGCACCTGAGCGACATCACGGCCCTGCGCCTGCCGGGCTGCTTCGCGATGACCGAGACCGGTCACGGCTCCAACGTCCAGCAGCTGGCCACCACCGCGACGTATGACCCGGACACGCAGGAGTTCGTCGTCACCACGCCCGACGACGACGCCCGCAAGGACTACATCGGCAACGCGGCGCGCGACGGGCGCATGGCCGCCGTCTTCGCCCAGCTGGTCGTCGGCGGCGAGTCGCGCGGCGTACACGCGCTGCTCGTGCCCCTGCGCGACGACGACGGCAAGGTGCTCGACGGCATCCGGATCGAGGACTGCGGCGCCAAGCTCGGCCTCGACGGCGTCGACAACGGCCGCATCTGGTTCGACGACGTCCGCGTGCCGCGCGACGCGCTGCTGGACCGCTACGCCACCGTCAGCGAGGACGGCGTGTACGAGAGCGCGATCGAGAGCCCCACCAAGCGGTTCTTCACCATGTTGGGCACGCTGATCCAGGGTCGCGTCAGCGTCTGCGGCGCCTCCATCAACGCCACGAAGGTCGCGCTGGCCATCGCCGTGCGTCACGCCGAGTCGCGGCGCCAGTTCGGCCCGCCCGGCGGCGACGAGGTCGTCCTGATGGACTACCGCACCCACCAGCGGCGGCTGCTGCTGCCGGTGGCCAAGGTGTACGCCCTGCATTTCGCCCAGGAGGACGTCGTCGCGCGGCTGCACCGCGTGTTCACCGCCGCCGAGGAGCCCGCGCGCGAGCGCCGCGAGCTCGAGACGCTGGCCGCCGGCCTGAAGGCGGTCGCGACGTGGCACGCCACGGACACGATCCAGGAGGCACGGGAGGCCTGCGGCGGCATGGGCTACCTGAAGGGCAACCGCTTCGCCGCGCTGAAGGCCGACACCGACGTCTTCACGACCTTCGAGGGCGACAACACCGTGTTGCTCCAGCTGGCGGCCAAGAACCTGCTCACCGACTTCCGCGACCAGCTCGGCGAGCTGGACCCCCTGGGCACCGCGAGCTTCTTCGCCGGCCAGGTCTTCGAGACGGTCGCCGAGCGCAGCGCGATCCGCGAGGTGCTGGGACGGCTGGCCGACGACCTGCTGCCCGGGCGCGAGGACGAGGGCGATCTCGCCGAGCGCGCCACCCAGCTCGAGCTGTTCCGCTGGCGCGCCGACCACATCCTGTCGGGGGCCGCGCGGCGCCTGAAGGGCGGCATCGAGGCGGGCCGCGACCCCTTCGCGGTGCTCGTCGACTGCCAGGACCACGTGATCGCCGCGGCGCGCGCCTACGTCGACCGCGTCGTGCTGGAGTCGTTCGCCGCGGCGGTGCGGCGCTGCGAGCACCCAGGGACGCGGGCGCTGCTGGACCGCGTGTGCGACCTGTACGCCTTGAGCACGATCGAGGCCGAGCGCGGCTGGTACCAGGAGCACGGCAAGCTCTCCTCGACCCGCTCCAAGGCGGTCATCAAGGCCGTCAACGCGCTGTGCGCCGAGCTGCGCCCGCACGCGACCGAGCTCGTGGAGGCCTTCGGCGTGCCGGAGACGTCCCTGGGCGACGCCGACGCCGTGGCGCGGGCGTCGGCCTGAAGCTAGTGTCGTGAGCCAAAAGAATCACGACACTAGGCCGCGACCAGCTGCAGGTCGTTGCGGCGGCGCGCCTCGTGCTCGAGCTGGTCGCGCAGCGCCCAGAACTCGGTGGTCGGGAGGTCGCCGACGGTGACGCCGGGGGTCCGCGTCGCCGAGTGGTGGGCGCCCGTGCCGAAGCGCACGACGAGCCCGACCGCGAGGACGCAGATCAGCAGGCTGGCGACGTTCCCGGCGGCGAGGACCGCGGCGTGGTAGCCGGCGAAGTTGACGTAGGACATGAGCCCGTTGACGAACGCGCCGAGCGTCCAGCCCAGCGAGGACTGGCCGGCGGCCGAGCGGGCACGGAGCATCGCGGCCAGTTGCGGCAGGGCTGCGCAGAGCCCGATGACGATGGCGGCGGAGGAGAAGAGATCAAGAAGCGACATGGAGCGGGGGAGAGGGGTCGTCGTTCGGCTTCATGCCAAACGGTCGGACACGGTAGGAAGTTGCTGAGGCAACTAGACGTGAGGTGGGTCACACGCCTTCTCCGGGCGCGCCCGCCCCGCCGCTACTACGGTGCTGCGGGCGCCGCCAGCGCGAGGCGGCGGCGGTGGATGACCCACGCCACCAGCCCGGCGGGCAGCATGAGCCAGTAGGAGACGAGGCGGTAGGCGAGCGTCGCCACCGCGGCGTCGCCGGCGCTGATGCCCGACAGGACGAGCGTCGCCGTCAGGCCGGCCTCCACCACCCCGATCCCGCCGGGGGTGATCGGGATCTGCGCCAGCAGCTGGGCCGCCACGTAGGCGAGCAGCACCAGCGAGAACTGGGGTCGCCCGCCGACGGCGACGATCGCCGTCACCAGCGCCATGAGGTCGAAGAGCCAGCGGCCGACGGCGGCGCCGGCAGCAGCCACGAGACGGTCGCCGAGGCGCTCGACGACCTCGTCGCGGTGGGCGACCAGGCGGTCGGGGAGGTTGGCGGGCAGCCGCCAGTCGCCGGGCAGGCGGCAGCTCAGCTCGCGCGCCACGCGCCCGACCCAGCGCAGCGCCTGCTCGCTGCGCCCGACGCCGAAGCCGAGCCCGAGCATCGCGATGAAGAGGCCGAGGCCGAGGATCCCGGTCTCCAGCAGCGTGTGCGGGACGCGGAGGCCGAAGACGATCGCCGGCACCGCCAGCACCGGCAGCACGCAGAGCCCGCCGATCTGCAGCACGGTCGCGGCGGCGAGGCCGGTCGCGATGTTGCCGCGCGGCACGTCCTCCGCGGCGTTCAGCATGTTGTACTGCGCGGCCGCGGCGGTGGCCGCCCCACCGGGGATCACCCGGCCCAGGGCGCCGCCGCCGAGCTGCGATGTCGCGACCGCGAGGTGGTCGTCGGTCCCGATCGACACGGCCTGCAGCTCCCACAGGCACCACAGCGAGGCGATCTCGAAGAAGACCATGGCCGCCAGCCACCACGGCTTGAGGTCGCGCACCTGGGGCCAGGCACCCAGGACCTCGACCATCGCCGGGGCGACGCCGTAGAGGACCAGTGCAGTGAGAGCGAGCGCCGCCGCGCGCCGTGCCAGGGGCGCCATCGCCGTCAAACTTAGAGGACGCGGAGGCGGGCCCGGCGTCAGACGGCGATCGCCGAGGTCCACCCGGCGGCGCCCGGAAGGCGCGGCACCAGGGTGCACTCGAACGCGCCGCAGTCCAGGCGCACGGGCGCGCCGAGGCTCAGGCCGCCCGGCGCGGGCGTCCGGTCCGGACGCAGCGGGTGGACGCCGAGCTGGGCGTGCCCGCGGCGGGAGGCGGCGGTGCACAGCGCGCGCTCGGCGTGCTCCTGGGTCAGCCGCCAGCCGGCGGCGACGAGGGCTGCGCCGTGCCACAGCTCCCAGCGCCACCGCCGGAGCCCGCCCCGGTTGGGCGGCAGCGGATGGAAGGCGTAGGCGAAGCGTGGTCCGTCGACGCGTTGCGTCACTCCCTCCAAAGTAGCGCCTCGGCGGCCGATACATGGGGCATGCCGGATCGTTCGCGGACCTGGTCGGCCCCCATGCTCGTGCTGGGGCTCGTCGCGCTGGTCGCGTTCGGGCTGCGCTCGCACCGCGCGTCGAGCACGACGGCCCCCCAGGGCCGCCAGGTGGGACACGTCACCGCTGAGGAGCGCGCCGCCACCTTCCGCTTCGACGCCGCCTCCGCGCCCAGCGACCGCGACCTCTTCCTGCTGGCCGTCGGCCACGCACGGCCCGAGGCCCAGCGGCTGATCGGCGTGATCGACGGCCTCGTCGACGTCCACTTCGCGTCCACGGGGCAGGGCATCGCCGGCACGACCCAGGGGATCGGCACGCGCTTCGCGCTCACGGTCAACCTCGTGGTGGTCGCCCAGCGCTACGGCCAGCGGGGCATCGACCGGACGGTGCTGCACGAGCTCGGCCACGTCATCGACTTCGCGCTCGTGGACCCCGCGCTGCACCGGCAGCTGGACGCGGGCATCCCGCAGGGCTACGGCTGCGAGAAGGCGATGATGGGCGGCTGCGCCGACACGCGCGAGCGGTTCGCCGAGAGCTTCGCCAAGTGGGCGACGCGCGACATCGGCGTCGACCTGTACCTCGGCTACAAGGTCCCGCCGCCCAGCGACCTCGAGTCGTGGGGCGCGCCGCTGGCCACCGTGGCCGGCGGTTAGCCCGCCTCGAGCTCCGGGTCGGACGCCAGGCGCGCCAGCTGGACCATGTCGGCCCGCCGGCCGCGCTTGACGTAGGCGTTGCGCCGTACGCCCTCGCGGTGGTAGCCGCACCGGCGAGCGACCTCCAGCGAGGCGCCGTTGGCCACGTCGATCTGCAGGGCCAGCCGCAGCGCGCCGAGGCGGTCGAACCCCCAGCGCGTGAGCAGGCGCAGGACCTCGGTGCCGATACCGCGGCCGCGGGCGGTGGCGGCGACGACGTAGCCGAGCTCGGCCTCGCGCGCCACCGCCATGATGACCGGCGCCAGCGCCAGGCCGAGGAAGCGGTCGGTCGGGTCGACGACGGCGAACGCCTCGCGGGTCCCTTCGCCGCGCCCCGCCTCGTAGCTGTCCAGCCAACGCCGCGGGAACGTCGGGTCCGGCGGCTCGGGGAAGCCGGTGAAGCGCCGGACGTCGGGGTCGAAGAGCATGGGCGCGAGGCCATCGAGGTGCTCTTCGGCGAACGGCTCCAGGCGCAGGGGCGGCGACGGCATCGACTCCAGATGCTGGCAAACGGACGCGGTGGGGACCGTCCCCACCGCGCCTGCGTTCTGGGGACTGTCCCCGTCTAGGACTGGACGTTGGCGTCCTTGGGCGCCTGCTGGGCGTCCTCGGACTTGGTGTCCTTGGTGCGCGGCGCCTTGCGGATGACCTTCTCGCAGGAGCCGTTGGGGTTCGCAGCGGTGGCGTCGGTGATCACGTCGACCTGGTCGAGCAGGGCGCGGTCGTTGCCCTCGCCGCAGGTGATGCGATCGACCTCGCCGTCGCGCGTGCGGAACGTGTCGTTGCCGTTGCCGCCGTCGAGCGTGTCGCCGACCTGGTCGGCCTCGCCGTTGGGGCCGGGGTGCACGTCGCCGCGGGCCAGCGCCCAGAGCGTGTCGTTGCCGTCGCCGCCCGTGGACGTGTCCTGACCGATGTTGGCGTAGATGGTGTCGTTGCCCGGGCCGCCGTCCTGGACGTCGTCGCCGGTGCCGCCGGCCATGCGGTCGTCGCCGTTCTCGCCGGAGGACGTGTCGTTGCCGCTGCCGCCGTAGATGCGGTCGCGCGAGTCGCCGCCCTTGAGCGTGTCGTTGCCACTACCGCCGAAGATGCGGTCGAAGGAGGTGAGATCGCCGGTGGCGTTGGCGTCGCCGGTGATGGCGTCGTCGCCTGCACCGCCGTTGAGCCAATCGTTGCCCTGCACGCCGGCGATCGTGTCGTTGCCGCCTCCGCCGAAGATGCGGTCGTTGCCCTCGCCGCCCGTCAGCTGGTCATCGCCGTTGCGACCGAAGATGTGGTCGTTGCCGGCGTTGCCGTTGATCGTGTCGGCGACCTGCGTGCCGCGCAGGCGCTCGTTCCCCGGACCGCCGTCGATCGTGGCGGCGAGCGCGGAGCCGGCCGGCACGAGCGCCAGGGCCGCGGTGGCGCCGATGATGGTCTTGCGAAGCTGCATGGAAGGCGTTCCTCCTGATGCGTCGTGGTTGCTGCACCAAAGGTTCACCGGTGCTCAGGCGATTCCGACAGTCCTCTCACGCACCTCTCACGCTCGATGAGAGATTCGTGAGAGGCTCTCCGCGCGCGATGACGGGGCGGGAACCTGCGTCATCCTCATGACCATGCGCCGCCGCCTCACCGTCCTGCTCCTCACCGTGCCCTTCGCGCTCGGCGCGACCACCGCGGTCGCCGACACCCTCCAGGGCACGCGAGCGGCCGACACGCTGGTCGGGACGCCGGCCGCCGACCGCGTCGACGGGCGTGCCGGCGACGACACGATCCAGGGCCGCGAGGGCGACGACCGGCTCAACGGCGGCGCCGGCAACGACACGATCGCCGGTGACGCGGGCAACGACATCATCAAGGGCGGTCCCGGCGCCGACCTCCTGCTCGGGGGCAGCGGTCGCGACCGCATCGCCGGCGGCGCCGGCCAGGACACGATCATCGGCGGCAACGGCAACGACGCGATCTCCGCGCGCGACGGCGAGGTCGACACGATCCGCTGTGGCGCCGGCCGCGACCGCGTGACCGCCGACGCAGGCGACGACGTCGCGCGCGACTGCGAGGTCGTCGCGCGTGGATGAGGCGCCGCCGGCCGGGCCGGTCGTCCTGCTGGTCGACGACGATCCCGCGATCCGGCGCGCCGTCGGCGCGGGCCTGGAGCTCGAGGGCTTCGCGGTGGTGGCCGCCTCGGGCGGGCGCGCCGCGCTGGAGGCCGCCGCGCGCGTGCATCCCGCGGTGATCCTGCTGGACCTCAACATGCCCGACCTCGATGGCCTCGCGGTGCTCAAGCGCCTGCGCGAGGGCGGCGATCAGGTGCCGGTGTGCGTGCTGTCGGCGCGCGACGAGATCGACGACCGCGTGCGCGGCCTGCAGGCCGGCGCCGACGACTACGTGGTCAAGCCGTTCGCGCTCGAGGAGGTGGTCGCACGGCTCCATGCGCTGCTGCGCCGTCGCACGGCCGGCGAGGACGAGGCGCTGGCCGTCGGCGACCTGCGCCTGGACCCGCGCACCCGCAGCGCCCGGCGCGGCGAGCGGGACCTCGACCTGACCCGGCGGGAGTTCGAGCTGCTGCAGCTGTTCCTGCGCCATCCCGGCGAGGTGCTCGACCGGCGGCGGCTGCACGAGGAGGTCTGGGGTTACACGTTCGACCCGGGCACCAACGTCGCCGACGTCTTCGTGGGTTACGTGCGCCGCAAGCTCGAGACCGGCGGCGAGCCGCGCGTGCTGCACACCGTCCGCGGCATCGGCTTCGTCCTGCGAGTCTGAACGCGTGCGCAGCCTTCGCGGTCGCCTGACGCTCGGCGTCCTGCTCGTGCTCGCCGCGGCCCTGGCTGTGGCGGGGGCGCTGGCGTTCGGCGAGGTCGACCGGTCCGAGCGCTCGGCGCTGGACGACCGGCTCAAGCGCACGGCGGAGCTGTCGCGGCCGACGGCCGTCGCGGCCGTGCAGAACGAGGTGCCGGAGGCCGACCCGCGGCTGGACGCGGTGCTGCGCGCCACCGGCAGCTCCCTGCGGCTCAAGCTCGGCAAGGTCACGCTGATCGACACCGGCGCGCCGCCGCCGACCCGGCCCGCCCCGCTGCCCAGCGGCCTCTCGACGTTCCGCGCCGGAGGGCAGCGCTACCGCGCCTACGTCACCACGCTCGACGATCGCGACCTCGGCGGGCTCGGACGGCTGGAGGTGGTCTCCAGCCTGCGCGGGGTCGACAACCGCATCTCGCACCTGCAGGAGCGCCTCGCGCTGCTGGCGCTCGTGGCGCTCGCGCTCGTGGGCGCGGCGGTGTGGCTGCTCACGTCGCTGGTGCTGCGACCGCTGCGGCGGCTGCAGGCCGTGGCCTCCAGCGTGGCCGGCGACGAGGATCTCGACCGCCGCGTCCCCGCGGCCGACGGTCCGGGCGAGCTGCGCTCGCTGGCGACGAGCTTCAACGCGATGCTCGCGCGGCTGGGGCGCTCGGCCGCCGACCGCGAGCGCGCGCTGGCGGCGACGCGGCGCTTCGCCGCCGACGCGGGACACGAGCTGCGCACGCCGCTGACCAGCGTGCAGGCGACGCTGTCGACGCTGCGGCGCCACCCCGAGCTCGACGCGGGCCGGCGCGGGGCGATGGTGCAGGACGCGCTGGATCAGCAGCGACGGATGGTCGACCTTCTGGAAGGCCTGCAGGCGCTGGCGCGCGGGGACGCCGGCCCGCTGGAGCACACCGACGTCGACCTCGCCGATCTCGTCGACGGCGTCGTGACCGCGGCCGCGGCGCGCCATCCCGAGCTGGCGCTGAGCGCGGTGCTGCCCGAGACGCCGGTGATGGTCGAGGGCTGGGAGCCCGGGCTGCGGCTGCTGGTGGAGAACCTGGTGTCCAACGCGGCGCGGCACGGGGGCGGGGGCGACGGCCGGCGCGTCGACGTCACGCTGTTGAAGGCGGCGGGAGACGCGGGCCCGGTCCTGCACGTCGACGACGACGGGCCGGGCGTCCCGCGCTCCGAGCGCGAGCGCATCTTCGCGCCGTTCGCGCGGATCGACGGCGCCGACCGCCCGGGTTCGGGCCTCGGCCTCGCGCTCGTGGCCCAGCAGGCCGGTCACCACGGCGCGGGCGTGCAGGTCGAGGACGCACCGCTGGGCGGCGCGCGCTTCACCGTGCGGTTCTAGATCTCGGCGGGCTCGTCGGCGGTGGCGCGCGGCGCCGCCAGGCGGGTCGGCGTCGCACGACCGCGCAGGGTCTCGGTGGTGCCGAGCTCCCAGTGCTCGGCCTCGCCGGCGGCGGCGCGCTGCACCGCGGCCTCGGAGGCCAGGACGCGCTCGTCGTGCTGCTTGGCCAGCTCGGTCAGGCGCGAGGCCTCGTTGACCGGATCGCCGATGACCGTGTACTCGTAGCGCTCGGCCGCGCCGATGTTGCCCGCAACGGCCGTCCCGGCCGAGACGCCGATGCCGACGTCGCACTGGGGCACCTCCTCGGCCAGCCGGCGGCGCAGCGCGCGGGCCGCGCGCAGCGCAGCGCCCGCCGCGTCGTCGTGGGGCAATGGCGCGCCGAAGACGCAGAGCGCTGCGTCGCCGACGAACTTGTTGACCGAGCCGCCCTCCTCGGCGACCACCGCGACGACCACGCAGAAGAACTCGTTGAGCAGCTCGACGACCTCGGCCGGCGGCCGCTCGTGGGCCAGCTCGGTGGATCCGACCAGGTCGATGAACAACACGGCGACCTCGCGCTCCTCGCCGCCGAGGGTGATGCCGCGCTCCAGCGCCTGGCGCGCGACCTCCTCGCCGACCTGTCGGCCGAACAGGTCGCGCAGCTCCTCGCGCTCGCGCAGCCCCTCGACCATCCGGTTGAACCCCGCCTGCAGCAGGCCGACCTCGCTGCCGTCGTCGACGTCGACGTGTGCGTCGGCCTCTCCGCGCTGGACGCGCGCGAGCGCGGCGCGCAGGCCCTCGAGGGGATCGGCGATCGAGCGGGCGGTCAGCGCCATCACGGCGAAGCCGGTGACCAGCGCGATGCCGCCGAGCGAGACGGCCGTCGCGCCGAGCCGGTCGGCCGAGGCGTCCAGGACGCCGGTCAGCTCACCTGCGCCGACGAGCGTCAGGCCGAGCACCGGCACGCCGGTGCCCACCGCCCACGTCAGCAGCAGGCGCATCCCGATGCCGGGCAGCGCCGGGTCGTCGGGCACCGCCTCGGCGAGCGCCCGCGCGGCGATCGGCCGCATGATGCGCTGGGCCAGCAGGTAGGCGACGGCGCAGGTCGTGGCGCCGCCCAGGGCGACGGTGATCGCGACGATCAGCGCCAGGTGGCCGTCGTAGTGCCAGTTCAGCAGCGTGAACGCGATCCCGCCGATGGTCCACAGCGCGGCATGGACCACCAGCTCGCGCGCGGCCGCCAGCAGCACGACGCGCTGCTCGGCCGCAGTGGGCGCCCGATCGGCGCGGAGCCAGTCGGTCACCGGCCGGAGCAGCCACAGCACCCACAGCACGCCCGCGGGGACCGCGAAGAGGAGGTAGGCCGACAGCGCGATGATGTTGGTCTGGCGGACCGCGCCGGGATCGTCGATGTGCGGCAGCGGCAGCACCCAGCGGATGAGCGCGAAGACGACGGCGACGCCGATGACGTTGGCGCCGATCATCAGCGCGGCGTAGGGCCGCCACAGCCGGCGCTCGAGGTCGGACGGGCTGCCGCGCACGGACCGCAACCTACTTCCTGGCGCGCCCCGATCCGCCGGATGGCACGGAACCCACCACTGTTGACCGCTCGTTCAGTTAGGGTGGCCGGCATGGTGTCCCGACCACGTCCCGCGCTGCTCGGCGCGGCGGTGGCTGCGCTGCTCGCGCTCGCCCCCGCCGCCGCCCAGGCCGCCCCCACGCCCTTCGGCCACGAGTGCACGCCCGCCAACGGCGTCCGCTTCTGCCCGACCACCGACCTCGCCTCACGGCCGACCAGCTTCGACGGCACGCCGATCGACGCCGACGTCACGCTGCCATCGACCGGCGACGGTCCATTCCCGACCGTCCTGCTGCTCCACGGCCTCGGCGGCGACAAGACGTCGTTCGAGGCCACCAACGGTGACCAGAAGTACAACAACTGGTACTTCGCCCAGCACGGCTACGCCGTCCTGACGCCCACCGCCCGCGGCTTCGGCAACTCGTGCGGCAAGCCCGACTCACGCACCGCCGGCTGCGAGGCGGGGTGGACCCGCCTCGGCGACATGCGCTACGAGGTCCGCGACGTCCAGACGCTGGTCGGGCGGCTCGTCGACGAGGGGATCGTCAAGCCGGACGCGATCGGCTCGACCGGCATCTCCTACGGCGGTGGGTTCTCCACCATGTTGGCCTTCCTCAAGGACCGCGTGCGGCTGCCCGACGGCGGCTACGCGCCGTGGACGAGCCCGAAGGGCACGCCGATCTCGCTGGCGGCCGCCTGGCCGCGCTGGCTGTGGTCCAACGGCGAGAGCATCTTCACGCGCAACGGGCGCGGCCCGTGGTCGCGCACGCCGACCGGCGTCGAGGCCCAGAACTACGCGGGCGGGATCTTCGGCGTCGCGTTCAGCGCGTTCATCGCCCCGCCTGGTGGCGAGCTCAGCGCCGACATCACGCTGTGGAAGCAGCAGCTCGACACCGGCAAGTTCAACGCGTCCACCAAGGCCACACTCGATAACGCCTACAACTACCACGGCGTCGCGGGCGTGCCCGGCAAGCCGAGCCCGCTCCTGCTCGAGTCCGGCTGGACCGACGCGCTGTTCCCCGTCAACCAGTCGCTGGGCGCCTACGACCACATCCTGTCGGCGGACAAGAGCGCGCCGGTGGCCATGCAGGTCGCCGATACGGGTCACGCCCCGGCCGCCAACCACCCCAAGGACGTCGCCGCGCTCGACGACGGCGGCCTCGCGTTCTTCGACGCGTGGCTGAAGGGCACCGGCGCCAAGGCCAAGCCCGGCGCGGTCACGGCGTTCACGATGACCTGCCCGGCGACCGCCGCGGCGGGCGGTGGCCCGTTCACGGCCGCGTCCTTCCACGGGCTGGCGCGCGGGCTCGTGGTGCTGTCGGCGAGCAAGGCCCTCAAGATCACGTCCAAGGGTGCGAGCGCGAAGCTCGCGGGCGAGCTGGCGCCGCTGACCGCCACCGGCTCGCACTGCGCAACGCACGCCGTGGACAAGACGAGCAAGGCGACGGTCGCGACGGTGTCGCCGGGCGTGACGCTGATCGGCCAGACGGTCATCACGGGCAAGGTGGCGACCAAGGGCCGCTACGGCCAGCTCGACGCCCGCGTCTGGGACCTCGATCCCAAGACCGGCCAGCAGCGCCTGATCGATCGCGGCACCTACCGGCTGACCGACAACCAGAAGGGCAGCTTCCGGTTCACGCTCGACGGCAACGGCTGGAAGTTCCCCAAGGGCCACCGCATCGTCACCGAGCTGCTCGGCCGCGACGCGCCGACCTACGGGGCGAGCCCGGCCACGTTCTCGGCGACGTTGACCAAGGTGAAGGTGTCGCTGCCGGTGCGCGAGAAGCGCTAGCGGTTTGGCGCGGGGCGCCGGGAGCGGGACACTACGGGCGTGATCGAGCATCACGTCTCACCGGCGGGTGATTGGGAGACCATCACCCGCCGGCCGCACCCGGCGCTGCGCCCGCTGATCCACCGCGGCTACATCGGCTATCGCGAGGACGCCGGCGGCCCGCTGCGGCGCCTGGAGGTCCCGCATCAGGCGATCACGGTGGTGTTGAACCTGGGGCCGCCGATCGCGGTGTCGGGATGGGCGGGCAGCGGCTCGTTCGTCGCGGGCCTGCACGACCGCGCGGTCGTCACCGAGCACCCGGGCGAGCAGCTGGGCGTCCAGATGGACCTGGCGCCGCTCGGTGCGCAGATGCTCTTCGGGCTGCCGATGGGGGAGCTGTCGCGGACGGTCGTCGACCTCCCCGCGGTCCTGCCGGGCGAGCTGACCGAGCGCCTCGCCGACGCGCCGGACTGGCCGGCGCGCTTCGCGCTGCTGGACGCGGTGCTGCTGGAGCGGCTGGAGCGCGCGCGCCCGCCGCGGCCCGACGTGGCGTTCGCCTGGACGCGGTTGCGGGCCACGCACGGCGCGATCGGGATCGCCGAGCTGTGCGCCGAGCTGGGCTGCAGCCGGCGCCACCTCTCGGGGCGCTTCGCCTGCGACATCGGCCTGGCGCCCAAGGGCGTCGCGCGCATCCTGCGCTTCGAACGGGTGCTCGCGCTGCTGGACGCCGAGGACGGCCCGGCGCGCTTCGCCGACATCGCCGTCGCCGGCGGCTTCTACGACCAGCCGCACCTCAACCGTGACTTCCGCGAGCTCGCCGGCTGCACGCCCGGCGAGTACCTGGCGCGCCGGCTGCCCGAGAACCGCGGCGTCGCGGCCTGAGTGGTCCGCCGTCCGCCGTTCCCATCCGTCCAAGACGGGACGCGGCAGCGGCTCTAGGCTCGCCGGATGTCCTCCATCATCCCGACCTTCCGCTACCCCGACGCCCGCGTGGCGATCGACTTCCTGGTCTCCGCGTTCGGCTTCACCGAGCATGCGGCGTTCGAGTCCGACGGCGTGATCGGGCACGCCGAGCTGCGGCTCGGCGACGACTGGATCATGGTCGGCGACGAGCGCGCGGGGAGCACGGACTACCCGAAGGGCCCGACCACCGTCTACGTGATCGTCGACGACCCCGACGCCCACCACGCCGCCGCGGTGGCGTCCGGCGCGGAGATCACCTCCGAGCTGACCGACCGCGACTACGGCTCGCGCGAGTACGCCGCCAAGGACCCGGCCGGCAACGTCTGGTCCTTCGGGACCTACCGGCCGTCCTAGACCGACGCCTGTCCACCTAAAGGGGTCAGACCCCTTTAGGTTCAGGCAGAGAACCGCGGCGTCATGGCCCCGACCAGCGCCGGTCCGTCCCGTTCGCCCGCGCCCGCGGAGCACGGACCAGCGCCGGCGTCACCTCACACGCACGCGTCGCCGACCGACCACGCTCGGCACCACGACGACACGCCGAACGGAACGCCACCCGCTCGATCATTCGCTACCGTGGACGGCGGCCCTCGGGGCCATTGCATGCGCGACGCTCGCTAGACAGCCGCCACGACCTCAGCGCCCGCTGACGCCTCTGCGTCGCGGTGCCGCGGCTGTCCTTCCCGATCCGTCCCTCGCCGCTTCCGGAAGGAGCACCGCATGCCGTCGACCCTTCTCGACGCCCACCGCATCACCCGCCACCACGGCGCCCGCACCGTCCTGCAGGACGTCGACGTCCGCGTCGACGCCGGCACCCGGCTCGCGCTGATCGGACCCAACGGCTCCGGCAAGTCCACGCTGCTGCGCGCGCTCGCCGGGATCGAGCCGCTCGACGGCGGCACCGTCGTGCGCCACGGGACCGTCGGCTACCTGCCGCAGCTCGCCGACGAGGCGGCGGCGGGCGCCGGCAGCGTGCGGGACACGATCCTGGAACGGATCGGCGTGGCCGGCGCGACACGCGACCTCGAGGCGCTCGAGGCGCGTCTGGCGGCAGGCGACCTCGCGGCCGTCCAGCCGCATGCTTCCGCCCTGGACCGCTGGCTGGCGCTCGGGGCCGACGACGCCGCCGCCCGCGTCGCCGCTGCCGCCGACGATCTGGGACTCCCGATCGCCCTGCTGGACCGGCCGCTGGCCTCGCTCTCCGGTGGCCAGGCCGCCCGCGCCGGGCTGGCGGCCCTGCGCGCCGCGCGCTTCGACGTCGTCCTGCTCGACGAGCCCACCAACCACCTCGACGACGACGGGTTGGCGCGACTCGCCGCGCAGCTGGAGGCCCGCGCGGGCGGCGTCGTGCTCGTCTCCCACGACCGCGCGCTGCTGCGTGCCGCGGCGCACGAGCTGCTGGAGCTCGACGGCCGTACAGGCCACGCCACCGCCTACGCCGGGGGCTGGGAGACCTACGAGCGCGAGCGCGCCCGTGCGCGCGCCCGGGCGCTCGCCGAGCACGAGCAGGCGCTCACCGAGCGCCGCGCCCTGCAGGCCGCGGTCACCGCGACGCGCGCCCGCGCCCAGGCGGCGATCGGCAAGGCGCACCACCGCCCGCACGACGGCGACAAGCACACGCAGGAGTGGGTGCGCTCGCGCGCGCAGGGGATGCAGTCCCGTGCGAGGAAGGTGGAGGCCCGGCGGGACCGCATCGAGGTCCCCGATCGCCCCTGGGCGGACGCTCCGCTGCAGCTCGAGCTGACCGCCGCACAGCGGCGCGGCGCGGAGCTCGTCGCCCTGGAGCGCGCGGTGCTCCGGCGCGGCGCATGGGCGATCGGGCCCGTGGATCTGGCCGTGGCCCACGGCGACCGGATCGCCCTGCGCGGGCCGAACGGTTCAGGCAAGTCCACGATCCTGGACGCGCTCGCTGGGACGCTCCCGCTGGCGTCCGGCACGCGCCGGGCGGCACCCGGTATGGTGATCGCGCGCCTCGGCCAGGCCCGGGACGCGCTGTCGGTCGACCTGCCGCTGGCCGGCGCGGTGCGGGCGCTCACGGGTCAGGACGAGGCCGGTGCCCGCGCTGCGCTGGCCGCGCTCGGCCTCGGCGCCGAGCACGGCCGGCGCAGCGCCGCGACGCTCTCTCCGGGCGAGCGCACCCGCGCCGAGCTCGCCGTGATCGGCCACCAGGGCGCGGCCTGCCTGCTGCTGGACGAGCCGACCAACCACCTGGACATCGCCTCCCTGGAGGTCCTGGAGCACGCCCTGGCCGGCTGGCCCGGCGCGCTCGTCGTCGCCACCCACGACGCCCACCTGCGCGAGACGCTCGAGCTCACCGAGGAGATCGCGCTCTGACGCCGACAGTGCCCACCCCGCGACGCTCTGGGAACGTTCCCCAGCCCTCAGTCCTCAGTCGCATGCGCCACGAATGACGCCACGCCCGCGTGGTGCAGCACGTACTGGCTGACGCTGCCGAAGAGCGAGCCGATGCGACCCAGGCCACGGGCGCCGACGATCACCACGTCGTGGCGGCCCTCCTTGACCTGGGCGACGATCTCGGGACCGGAGGCTCCGCGGCGCGTCAGGGCGTCGACCGGCTGCTCGTCGGGCACGGCGTCGATCGCCGCGCGCAGCGTGCGCTCGGCGCCCCGGTCGGCGTCGAGCTGCATCGAGACCGGGTCGACCGGCCCCCCATACGCGAGCGCCGCCGTGCTCTCGCTGATGTGCGGGATCACCGTCAGCACCGCCAGGCGGGCGTGGTCGCGCTCGGCCAACGCGATCGCCATGGCGAGCGCCAGGTCGGAGTGGCGGGACCCGTCGACGGCGACGAGCACGCGATGGAAGGTCGGGCGATCGGGCATGGGTGATCCCTGCCTTACCCCGTGACGGCGGCGCCTGCGCCCACAGCCCGTCGAGCGGAACGACCGGTTCCGGTTCCGTCGCCACGGTCGCACTAGGCTTCACGCTGTGACGCCTGCCACAGGACGCGCACCGCGGCGTGACGCCCAGCGCAACCGGGAGCGGATCCTGGCGGCCGCGCGCGAGGTGGTCGCCGAGCACGGCGTGGCGGCGAAGATGGAGCAGGTCGCCGCCCGCGCGGGCGTCGGGATCGGCACGCTGTACCGCTTCGTGCCGACCAAGCAGGCCCTGTTCGCCGGCATCCTGCGCGAGGAGGCCGACCGGCTGGCCGACGAGGCCGAGCACGCCCTCGCCATGGACCCCGGCGCCCCGGCGTTCCGCACCTGGATGCTGGCCGCCTCCGAGTGGCAGGCGGCCAACCGCGCGTTCATCGACGTGCTGTCGGCGCGCGACCCCGACGAGCCCGCCCCGCGGCTGCTCTCCCAGCGCCTGCGCGGCCTGCTGCGTGACCTCGTCCTCCGCGCCAAGGCCGACGGCGACCTGCGCCCCGACGTCTCGGCCGCCGACGTCCTCATGGTCCTGCTGGCCACCGCGCGCGTCAGCGAGGGCACCGTCGACACGGCCGGCGTCTACCCGCGCCGCTTCCTGGCCCTGCAGCTCGACGGCCTGCGCCCGGGCGGCGACACGCTGCCCGGCCGCCCGTTGACCGAGCGCCAGCTCGAGCTCACGCTGGACGCGCTGGCCCACAGCCGCCGCGGCGCGGCAGGCGACGCGTGACCGAGCAGGCCACCGCAGCCCCCGCGATGCCCGGCGACGACGCGCCGCGCGACGGCAGCCTGACCAGCGTCTTCGCCGCGCTGGCGGCGAACACGACGATCGCGATCGCCAAGGGCGTCGCCGCAGCGCTGACCGGCTCGGCCGCGCTCTTCGCCGAGACGCTGCACACGATCGCCGACGCCGGCAACGAGGTCTTCCTCTACATCGCGATCCGCCGCAGCGCGCGCGATCCCGACCCGAGCCATCCGCTCGGCTACGGGCCCGAGCGCTACTACTGGGCGCTGCTGGCCGCGATCGGGATCTTCGTCGTCGGCGGTGCGGTGTCGATCTGGGAGGGCGTCAACGCGCTGCTGAACCCGCGCCCGCTCGAGGAGTTCTGGGTCGGCGTCGGGGTGCTCACGTTCGCGATCGTGCTCGACGGGCTCAGTCGCGTCGTGGCGGTGCGCGAGCTGCGCGGTCGCGCGTCGCGCGCCGGCCTGCCGCTGCGCCAGTTCCTGCGGGAGAGCTCGGATCCGACGGTGACGACCGTCTACCTCGAGGACACCGTCGACGTGCTCGGCGCGTCGCTGGCCCTGGCCGCGCTGGTCCTGCACAAGGTCACCGGCATGGCGATCTTCGACCCGATCGCGACCCTGATCATCGGCCTGCTGCTGACGTTCGTGGCCTTCCGGCTGAGCGCGCGCAACCAGTCGCTGCTGACCAACCAGGCCGTGCCGCCGCGCCGGGTGGATGCGCTGCGCAAGCGGCTGCTGGCCCAGCCCGGCGTCACGGGGGTGGGGAGGATGGAGGCCGTGCACCTGGGTCCCGACAGCATCCTCGCCGCCGCCGAGGTGCAGCTGCAGTCGTGCTTCACCGCCGACGACGTGGCACGGACGCTGGCCGACGTGCGGGCGAGGATGAAGGCCGATGTCCCGGCGATCACGCGGCTGTACCTCACGCCGGTGGCGCCGACCACGGCAATCTGAGATCGTCGCGCCATGTCCCGCGTCCTGGCGGCCTGCGCCGCCCTGCTCCTGCTGCTCGTCGTCGCCGCGCCCGCCTCGGCCGAGCGCGGCCTCTGGGACGGCACCAAGGGCGTGCAGCACCTGCACTTCGCGACGAAGCCGATCCTCGTCAAGCCAGGGCAGAACTCGATCAACAACATCATCGTGCCGCCCGCGCAGAAGCCGAAGGTCAACGGCTACATCGTCCGCGCGCGGCCGGACCTGACCTACCTCGACGGCAAGGTGCCGGCGGTCGACGTCATCCACCTGCACCACGGCGTGTGGCTGAACGCCTCGGGCCAGTCGCCCGCCTCGCCCGCCGGCACGGTCCAGCCGATCTTCTTCGGCGGCGAGGAGAAGACGGTCTTCCGCATCCCCAAGGGCTACGGCTACGCCTACAAGAAGAGCGACATGTGGATCCTCAACGAGATGATCCACAACAACACCCCCAACGCCACGAAGGTCCGGCTGGTGTGGGACCTGGACTTCATCCCGGCCGCGAGCGCGCTGGCCAAGTCGGTCAAGCCGGTCATCCCGTTCTGGATGGACGTGCGGCGCGGCTGGGGCTATCCGGTCTTCGACGTCGCCCAGCACAGCGGCGGCGCCGACGGGCAGTTCACCTTCCCCGAGGAGGAGGCGGTCTCGCCGTACGCCGACGGGAACCGGCAGAACGAGTTCTCCATGCCCTACGACGCCACCGTCGTGGCCGCCGTCGGGCACCTGCACCCGGGTGGCCTGCGCGACGACGTCAGCGTCAGCCGCGACGGCGCCGGCCGCCGGCTCGTCTTCCGCTCGCAGGCCAAGTACTACGACCCGGCCGGCCCGGTGTCCTGGGACGTGTCGCTGACGGCGTCCAAGCCGCGGTGGCGCGTCGCGCTGAAGGCCGGCGACCGCATCGACATCAGCGCCACCTACGACGCCCGGCAGTCCTCGTGGTACGAGAACATGGGCATCGTCCTGCTCTTCGTCGCGCCGCACCGGACGTCCGGCCCCGATCCGTTCGCCACGCGGGTCGACCCCAACGGCGAGCTGACCCACGGCCACCTGCCCGAGAACGACAACCACGGCGGCACGGGCAAGCCGATCTACCGCGATCCCCGCACGGCCGCCGACGGGCAGACGGTCACGCAGGTCAAGATCAAGGGCTTCCAGTTCCAGCCCGGCGACCTGGGGCTGCTGTACGAGCGCGACCAGGTGCCGGTCGTGCCCCAGGGCCAGAGCCTGTCGTTCCTCAACCAGGACGACCCCAACGTCGAGTGGCACTCGATCACCACCTGCCGCGCGCCGTGCAACCGCCCGACCGGCATCTCCTACCCGCTGGCCAACGGCCTGCCGGGCACCCAGTTCGACTCGGGTCAGCTGGGCTTCGGCCCGGTCGGTGGCTCCCCGGCGGCCAACCGCCTGACCTGGGAGACGCCATCGGACCTCTCGACCGGCACCTACACCTACTTCTGCCGGATCCACCCGTTCATGCGCGGTGCGTTCCGCGTCCAATAGCGACCCGCCCCCGCGCGGGACCTACGCGCGCGGGCGGCGCTACGACGCCAGCGCCACCGGCTCGGCCGGCGCGGCGGCGGGCGCCAGCTCGTAGGCGGCGGCGTCGAACTCGCGCGTCTCGTGCCAGAACCGGAAGGTGAAGTCCGGCCAGATGGTGGTGTTGCGGCCCTCGGCGTCGATGTACCAGCTGGCGCAGCCGCCGGAGTTCCACACGGTCCGGCCCATGCGGCCCTGCAGCCGGGCGTTGTAGGCCTCCAGCGCGTCCCGACGGACCTCGACGGTCCCCGCGCCGCGCGCCCGCATCTGCGCCAGCGCGTCGAGCACGTAGGTGATCTGGGCCTCGATCATGAACACGATCGAGTTGTGGCCCAGACCGACGTTGGGGCCGACGAGCAGGAACAGGTTCGGGAAGCCAGTCACCGCCGTGCCGCGATAGGCCTGGGGCGAGCGGTGCCACACGTCGGCCAGCCGGCGCCCGTCGCGGCCGGTGACGATGTTGGCCAGCGGGATGTCGGTGACGTAGAAGCCCGTGGCGAAGATCAGCGTGTCGACCTCGTGCAGCGTTCCGTCGGCCGTCACGTAGCCCTCCGGGCGCACCTCGGCGATGCCGTCGGTGACCAGCTCGACGTTGCTCTCGCCCAGCGCCGGATACCACTTGTTGGACGGCAGGATGCGCTTGCAGCCGATCGCGTAGTCGGGCGTCACCCGGCGGCGCAGCTCGGGGTCGGGAACCTGGTCTGCGATGTGCTTGCGGGCGAGCTTCTCGACCACCTTCATGATCTGCGGGCGGTAGACGAGGCCGGGCACGAGCAGCTCGCGGGCGAAGTAGACGGCGGTGCGCACGGCGCGCTGCAGCGCCGGGACCTTGTTGTAGAGGAACCGCTCGGCACGCGTGATCGGCCGGTCGCGGTGCGGGACCACCCACGGCGGCGTGCGCTGGATCACGTCGACGTGCGCGGCGATCCTCTGGATCTCCGGCACGGCCTGGATGGCCGACGCACCCGTGCCGACGACCGCGACGCGGCGGCCGGTGAGGTCGTGGTCGTGGTTCCAGGTGGCGGTGTGGAACACCGTGCCCGCGAAGGTGTCGAGTCCGGGGAGCTCGGGGATCGACGGCTCGCTGAGGGGGCCCGGGGCGGCGACGACGAGGTCGGCGGTGTAGGTGCCCTGCGGGGTCTCGAGGCGCCAGAGGCCGGCGACGTCGTCCCAGTCGGCGGCGGTGACCGGGCAGTTGAAGCGCACGCGTTCGTAGACCCCGAACCGCTCAGCGGTGGACCGGAGGTAGTCCCGCAGCTCGGGCTGCTTGGGGTAGGTGCGCGACCAGTTCGGGTTCGGGGCGAAGGAGAACGAGTAGAGGTGCGACGGGATGTCGCACTGGCAGCCGGGATAGGTGTTGGCCCACCACGTGCCGCCCACGTCGGCGGCCCGCTCGAAGACGAGGAAGTCGTC
>DASYLT010000154.1:0-11704 GCA_036009425.1 Baekduia sp. | reverse complement strand
CCCGCCTGCTGGAGCTCGAGGCGCAACGTCAGGCGCAGCTGCTGGCCCTGCTTGGGGTCGTTGGCCACGGTCGCGCGCCGGCGCTCACCGGCCGCGTTGACCTCGATGCGGTACTTGCCGTCGGTGCCGCGCAGGGTCTTGTCGTACTCGGCCTCGAGGCCGCTCTGGCCGATGTCGGTGCCGGGCGCGATGCCCTTGAACGCCTTCTGGTTGATCTGGTCGCCGTTGATCTGCCCGATCGTGCCGAGGATCTGAGCGGCCAGCGTCTTGTTGGGGTACTGGCGCAGGAAGACCGACTCGACGCTGACGCCGGGGAAGAGGTTCTGGCGCTCCTCGATGTAGGTCCGCTGCGGCGGCGGGACGTCGCTGCGGATGCGGACGTTGGCGTAGGGCACCTGGACGATCGCGTCGACCACGCGGTTGTTGATGGTCTTGGGCGACATCGCGAGCACGTTGCCGAGGCGGCGGTAGCGCTGCAGCAGCTCGCCCGTCGCCATCGGGCGCGCCGGCGCGTTGCCGGCCGCCTTCGCGCCCTTGGTCTTGCCCAGCTGGGCGAGGAGCTTCTTCTTGCGGGCGGCCCACACGCCGGACTGCTGGCCGTAGGCGGCGATCGCGTCCCGCATCTGGAGCGGGACGCTGGCCGGGTTGAGCGAGACGACGGTCGCCTTGCGGCTGCGGACCAGCGGCAGGTTGTTGGCGTCGACGATGTCGCCGCGCGGCGCCTGGATGCGCTCGGTGCGGACCCGGTTGTCGCGCGCCTGCGCGAGGTACTTGTCGCCGTCGAGCACCTGCAGGTACCAGAGCCGGAAGAAGATGATCCCGAACAGGACGAACGCGAGCACGCCGGCGCCGGCCACGCGGAGCGCGAGCTGCGGGGTGATCGGCGGGCGCCGGTCGTTGGCGGGATCGAGCGGCATCAGGCGCGGCTCAGCGGGGACAGCCCGCCGGTCGTGTAGGCGCGCCGCCGGCGGCGGCGCGGGTCGTCGGGCAGCGCCGGCGAGAGCCAGCGGCGCACGACCGCGAACACGGGCAGCGCGATGAGCGCGTTGAGGACGATGGTCGCCAGGATCTGGCGCAGCAGCAGGAAGCTGACCGGCGCGTCGATGCCCAGCATGAAGTTCATGAGGCCGTAGCCGAACGTCGTGATCGCCGTGGCGGCGGCGCCGACGACCATCGGGATGACGACGGCCTGCGGGTCGCGCAGCTCGCGCAGGCGCCCGGCGCCGTAGCCGGCGGCGATGAAGACGAGGCTCGTCAGGCCCATCGTCTGCACGAGCGCGGCATCGACCAGCAGGCCGACGGCGAAGCCGAAGGTCGCGCCCGAGAGCGAGCCGCAGAGCAGGCCGACGGCCGCGACGACGAGCGGGAGCAGGTCGGCGCTGGTGCCGAACAGGACGATCTGGGAGACCGCGGCGACCTGGACGATCACGATGGCGACGCCCAGGATGGCCGCACGCAGCAGGAGCTGGGGAGAGACGTTGGGCATCAGCGGTTGCCGTTGACCTTCTGAGTCAGCACCTGGACGAACTGCACCCGGCGCAGGTCCACGAAGGGTCGCAGGTGCGGCAGCTGGTTGGCGGCGCCCGGTTCGTCGACGCGTGTCACGCGGCCGATCGGCAGGTCGGGCGGGTAGACCGACCCGAGGTCGCTGCGCTTGGAGACGGTGCCGGCGGTCACGACGACGTCGCCCTTGGCGATCGGCTCGTCCTTGGCGACGTAGCGCATGATCAGGTCGCGCGGGTTGCCCGGGCTGGGCTGGACGAGGCCGGCGGCGCCGCCGTCGGCCGTCCGCGCGGAGACCGCCATCGTCGAGTCGGTGATCAGCCGGACCACCGACGCGTTGCCCGTCGCGCTCTCGACCTTCCCGATCAGGCCGGTGTTCGTGTCGCTGCGGCCATCGGAGGCGATGACCGGCATCTCCTCGTGGATGCCCGACGACGTGCCCTTGTCGATCGTGATCTTCACGTACCAGAGGGTCGGCGAGGAGCCGATCGTCCGCGCCGTCACGGGAGCGTAGGGCTGGAGCGACTTCGGCTGCTTGTCGAGGTTGAGCAGCCCGCGGAACTGCGCGTTGTCGCGCACGGCCGACTGGTTGCGGATGGCGTCCTCGCGCCATTTGTCGCGGTCGGCGCGCGTCTGCTGGAGGTCACCCTTGGCGCTCACGGTGTCGCCGACCCAGCCGAACAGGTCGCGGACGGGCTTGAGGGCACGGCTAGCGCCCTCCTGGATGGGCGATACGACCTCCAGGATCCCGCGCTGCACGTTGTGCAGCGCTCCGCCGGAGCGCTCGCCGAAATAGGCCGTGAGCAGGATCAGGGAGCTGACGACCAGCAGCCCGAGGACTGCTCGCCGACGGCGAACCGTCTTGTCGTACATGTTGTACGCGACTCCAAAGCTTTGTGTGCAGGCGCAGCGCTAACGCGGCCGGCGCCGGCTCCTCGAATTCTTGTTCGTCCGGTGGATGACTTCGAACTCCTCCAACGAGCGTCCCGATCCCACCGCCACACACGTCAACGGCGACTCGGCCAGGTGCGAGGGCATCTGGGTCTCCTCTCGCAGGCGCTCGTCGAGCCCCTGGAGAAGCGAGCCACCGCCCGCCAGCATGATGCCGCGATCCATGATGTCGGATGCGAGCTCCGGAGGGGTCCGGTCCAGCGTCTCCTTCACCGCGTCGATGATCTGCGACAGGGGCTCTTCGAGCGCCTGGCGGATCTCCTCGCTGGTGAGCACCACGGTCTTCGGCAGCCCGGAGACCATGTCACGGCCGCGGATCTCGGCCTGGACCTCTTCCTCCATCGGGTAGGCCGAGCCGATCTCCAGCTTGACCTCCTCGGCGGTCTGCTGACCGATGAGCAGCTTGTACTCGCGCTTGGCGTAGTTGATGATCGCCTCGTCGAGCTCGTCGCCGCCCACGCGGATCGACTGCGAGACGACGATGCCGCCCAGCGAGATCACGGCGACCTCCGACGTTCCGCCGCCGATGTCGACGATCATCGAGCCCGTGGGCTCTCCGACCGGCAGCCCGGCGCCGATGGCGGCGGCCATGGGCTCCTCGATGAGGTACGCCTGGCGGGCGCCCGCCGAGAGGCAGGCCTCCTCCACGGCGCGCTTCTCGACGCCGGTCACGCCCGAGGGCACGCACACGACGACGCGAGGATGCGCCCAACGATTCTGGTGCACCTTCTGGATGAAGTGGCGCAGCATCTCCTCGGTCACGTCGAAGTCGGCGATGACGCCGTCCTTCAGCGGCCGGATGGCCTGGATCGTCCCGGGCGTGCGACCCAGCATGCGCTTGGCCTCGATGCCGACGGCGTGGACCTCGCCGGTGCGCGAGTCGATCGCGACGACGGAGGGCTCGCTCAGGACGATGCCGCGCCCACGCACATAGACGAGCGTGTTCGCGGTGCCGAGGTCGACCGCCATGTCGCGGCCACCGAAGCCGGTGAGGTAGCTGAAGAAGCCCATACCGAGGAGCGGATCGTCCGTTTGTCCTGCACTGCCCCGCGGGGCGGGGCCGACGGACGAGCCGCGATGCGGAGTGTAGCGGAGGGACGCTGGTGTACCGCATCTGCGACAGCCCCCTTGCAGCGCCGAAACTGCTGCAAAATCGCGTGCGGGTTCTGGATACCTAGCGGTGGAGCACGAGGGTCGTGGATGCGCGTGCCGCGTGGCCGTCGGCGGCTACGGCGAAGACGTCGAGCCGGTAGGTCCCGGCCGGTGCGGCCGTCGGGCCGAGGCGTCCGTCCCAGGTCAGCGTGCCGCGGCCCTCGCGGCCCGAGACGCGCACGAGGTCGACCGTCCGGCCGGCGTGCTTGACCCGGAGCACGAGCTTGGCAGCGCGCCCGAGGGCGTAGCCGACGCGCACGCGGGCGCCGGGCGCAGCGGCGAGCTTGGTCCGGGAGAGGGTCAGGACGAGGCGCTTCGGCTTGGGCTTGGCCTTCGCCGGCGGGGTGGGCACGCGCGCGGGCGTCGTGGCGGCGGGCGTCGCGGGCGCCGGCGTGGCGGCGGCGCTCGATGTCGTGGTCGTCGGATCCGTCGTCGCGGTCGCGGGCGCGCCGGTGGCGGTCCCCGTGCCGGTGAGCGCGACGTCGAGGAGCGTGGCGCCGCCGGCCGAACGCAGGCGCAGCGCGGCGGTGCGGGTGCCCTGGGCCGACGGCGCGAAGCGCACGCGCACGATGCAGGCGTCGTTGCCACCGGCGGCGACCGTCGCGCCGGTGCAGTCGTCGCCGGTGACCAGGAAGTCGTCAGCGGCCGCGCCGGTGGTGGCGACCGCCGCGACGGCCAGGCGGGCCTGCCCGGTGTTGGTGACGGTGATCGTGTGGGCCTCCCCCGTGCTGGTCACGGGCTGGGCGCCGAAGGCGCCGGCCACGGCGCCGTGCGCCACCGGCACGCCCGTGCCGCGGCGGACGCTGATCGTGTCGCCGACGGCGTCGGCGGTCGCGAGGTCGGCGACGCCGTCGCCGGTGAGGTCGGCGACGACGGGCGCGCGGGCCGCGGGGCCCATCGGGAGCCACTGGGGCGCGGCGAACCCGCCCTCGCCGTCGCCGGTGAGCACGGCGGCGCGGCTGCCGAGTGCGTCGGTGACCACGACGTCGGCGGCGCCGTCGCCGTCGAGGTCGCCGGTGGCCAGGCCGGATCCCTGGCCGAGGCCGGGCACCGCGATCGTCGCCGGCGTCAGCAGCCCGGCGCCGTCGTTGCGCAGGAGGGTGAGCGTCGGGTCGGTGCCGTCGAGGACGAGGCCGTCCTGGTCGCCGTCGCCGTCGACGTCGGCGACGACCACGGCGACCGGATCGCTCCCGACGGGCACCGGGACGGCCGCGGCCGAGAGTGTGGTGCTGAGCGCGCCGGCGCCGGTGGCGACCCAGGCGGTGCCGCCCGACGGGCCGGCGCTGATCACGAGCGCGTCGGGACCGCCGGCGCCGTCCAGCTGCGCGGTGGCGAGGCCCGTCGCGAGCGTGGTAGTGCCGGCCCCGTAGGAGCTGTCGAGCGCGAGGACGCCCCCGCCGCTGCCGGGCAGGACGGCGAGCTGGTCGGTGGTCGTCGCGGTGCGGTGGCTGGTGAGCGCGTCGAGCGCGCCGTCGCCGTCGAGGTCGGCGAGCGCGACGCCACTGACGTCGGCCCGCGTCGTGATCGGCGGACCGGGAACGCTGAGATGGCCGGTGCCGTCGCCGGCGAGGAGAACGAGCTGGTCGTGGACACCGGTGCCGCTGTCCAGGGCGGCGAGGACGTCCGGATGGCCGTCGCCGTTGAGGTCGCCCGCCGCGATGGCGCCCGCGCCGGTGCCCGTGACGCCGGGGTCGACCGGGCCGCCGAGCGGCGGGCCGAAGCTCCCGCCGCCGGTGTTGCGCAGGACCGTGACGCGGGCGTCGTCGCCGTTGCGGTCTCCAGCCACCAGGTCGAGGCGGCCGTCGCCGTCGAGGTCAGCGGCCAGGAGGCTGCGCGGATCGCTGACGCCGGCGCCGACCGGGAAGGTGTGGGGCGCCTCGAAGGGCTGCGCGGCGGACCGCGCCGGGGCGGGCGCGAGCGCGGCGAGGACCAGCGCGAGGGCGGTGGCCGGCAGGATGGAGCGGGTCGGGACGGACATCCGTCCCGGGTAGTCGGCCGCGACGGGCGCGGGCTGCAGCGCGCGACACAGGCGTCGCGCGGGACGGCCCGGAGCGAGGTGTGGAACGTCGAGCCCTAGGTGGGCGTCCGACTCCGAACGACACCCGTTCTCGAGGCATGCGCCACCGACTGCTCCTCCCCCTCCTCGCCGTCGTCCTGCTCGCCGCCGCCGCGCTCCCCGGCGCGGCCACCGCCGCCGACTTGCACGCCCCGCGCGGCGCCCGGCTGGACTGGCTGCCGGCCGACGAGTGGGTCATGTCCTCGTGGCTGCCCTTCGACGAGGCGCGGCTGCACGCCGTCGTCAGGACCGATCACGCCGAGCTGCAGACCTGGCTGGACGACCACCGGACGCTGGCGCAGCTGGCTCGCGCGCACGGGATCACCGACGCGACCGCCGCGCTGGCCCACCGGCTGGTCGCGCCGCGGCTGGCCCACGTGCGCCGCGCGATGCGGCCGGTCCTCGAGCGCCGGGCGCGCGACATGCTGACCCAGGCGCACCTCAGCCGCCACGTGCTGTTCCACGTCTTCCACACGCCGGCCATCCCGAACGCCGCGCGCTCGATCTTCGGCATGTCCCCCGCGCGCTTCCGCAGCATCCGCGACAGCGGGCGCTCGCCGATCACGATCGGCGCCGCCGGCGGCCGCAGCCCCGCGCACGTCCAGGGCGCGCTCTGGGCGCTGCTGGTCCAGCGCGCGGCGCGCGGCGTGGCGGTCGCGGCGATGAGCCGCGCGCAGGCCGACGCGCTGCTGGCCGAGCAGAAGAGCCAGCTGTTCCTGTACGCCTACCGGTCCTTCCGCACGCCCGAGCAGCAGATCGCCTTCATCTGCCGGCCCCACTAGCGAACGGCCGCGTGCTCGGTCATCAGCCCCGGGCTGAGCTCCAGCAGCGCCGAGACCGGCAGGCCGACCACGTTGAGGTAGTCGCCCTCGATGCGCCGGATCAGCACCGCGCCCCGACCCTGGATCGCGTAGCCGCCCGCGCGGCCCTTCCACTCCCCGCACGACACGTACCAGTCGATGGTCGCGTCGTCGAGCGCGCGGAACGTCACGCGCGTGACCTCGGTGGCGATGCGGACCTCGCCGCGCTCGGCGAGCACCAGCCCGCTGACCACTTCGTGGGTGCGGCCCGAGAGCCGGCGCAGCGTCTCGCGCGCGGCGTCGGCGCCGGCCGGCTTGCCCCAGATGTCCCACGCGGTGCCGGCGTCCCGCTCGGTGGCGACGAGCGTGTCGCAGCCGAGCACGACCTCGTCGGCCCCGTCGCCCGCCGCCGCAGCGACGGCCAGCGCCTTGCGCCGCGCGTTCTCCACCGCGACGACGCGCGGCGACCCCTCGCCCTCCTCGGCGACGTCGGAGGGCCGGACGTCGAAGTCCAGCCCCAGGTCGCCGAGGATCGCGCGGCGCTGAGGCGAGCCGCTGGCGAGGACGAGACGCGTCACGCTGCGGTGCGGACTACAGCTCCGGGAACCAGACGGCGATCTCGCGCTGGGCGGACTCCGGCGAGTCGGATCCGTGCACGAGGTTCTGGCCGATCTCGATGGCGAAGTAGCCGCGGATCGAGCCGGTCGTGGCCTCGAGCGGGTTGGTGGCGCCGATCAGCTGGCGGCTGGCCTTGACGACGTCCTGGCCCTCGAGGACGAGCGCGACGAGCGGCGCGGAGGTGATGAAGTCGACCAGCTCGCCGAAGAACGGGCGCTCGGCGTGCTCGGCGTAGTGCGTCTCGGCCGTCTCACGCGGAGTGGTGACGAGCTTCAGCGCGGCGATTGCGAGGCCCTTGCGCTCGAAGCGCGCGAGGATCTCGCCGGTCAGGCCGCGCGCGAACGCGTCGGGCTTGACCAGGATGAGGGTCCGGTCCACAGACATGTGGCTCCTTGAAGAGTGAGGGGGTGCGTGTTCGGGTGCTGCAGCGACCGGACTCTACGAGCCCGGCTCGCTGACCGCGGTCTGCTCGGCGAGGTCGCCGGTCGCCCGCCGGCGGCGCCGCCGCGGCTGCGGGGTCACGCCCGGGATCTCCGCCTCGCAGTAGGGGCAGAGCTTCCACGACGGATCCAGCGGCTTGGCGCAGTTCCCGCACGGGTCCTTCAGCTTGCGCAGGCAGTGCGGGCAGCGGAGGAAGTCCTCCTTGACCTCGCCGTCGCAGTGCGGGCACAGGAAGAAGCCCTGGCCGTGCATGCGCGCCTCGGCCGCCTGCATCTCCAGCTCGCGCTCCCGGACGTCGTCCAGGTACTCGGGCGGGCGCACGATCATGTAGACGATCGTCCCGACGAACGGGAACAGGCTGGCCAGCGTGGCGCAGCCGATCAGCATCGGGTCCTCGATGCGCCGCCGCGCATCCGCGAACGTGTAGTAGATCAGCGCGACATAGATGACGACCAGGAAGAGGACCAGCAGCTTGACGGCCGTGTTCAGGCCGCTGCTGTTGATCCCGAAGACCGCTTCGACGGGCATGTGCTCAAGAATCCTAGGGGGTGTGGGCGGCCGATGTGGCTGCTCCTGCCCATGGGTTCGTACCCATTGGGCGGGATCCTGCCCCGTCGGTGGGGGCTCGGGCAGCTAGAGGAACATCCGCCCGAACCCGTACCCGATGGCGAAGAAGATCAGGATCACCAGCGCGACGATGATCGCCACGGCGGCGATCATCATGCCCACGCGCGGTCCGTCGTCTTCCGTCACAGGGTGCTCCTCGCGGCTCCGACGGGGCGCAGCAGGTCGGCGATGAGGTAGATGGACCCGGTGGCCAGCGCGACGCCGTCGTCGCCGGCCAGCGCCCGGGCGCGCTCCAGCGCGGCGTGCGGCTCGCCGACGATCTCCACCGCGCCGGTGAACCCGAGCTGGTGGCAGAGCGACGCGAGCGTCGCGGGCGGCAGCGAACGCGGCGTCTGCGCGCGCGTGGTGACCAGTCCGTCGCACAGCGGCAGCAGCGAGCGCAGCATCTCCGTGGCGTCCTTGTCGTCGAGCACGGCGAGGCAGGCGACGAGACGGCGGCCTGCGGCGAACTCCGGCAGCGCCTCGGCCAGCGCGGCCATGCCGCCGGGGTTGTGGGCGCCGTCGAGCACGACCTCCGCACCCTCCCCCGGCTGCGCCACGACGTCGAACCGGCCGGGGACGAGCGTCGATGCGGCGGCGGCGCTCACCGCCGCGGGGTCGAGCACGCCGGGCGGGTCCAGGAACGCGCGCGCGGCCTCGACGGCCAGCGCGAAGTTGCGCCGCTGGAACGCTCCGCGCGCGACCATCTGCAGCTCCACGCCGGGATCGGCCGGCGCGACGACCAGCCGCACGTCGCGCTCCGCGGCGACCGCCTCGGCGAGGCGGGCGGCGTCGGGGTGCAGGTCGGCGCCGACGACGAGCGTCGAGCCGGGCTCGACGACGGCGAGCTTCTCCGTGGCGATGTCGGTGACCGTCGGGCCGAGCCAGCGCGTGTGCTCGAGGCCGACGTTGGTCAGCACCGCGACGGTGGACGCGAGGACGTTGGTGGCGTCGAAGCGCCCACCGAGGCCGGCCTCGACGACCACCACGTTGACTCCGGCGCGGGCGAAGTGGTCGAACGCGGCGGCGGTCAGCAGCTCGAACTGCGTGACGTGGTCGTCCTCGGGCGCCGTGCGGTCGACCTTGGCGGCGGCGCTCGCGGCGCGCTGCACGGCCGCGGCGAAGTCGGGGCCCGACACGTCGGCGTCGTCGACGCGGACGCGCTCGGTGAACGACACGAGGTGCGGCGACAGGTACGCGCCGACGCGCAGGCCGTGGCGACGCAGGATCGCCGCGGTCATCCGGACCGTCGAGGACTTGCCGTTGGTGCCGACGACGTGCACGGCGGCGAACCGCTCCTGCGGCGAGCCCAGCGCGGTCAGCAGCCGGCGCATCCGGTCGAGCCCGAAGCGCATGCCGAACAGCTCCAGCGACAGCAGCAGCCGCTCGGCGTCCTGGACGGTCATCGCGGCCGGGGTCACTCCAGCGCCTCCAACTCCGCCCGCAGCCGCTCCAGCTTCGCGCGTTCGGCCTCGACCACGGCCGGCGGCGCCTTGTCGACGAAGCCGGGGTTCGACAGCTTGGCCTCGGCGCGCTTGATCTCGGCCTGCAGCGTCCGGCGGGCCGCCTCGATCTTCGCGGCCGCCTCGGCGGGATCGACGCCCTCCAGCAGGAACACCTCGGCGCCGGCGACGGGGATCACCGCGACCGGCTCGGCGCCCTTGTCGTCGACGGGCGTCAGGCGGGCCAGCCGCGCCACGAGCGGCTCCAGGCCGTCGAGGCCGTCGAGCCGCGCGCGCAGGAACGCCCCCGGCTTGACGCCGCCGGCGTCCCGCCAGGAGCGCACGGCCTGCACCGTGGCGATGACGCGCGCGATGTCGCGCTCGGCGGCCTCGTCGCGCTCCGCGCGGTCGCCCGGCTCGTCGACGTAGGCGGCCAGGAGCCCCTCCGTGCCCGGCACGTTCTCCCACAGCTCCTCGGTGACGAACGGGATCACCGGGTGCGCGAGGATCAGCGTCTCGCGCACGACGTGCAGCAGGTGCCCGCTCAGCGCCGTGTCGAAGTCCCGGCCCTTGATGAGCTCCAGGTACCAGTCGCACAGGTCGCCGTAGACGAAGTCGTAGAGGCCGAGCGCCGCCTTGGAGAAGTCGAACGTCTGGATGCGCGCGGCGAAGTCGGCTCGCGCCGACTCCAGGCGCGAGAGGATCCAGCGGTCCTCGACGGGCGCGTCCGGGCCGACCGCGGGAGCGGGCGCTGCGCCCTCCTGCACGTTGAGCAGGACGAAGCGGGTCGCGTTGAACAGCTTGTTGGCCAGCGCCTGGCCCTGGGCGACCTTCTCCTCGCTGAAGCGCACGTCCTGCGTGGAGGCCATCGCCAGCAGGCCGAAGCGCACGCCGTCGGTCCCGTAGGACGGGAACGTGCCGCCCTGCGTGAAGACCGGCGGCCGCGGGCCGCCGTCGATGAGCGTCAGCGGGTCGATGCCGGTGCCCAGCGACTTGCTCATGCGGCGCCCGTCGGGCGCCTGGATGACCGAGTGCACGTAGACGTCCTCGAACGGGACCTCGCCGGTGAACTCGATGCCCATCATCACCATGCGGGCGACCCAGAGGAACAGGATGTCGCGCGCCGTCGAGAGGACGTCGGTCGGGTAGAAGGCCCTCAGGTCGGGTGTGTCCTCCGGCCAGCCGAGGGTGGCGAACGGCCACAGCGCCGAGCTGAACCACGTGTCCAGCACGTCGGGGTCGCGCGTCCAGCCCTCGCCCTCGGGCTCGATCTCCCCGACGTAGGTCTCGTCGCCCCGGTACCAGACGGGGATCTGGTGGCCCCACCAGAGCTGGCGCGAGATGCACCACGGGCGGATGTTCTCCAGCCAGTCGACGTAGCGGCGCGACTGCGACTCGGGGTGGATCCGCACGCGGCCGTCGCGGACGACCTGGATCGCCGGCGCGGCCAGCTCGTCCATCTTCATGAACCACTGCAGCGAGATGAGCGGCTCGATGCGCTGGCCCGAGCGGTGGCTGAACGGGACGGTGTGGGTGTAGGGATCGCGGGCCCGGATCCGGTGCTCGGCGTCCAGGTCGGCGACAACCGCCTCCTGGGCCTCGGCGACCGACAGCCCGGCGTACTTGGGCACGAGATCGGTCATGCGCCCGTCCTCGCCGATCGCGCTGAGCTCGGGCAGGCCGTGACGGCGGCCGATCTCGAAGTCGTTGGGGTCGTGGCCGGGCGTGATCTTGAGGCAGCCCGTGCCGAAGTCGGTCTTGACGTACTCGTCGGCGATGATCGGCAGCTCGCGACCGACCAGCGGGAGCGTCACGGTCTGGCCGATCAGGTGCTGGTAGCGCTCGTCGTCGGGATGCACGGCCACGGCGACGTCGGCCAGCATCGTCTCGGGCCGCACGGTCGCGACGACGACCTCGCCGCTGCCGTCGGTGAGCGGGTAGGCGATGTGGAAGAGCGTGTCGTGCGCCTCGCGCTCCTCGACCTCCAGGTCGCTGATGGCCGAGCCGGAGCCCGGATCCCAGTTGACCATGTAGTTGTCGCGGTAGATCCAGCCCTTGTTGTACAGGTCGACGAAGACCTTCAACACGGCCTGCACGTAGCCCTCGTCGAGGGTGAAGCGCTCCTCGTCGTAGTC
>DASYLT010000153.1:0-25495 GCA_036009425.1 Baekduia sp. | reverse complement strand
GCAGGTCGACCGGCCGGCCGTCGACCGTGCCGACCGCGCGCACCGGCTGCTTGCGCGTCCAGATGTAGGAGTCGCCGTGGCGCGAGGTCACGGCCACGGGATCGCCGTCGGGCTGGAGGCGCACGTCGACGGGACCGAAGCACGTGCGGTCGTCGTCGAGCGTCAGCGTCCCGCGGCGGAACACGGTGCGCTCGCGCAGCTCGTGGCGATCCCAGACCGCCCAGAAGGCCTGCGGCAGGCCGGCGATGCGGACCTGCGCGGCGCAGAGCATCACGTCGTCGCCGTAGAGGCCGACGTAGCGCCAGTGCTTGAGCGGGCGGCCGCCGCGTAGCAGCGCCATCCGGGCCGGCGGCACCGGCAGCCCGGTCGGGCGATCCCTCAGGGGCAGGGCGTCCAGGGCCGACATCGCGGGGTATGCTCCCATGGACGTCGATTGACTGACCAGTCAATCGCCAGATTCGGGGAGATCCATCCTGCGCGCCGCCGCTGTCCAACTTACCGCGACCGCCGACAAGGCCACCAACCTGGAGACGGCCGACCGCCTCGTCCGCGCCGCTGCCGCCGACGGCGCGACGCTCGTCGTGCTGCCCGAGAAGTGGTCGGTCTACGGCGCGCCCGAGGACCAGCGCGCCGGCTCTGAGCCGCTGGACGGCGCGGCGCTGGCCTGGGCGCGGGCGATCGCCCGCGAGCTGGAGATCGACCTGGTCGCCGGATCGATCGCCGAGCGGGTCGACGGCTCGGCGCGCGGTGCGAACACCTCGGTCCACGTCGGTCCCGACGGCACCGACCGCGCGACCTACCGCAAGCTGCACATGTTCGACGTGCTGGTCGGCGGCCGGGACTACCGCGAGTCCGACGGCGAGGCGCCGGGCGACGAGGTCGTCCTCAGCGCCCTGGCCGACGGCACCGGCCTGGGCCTGACCATCTGCTACGACCTGCGCTTCCCCGAGCTGTACCGCCGGCTCACGGTCGACGGCGCGCGGATCCTCGCGGTGCCGTCGGCGTTCACCGAGCCCACGACGCGCGACCACTGGGAGGTCCTCCTTCGTGCTCGCGCGATCGAGAACCAGGCCTTCGTCGTCGCCGCCAACCAGGTCGGCCGCCACGCGCCGGGCCTGCGGACCGGCGGCCGGTCGATGATCGTCGACCCGTGGGGCATCGTCCTCGCGCAGGCGCCGGACACCGAGACCTACGTGGTCGCCGAGCTCGACCTCGCCCGGCTGGAGCGCATCCGCGCCGACCTGCCCTCGCTGGCCAACCGCCGTCCGGAGATCTACGGCTGATGGCGCACCCTTCCGTGATGTCCGGGCGGGTTCGCTGATGGCCACCGCCCGCTCCGCCCAGAACGCCGCCGAGAAGCGCCGCATCATCCTCGACGCCGCCGTGCGCGTCTTCGCCCGCCAGGGCTTCCACACCTGCCGCGTCAGCGACATCGCCGACGAGGCCGGGGTCGCCTACGGGTTGGTGTACCACTACTTCCGGTCCAAGGACGAGGTGCTCGACACCCTGTTCCTCGAGCGCTGGAACGTCATGCTCGACGCGATCCGCGAGGTCGACGGCCAGGACATCCTCGCGCGCAAGAAGCTCGAGGCGATCGCCGGCTTCATCGTCGACTCCTACCGCCACGACCCCGACCTGATGAAGGTCATCATCGTCGAGGTCACGCGCGCGGCGAACTCGTTCGGCCAGACGCACCTGGCCAAGATCACCGAGGCCTACAACCTGATCGGCGCCGTCGTCGAGAAGGCGCAGGCCTCGGGCGAGTTCCGCACCGACATCTCGCCGCAGTTCGCCGCGATGGCGTTCTACGGCGCGATCGAGCAGGTGCTGACCGGTTGGATCTTCGACTCGCTGCCCCAATCGGCGGGCGGGTTCGACGAGGCCAAGCGCCTGATCGTCGAGACGATCTGCAGCGGCCTCGACCGCTAGCGGTCGTCCCGGGCGGGTAGAGTCGGGCCCGATGCAGCACAACGACATCACCAAGCGCCTCGTCTGGTCGGGCCTGCTGGCGGCCTTCGGCGCCCTCGCGTCGATCGTCGCCTCGCGCGCCGCCGCAGTCGCCTTCCGCCGGATCTTCGACGAGGATCCGCCCGAGTGAGCCCGTCGGAGCCCCTCGACCCCGCGCAGCCGCCCGTCGAGCCGGTTGCAGAGCCCGCCGCCGCGCCGGTCATCGAGCCCACGCCGACCGTCGGCGCCGCCGACGCGACGTGGAGCCAGCCGGCCGGCAGCGCCCTGCTGGACGGTGCGCCCGCCGGCGCACCGGTCGATCCCAACCCCGAGAAGCTCGTGGGCAAGGCGTTCGCCGGCGGTCTCGTCGCAGCGCTGATCCTCGGGCGCCTCGCCAAGCGGAGGCAGCGATGAGCGAGCCCAACACGCCGCCCGGCATCGTCCAGGCGATCGAGGACGTCAGCAAGCGGGCCACGGTCCTCGTGCGCGAGGAGATCGAGCTCGCCAAGGCCGAGGTCACCGAGAAGGTCACCAAGCTCGGCAAGGGCGCGGCCGTCGCCGCCGCCGCGGGCGTGTTCGTCCTCGGCGCGCTGATCATGATCCTGTTCGGGCTCGCGTGGCTCGCCTACTGGGCGATCCCGTTTCCCGACAACCAGTTCTTCTGGGGCTTCTTCACCGTCGCCGCGGTCCTGCTCCTGTTGGCAGGGCTGGCGGGCTACATCGCCTACCGCGCGCTCAAGGCCGGCTCGCCGCCCGCGCCGAAGATGGCCATCGAGGAGGCCCGGCTCATCAAGGAGACGGTCTCCTCGTCACACCCGGAGAGGACCGTCTGATGCCGCAGCGCTCCCCTGAGCAGATCCGCGCGTCGATCGAGGCCAACCGGGTCGAGCTGGCCGTGTCGCTGACGCAGCTGCGCGCCGAGGTCGCCGAGGTGACCGACTGGCGCAAGCAGATCCGCGACCATCAGCAGCAGGTGCTGATCGGCGCGGCGGTCGCGGGCTTCGTGATCGGTGGCGGGATCGCCGCGATCGGCGGCCTGCTGCGCCGCCGCCGGCGCTGATCGCCTAGCTGGACGTCCGCCCCCGCACCTACGGTTCGGGGGCGTTGCGTCAGGCGGCCTCCGACATCCCTGCCCGCACGGTCCTCCGGGTCGTGTGGATCGTCGTGCTCTCAGTGCTGGCGCTGTACCTCGTGTACCTGCTGCGCAAGCCGATCGGCTGGGTCCTCACGGCCGCGTTCGTCGCGATCGCCCTCTCGGGCCCGGTCAACCGGCTGGGGCGCCACATGCGGCGCGGGTTCGCGATCCTGCTGGTCTACCTGGGGCTGATCCTCGTGCCGATCGGGCTGGCCGCACTCGTCCTGCCGCCATTGGTCACGCAGGGCACCAACCTGGCCGGCGACCTGCCCAAGTACGCCAACGACGTCCAGGACTTCGTCAACAAGAACGAGCGGCTGCGCAAGCTCGACGACAAGTACGACATCACCGGCGAGCTGCAGAAGCAGGCCTCGTCGCTCCCTGCCAAGGTCGGCGACGCGGCGAAGGTGCTCGGCGACATCGGCCTCGGGCTGGTCAACTCCGTCTTCGCGTTGATCAACATCCTGATCCTCAGCATCTTCATCCTGGCCGGGGGACGGGGCTGGGTCGATGCGGCGCTGCGCCTGCGCCCCGAAGCGGAGCGAGAACGGATGCGCCGCATCCTCGACAGCACCTCGTCCGCGGTCGGGGGCTACGTGCAGGGCGCGCTGACGGTGGCCCTGATCGCCGGCGTCCAGGCGTTCGTGGTGCTCGAGCTCCTCGGCGTGCCGTTCGCCGCGCCGCTCGCCGTCTTCGCGGGCCTGGCCTCGCTGATCCCGCTCGTCGGCGCCACGGTGGCAGCGGTGCTCATCGGGGTCGTGACGCTGTTCGTCAACTTCCCGACCGACACGATCATCTGGGCGATCTGGGCGATCATCTACCAGCAGATCGAGAACAACATCATCCAGCCGCAGATCCAGCGGCGCACCGTGCAGGTCCAGCCGATCGTGGTCCTGATCGCGGTGCTGTTCGGCAGCACGCTGCTCGGGATCCTCGGCGCGATCGTGGCGATCCCGCTCGCCGCCTGCATCCAGATCCTGGTGCGCGAGTGGTGGGACTGGCGCCAGGAGGTCCGGATGGCGGCGATCACCAACGGCGAGTCGCCGCCGGGCGGGCCGCGGCCCGACGACGAGAACGGGGGCGGCGGCGGGATCATCGTCCCGGCGTCGTAGAAGGTGGAGCTGCGGGGCGAGCGCGTGGTGTTGCGCGGTGCAGAAGACGGCGACGTCGATGCGCTCCTGGCGCTCCTGGCCGAGCCCGAGATCGCGCAGTGGTGGAGCGCCTACGAGGCCGACGAGGTGCGGGCCGACCTGGGCCCCTCGTTCGTCATCGTCGTCGGCGGCGTCGTGGTCGGGTGGCTGCAGTACGACGAGGAGACGGCGCCCGACTACCCGCACGTCGGCTTCGACGTCCTCGTGACGACGCGGCTGCGCGGGCAGGGCCATGGGCGGGAGGCGCTGCGCTTGGCCATCCGTCACTTCATCGCCCGCGGCCACCACCGCTTCACGATCGACCCGTCGCTGGGCAACGAGCGGGCGATCCGCGCCTACGCGGCGATCGGGTTCAAGCCGGTCGGCGCCCTGCGCGCCTACGAGCGCGCCCCCGACGGCTCGTGGCGCGACGGGTTGTTGATGGACCTGCTCGCCGACGAGCTCGTCTAGAAGGGCTAGACCCCGAGGCCGGACATGAGGCTGCGCGGCAGGCCGCCGGCGCCGAGGAGGCCCGGACCGACGTGGGTGCCGATCACCGGGCCGATCTCCGAGACGAAGACGGGCTCGCAGCCGAAGATCTCGCGGCCCCGCTCCGCCAGCCGCTGCGCCTGCTCGTGGGCCTGGATGTGCTGGACGACCCACCCGTCGGCGCCGTCCTCCTTGCGCGCCTTGAGGTAGTCGGCCATCCGCTCGAATGCGCGTCCGGCGGTGCGGACGCGCTCGACCGGGGTGATCTCACGGTCGATCGTCAGGATCGGCTTGATCTTCAGCGCGCCGCCGAGCCACGCCTGCGCGGTGCCGATGCGGCCGCCGCGCTTGAGGAACTCCAGCGTGTCGACGGCGAACCAGATCTTCATCGCGTCGGCCGCTTCGTTGACGCGGGCCGCGACGGCGCCGACGTCGTCACCGGCCTTGGCGGCCGACGCCCCGGCCAGCGCGCAGAGCGCGATGCCGCCGCAGGCGGTGCGCGAGTCGATGACCTCGACCCGGCGGCCCGGGTACTTGCCCGCGATCTCCGTGGCCGCCTGGCGCGCGGTCTCGGGCGTGCCGGAGATGCCGCCGGCGATGTGGACCGAGACGATGTCCTGGCCGGCCGCGGCGAGCGGTTCGTAGACCTCGAGGAAGTCGCCGATCGAGGGCTGCGACGTGGTCGGCAGCTGATCGAGCGCGCGCAGGCGCTCGTAGAACGCGTCGAAGTCCGGCATGTCCGACTCGCGCTCGTGGTGGTCGCCCAGGTTGACGTACAGCGACACCTCGTGGATGTCGTGCGCCTTCAGGAGCGCGCGCGGCGCGTAGTGCGTGGTGTCGGTGACCACTGCGACCTGGGACATGCCGGGCACCCTAGTGGGCCACGCGAAAACGCTTCACCGGTACTGGCGAACGTTCCCGCGCGACCCACTCGATGCTCCTGGGCGCTCCGGGCCTGACAGGATGGCGGCGCGATGCCCAAGACCCTGGTGACCGGCGCGACCGGCATGGTCGGCGCGCACGTGGCGCGCGCGCTCGTGGAGCGCGGTGACGCGGTGCGGGTGACCGTGCCGGAGCGGGGGCCGGTGGGGGCGCTCGCGGGTCTCGACGCGGAGCTCGTGACGGCCGACGTGGTCGATCGCCGCGACGTGCGCCGGGCGCTGAAGGGCGTCGACCGGCTCTTCCACGTCGCAGGCGCCACGGCGCTGCGGTCCGGATGGCACGAGCTGCACCGAGTCAACGTCCTCGGCACGCGGATCGCGTTGGAGGAGGCGCTGCGCGCGGGCGTCGAGCGGGTCGTGCACACGTCGACCGCGTCGGCGATCGGGCCCGCGCGCGGCCGCGGAACCGCCGACGAGACGCAGAGCTTCAACGCCGCACGCGTCGGGTTGACCTATGCCAACGCCAAGGCCGAGGCCGAGCGCGAGGCGCTGCGGATCTGCGCCCAGGGACTGCCGGTGGTGATCGTCAACCCCGCGCATGTGCTGGGCCGCGACGACGTCCAGCGCTCGTCGACCGAGCTCGTCCGCCGCTTCCTGCGCCGGGAGATCCCGATGTACGTCGACGGCGCGCTGTGCATCGTGGGCGCGGCCGACGTCGCCCGCGGGCACCTGCTGGCCGACGAGCGCGGCGTCGTGGGCGAGCGCTACATCCTGGGCGGACGCAACTTCACCACCGACCGCCTCTTCGCCGACCTCGGCCGGCTGAGCGGTGTCGAGCCGCCGGCGGTCAAGCTGCCGCTGGCCGCGGCGCTGGCGCTGGCGCGGGCGGCCGAGGCGCTGCCCGGCCGTCCCTCGATCACCGTCGAAGAGGTCCGCGCGATGTCGCTGCGCTGGGCGTACCGCTCGACGAAGGCCAAGCGCGACCTCGGCTGGATCCCGGGCCACCACGAGCAGCCGCTGATCGACACGATCGACTGGCTGCATGAGCGCGAGGGGGAGCGCCTGGGATCGCCGGGCGCACGGCAGCCGGTGGTGCTGCGGGCGGCGGGGTTCGGCTTGCGGCAGGTGGAGGGGGTGTGGAGGGCGTTGGCGGAGGAGTGAGCTGGTTGGCGCTCGTGGCTCGTGGCTGGTGGCTCGTGGCGCTCAGCGCGGGCGCTGGTCGTGCTGCGGTGCGTGGTTTGGGGGCAGTGACAGGGAGGTTGGTGCCGGGCGCCGGCGTGGTCGGTCCTCCGCGGGCGCCGGGGGCGGGTGGTTCGGGTATGAACGATCGCCCGCGGGGTCGAGACGCACCTGGGCGTTGAGATGCAACGTCCAGGTGCGTTTCGACCTCTTGGGCGGCGCGGGCCGCCCGCGGAGGACAGACCAGCGCCGGAGCAACAAAGCACGCACTCGTCAGTGATCCGGACCACGCGGCGCGCGACCTGCCCGCTCGAGCGGGCGCCAACCGCGCCGGCGCTACGCCGCCGGGGCCACCAGCCCCGCCACGCTGGCCCCATCCACCGGCGACGCCACGCCACGCTCTGTCACCAGCGCGGTCACGTACTCGGCCGGGGTCACGTCGAAGGCCGGGTTGCGCACCGGCGTGCCGGCCGGGGCGACCATCACGCCGCCGAAGCCCAGCACCTCGTCGGCGCTCCGCTCTTCGATCTCGATCGCGTCGCCGTCGGGCGTGGCGAGGTCGATGGTCGAGGTCGGGCCCGCCACGACGAACGGCACGCCGGCCGCGCGTGCCGCCAGCGCATGGGCGTAGGTGCCGACCTTGTTGGCGACGTCGCCGTTGGCGGCCACGCGGTCGCAGCCGACGACGACCGCGTCGGCCTCCCCGCGGCGCAGCAGCCCCGCCGCAGCGCCGTCGACCAGCAGCGCGAAGGGGATGCCGAGGCGCTGGAGCTCCCAGGCCGTCAGCCGCGCGCCCTGCAGCAGCGGACGCGTCTCGCACGCCAGGACCTTCACGCCATCGTGGCGCTCCGCCAGCGCGATGCACACCGCCAGGGCCGAGCCGCGGCCGCCGGCGGCCAGCGCGCCCGTGTTGCAGTGGGTCAGGATCGTGCGCGCGCCGTCGAGGACGTCGGCGCCCGCGGCGGCCACCGCAGTGCTGGCCACATCCTCCGACGCCTGGATGCGCTGAGCCTCCGCCCGCGCCGCGGACGCCAGCGTCGATGGTCCGGCGCCCAGCGCGGCGGTCCTCACGCGCTCGACGGCCCAGGCGAGGTTCACGGCGGTCGGCCGTGAGGCGAGCAGGATCTCGGAGCCCTCCTCCAGCGCGCCGAGCGACGGTCGCGCCGCGAGCTCCATGGCCAGCCCATAGGCGGCGGCGATGCCGATGTTGGGCGCGCCGCGCACGGCCAGCCGCGCGATCGCGTCGGCGGTGTCCCGCGCACCGGTGAGCGAGAGCCACGTCTCGGCGCCCGGCAGCAGCGTCTGGTCGAGGATCGAGAGCCGCCGGCCGTCCCAGCGAACAGCCTGGATGGGATGGGCACCGACGAGGGTCATGCCGCGCAATCTAGATCAGTTCTCCCACGGCTTCGCTGCGGCCTCGTGGAACAACCCATTCAGCCTCCGCCTCGCGCGGCCCCGTTCCCTACTGTTGGCGCCCTCGTGCTCCGAACCCGCCTCGTGGTGCCCCTCGCCGCCGTCCTGTCGGTCGCCGTGCCCGCCGTCGCCCACGCCGGCGACCCGATCATGCCGCTGGCGCAGGTGCACGCCGGCATGCACTGCACCGGCTACAGCGTCATCCGCGGCACCGACATCACCAGCTTCGACGTCGACGTCATCGACGTCCTCACGGGACCGGACGCGCAGATCCTCGTGAAGGTCAGCGGTCCGGCGGTGGACGAGACCGGCATCGCCGAGGGCTTCTCGGGCTCACCGGTCAAGTGCGACGGCGGCGACGGCGTCCTGCGCACGATCGGGGCGATCGCCCAGGGCACGGGCGACTACGGCAACAAGGTCGTGCTCGCCACGCCCATCGAGACCATGCTCGGCGAGCCCGTCGACGTTCCCGCCGGCGCCAGGCCGATGTCGCAGAGCCTGAAGCGCAAGGTCCGCGCGCTGGCGACGCCGCTGAGCTTCAGCGGCGTCTCGGGTCCGGTCGCGACCGCCCTGAAGGCCGCCGGCCGCAAGACCGGCCGTGCGCTCTACGCCACGCCCGCCGCACCGCGCGCGAGCAGCTTCGCGCCGCAGGCCCTGCAGCCCGGGTCCTCGGTCGCGGTCGGGCTCTCGGGCGGCGACGTCGCCGCGGGCGCCGTGGGCACCGTCACCTACACCGACGGCGACGCGGTCTGGGCCTTCGGCCATCCGCTCGACGGCGCCGGGCGGCGCTCGCTGCTGCTCCAGGACGCCTACGTCTACACCGTCATCAGCAACCCGGTCGACTCCGAGCAGCTGACGAGCTACAAGCTCGCCGCGCCGGGCCACGACCTCGGCACGCTGACCAACGACGCGCCGGCGGGCGTCGTCGGGCGGCTCGGCGCGCTGCCCGACCGCTTTCCGATGCGCGTCACGGCGACCGACCTCGACAGCGGGCGGATCGCGCACGAGAACCTCGAGATCGCCGACGAGACCGCGGTCGGCCAGCCGACCGGCGCGTCGTCGCTGACCCAGGTCGGGCCCGTCGCGATCGCCCAGGCCGCCTACAACATCCTGCGCGGCTCGCCCGCGCGCCAGAGCGGCGAGATGTGCGTGCGGGTCGGGCTGCGCGAGCGCAGCAAGCCCCTGCGCTTCTGCAACACCTACGTCGGCGGCTCGCCCAGCGCCGCGGGCGCACCGCTCGTCGCCGACTTCGCCGCCGCGGTCAGCCTGCTCGACACCTACAACTTCGCGACGCTGCACGTCACGGGCGTCGCGGTCAACATCAAGCTGCGCCGGCAGCTGCGCCAGGCCTACCTGCTGGACGCCAGCGGTCCGCGCCACGTCCGCCGCGGCCATGACATCAGGGTGCGGGTCCTCGCCCAGCACGTGCGCGGCGAGCGCTTCCGGCGGACGGTCACCGTCCACGTGCCCAAATACCTCACCAAGGGCGACCACGTGCTCACGCTGACCGGAACGCCGGCCGATGCCGCCGCGGGCGACGCCGAGTCCCAGGACCTGGCTTCGACGTTCACGGTCACCCTCGACGGGGGCGACTCCTCCGACGACCCCGGGCCGTCGACGGTCAGCGCGCTGGCCGACGCGTTCGCCGCCACCGGCCGCGAGGACGGGGTGACAGCGAGCTTCCGCGATCCCGGCGACAGCGCCGGGGACACGGCCACCAACGAGGTCGAGGTCCTCCGTGACCCCGCGCTGCGCATCAGCGGCGACGCAACGCTGCGGCTGGACGTGCGCGGTTAGCGCACGTCTGCCGGCGGATCGTTCCCTCTAGCTCAGGCGGTTCTCGATGCCCAGCGGCGCGGGGGCCGCGTCCGCGTCGGGCGCCGGGGGGGACGCGGCCTGGGCGACGCCCAGGGTGTCGGCCAGCTCGCCGGAGTCGAACATCTCGGCGACGATGTCGGCTCCGCCGACCAGCTCGCCCTCGAAGAAGAGCTGCGGGATCGTCGGCCAGTTGGAGATCGCCGAGAGCTCCTGGCGGATCCGGGGGTCGGGAAGGATGTCGACGGCTGCGAACGGCGCGTCGAGGGCCTGCAGCGCCGCGACGGTGCGGGCGCTGAAGCCGCACGCCGGCTGGTCGGGCGTGCCCTTCATGAAGAGGATGGTCTTGTTGTCGCGGATCGCCTCGGCGATCGCGTCGCGAATGGGGTTGGTGTCGCTGCTCATGCCTGCTCCGGAACTCGGGTGGTGAGGGACAACGCGTGGATCGGGCCACCGATCTCGGGGCCGAACACGGCGTAGACGAGCTGGTGCTGCTGAATGCGGCTCAGCCCGTCGAAGGCCGGGGACACGACGGTGGCGCGGAAATGGTCCCCGCCGCCGGTCCAGTCCTCGACCTCGGCGCTGCTCTGCGGAACGGCCGCCTCGATGCGGCTCTTGATCTCGTCGGTGGTCGGCATCTCGTTGCTTGAGGCTATCGCTATCCTTTGTATAGCGATGACCGGAACCACCGTCTCTTTTCAGGCCAAGGGCGTCCTCTTCACCGAGAAGGGCGCCGAGAAGGTCCGCGAGTTCCTGGACTCCCAGGGCGCGGACATCACCACCGCCGGCCTCCGCGTCGGCGTGCGCGGCGGGGGCTGCTCGGGCTTTCAGTACCAGCTCGCCTTCGACGACCAGAAGGATGGTGACGTGATCTTCGCCGACCACGGCCTCCGCATCCTGGTCGACGCCCAGAGCCTGCCCTACGTCGACGGGTCGTCCATCGACTACGTCGACTCCCTCCAGGGCGCCGGCTTCCAGGTCAACAACCCGAACGTGACGGCCGCGTGCGGCTGCGGATCGTCGTTCCGGGTCGCCGACGAGGAGCAGGTCTCCGCCGTCTAGGAGACTCCTGAGAAAGTCGCTGCGGTCGTCTGCGGCCGTGGACACATCGCCAGATCGCCACCCGATCCCTTGACAATGCGGAAGCATTGCCTGCGGAATCGTGCGGCGCCTGGCTCGATCCACGACCACATCCGACCGGACCGCCTGATTCTCATGAGCCTCCCAGCGAGGGCTCCGCGGCTCCTCGTCGCGCTCCTGCTCCTGGTGGCCGCCCTCGCGGTCGCCGCGTGCGGGGGCGATGCGCCGAGCACGCCCGGCTCTCGCACGAAGGACGAGACCGCCCCGCAGCGCGCGCCTGCGCCGCCGCGCCCGATCGTCCTGGCCACGGGCCTCAGCGAGGCCAACCCGGAGCTGCTGTTCGCCGCGGCGTCGGCACGCGATCTCGCGCCCGGCTTCGCGGCGTGGCGCGACCGGCTCGTCGCGCTGCGCCCACGCTACCTGCGGGTGCCGATCTACTGGTCGCAGCTGCAGCCGGACCCGGCACAGCCCGCGCGGCTGGACCAACCCGCCGACGGATGCCTGCGCGGCATCCCGCCGTGCGGCGCCTCCAACGGCCTGCGCGACCAGCTTGCGGCGATCGCCTCGCTCCAGCGGACCGAGGGGTTGCGGGGCGGCCCCGAGGTCGAGGTCGTCATCGCCGGCGTGCCGGCGTGGGCGGCCAACCCGCCCAGCGGCTGCGAGCGCTCCGACGCCGGGCCGTCGTCGCGGCCGATCAACGCCATCGGCCTGACCGCCTACCGCGCGCTGATCACGCAGTTCGCCGCCCTCGCGCGGGAGCAGGGCGCCCGCGTCCGGTGGTGGAGCCCCTGGAACGAGCCCAACCACCCGGCGTTCATCAGCCCGCAGCGCGCCACCTGCTCGTCGGGCTCGGCGTCGCTGGCGCCCGCGGTGTACGCGCAGCTCGTCCGGGCCGCGCGCGACACGCTGAACGAGGTGCCCGGCGATCAGCAGCTCGTGCTGGGCGAGATGGCCGGCACCACCACGCCGTCGCCGCGGCGCTCGACCATCCAGGAGATGGTCGCGGCGCTGCCCGACGACGTCGTCTGCTCCACCCGCACGTGGTCACAGCACGACTACGCGCAGGTCACGCCCGATCCCGGCAAGCCCGATCCGGTCGCCGCGCTCGAGCAGGCGCTCGACGCCCGGGCCTGCACGCGCGGCGCCCACGTCTGGGTGACGGAGACGGGCGTCGGTGGCGACCCGCCCGGCCGGGACCGTCCGACCGGCGACGCCGCGCTGCGCGCCCAGTGCCGCGCCCAGGACGGCCTGCTGCGGCAGTGGGCGCAGGACCCGCGCGTCGACGTCGCGTTCCAGTACACCTTCCGCGAGGACACGGCCTACCCGGTCGGCCTGGCCGACGCGGCGCTCACGCGGACCTACCCCACCTACGAGCTCTGGAAGGCGTGGGGCGGGACCCGTTCGCCCAGCGCCCCGCCGCCTCCGCTGCCGGCCACCTGCGAGTAGCGGCGTGCTTGGCGTCGGCGCCGCGCGGCCTACCGGCGACGGCATGACCGTCGCGAGCGTGCACTCCGTCGAGCGGACCGTGCACAAGACCAACGAGTGGCTGAAGGACCTGACCGAGGAGCTGGGCATCGACGACCGCGACGACGCCTGGCGCATCCTGCGCGGGTTCCTCCCGGTCCTGCGCGACCGGCTGACGCTGGACGAGGGCGCGCAGCTGGCCGCCGAGCTGACCCCGCTCGTGCGCGGCGTCTTCTACGAGGCCTTCGACCCGGGACACCAGCCCGAGAGGATCCGCGACGCCGACAGCTTCATCGCGCGGATCGGCGAGCGGACCGAGATCGCCGACCTCGAGGAGGCCGCGCTCGCCGCCGTGGCCGTGACCAACGTCATGGCGCGCCACGTCGCCAAGGGCGAGCTCGAGGACGTGCTGTCCCAGCTGCCCAAGCCGCTGCGCGAGGTGCTGCAGCCGGTCGAGCTCTAGGCGTCGCGCCTACCCGACGGGCGCGGCGTGCAGCGAGCGCCACAGCACCGCGCAGGCGGTGGTGCGGTAGGGACGCCAGGGCTCGGCGAGCGCGATGAGGCCGTCGTGGGTGGGGAGGTCGTCCAGCCCGTAGGCGCGCTCGACGGCACGGCGGATCCCGAGGTCGCCGACGGCCAGGACGTCGGGACGGCCGAGCTCGGCGATGAGGTAGATCTGCGCCGTCCACTCGCCGATGCCCTTGACGGCCGTGAGCACGGCGATCAGCTCGTCGTCGCCGAGCTCTGCGAGCCGGTCGAAGTCGAGGTCGCCGTCGACGACGTGGTCGGCCAGCGCGCGCAGCGTCACGGTCTTGGCCCGCGAGAGTCCGACGGCCTGGCGCAGCTCGTCGGGGTCCTCGGCCAGCAGCTCCTCGGGGGTCGGCGGCCGGCCGCCGAAGCGCTCCACCAGCCGGCCGTAGATGGCCTGCGCCGCGGTGACCGACAGCTGCTGGCCGCAGATCACGCGCATGAGGGCGCCGTAGGGATCGCCCGTGGGCAGGCGCACCGGTGGCGGGCCGGCATCGCCGATCAGCCGCGCGAGGACCGGATCGACCGCGCGCAGGTGGGCGACCGCCGCGCGCCCCATCCGGCGGCTAGACCGCCGCCGGGCCGGCGACGTGCAGCGCCTCGCCGTCGAGCGCGTTGAGCGCCCGCTCGATCGAGGTGTTGATGCAGGTGAAGGACGGCGTGTCGCGCTTCGTCCAGGCAGAGGCCTCGGTGGTCCGCAGGCGCTGGACGAGGTCGAGGAACGCCGCGGCGTCGTCGGTGTCGAAGGCGACGACGAACTCCTGGTCGTCGAGGCCGAAGGAGTACGTCGTGTGGTTGTCGACGGTCGGGTACTCGCGTCCGACGGCGATGTGCTCCTGCATGATCCGCCAGCGCTCGTCGGCGGCCAGGCCGTACCACTCGCGCGTCTTGACGAAGGGGTAGACGAAGAGGTACTTGCCCTTGAAGCGGCGCGGGATCCGGCGCTCCTCGTCGCTGTACTCCGACGCCTTGCGCAGGCCGAGGAACGAGTAGGGCTGCGTCGCCCACTTCATCACGCCGCTCTGGGCCAAAACGACGTGGAACTCGTGGATCCGGTCGAGGTTCTCGGCCTCCATGACCAGCATCAGCTCGGCGTCGCCGCGGGTGCCGACCAGCGAGAAGCCCTGGAGCAGGTGATCGGCGCCGAAGTCCTCGCAGGCGGCGAGGAACTCGCGCTTGTGCTCGGCGCGCTCGGACTCCGGGAGACGGCGCCAGGCAGGATCCAGCTGGAGGAACGTGTACTTCACGAAGTGACGGTCGGCCATGGCGATGTGAAGTGTAGTTATCCCTATGTCCATTCCCGGGTCGGCCTCGGTACGATCAACCGTGATGCGCATCGCGCTTGTCTCCCCCTATTCATGGACGTACCCCGGGGGTGTCACGCGGCACATCGAGGCGTTGCAGGGGCAATTCGCCGCTCTTGGTCACGATGTGCGAGTCCTGGCTCCCGTCGATCCGTCCGACCGCTGGTCGGCACGGCGACATCACGGCGCGGTTCCTCAGGAGCGGGAGATCCCGGAATGGCTGGTCCCGCTGGGCCGGACGATCGGCTTCGGCGCCAACGGCGCGGTCTCCAACCTGTCGTCGGGGCCCGACGGCGTCGCGCGCCTGCGCCACGAACTGCGCACCGGCGGCTACGACGTCGTCCACCTGCACGAGCCCGTCGTCCCCACGCTGGCCTGGGACGCGCTCATGTACAGCCCGTCGCCGCTGGTCGCCACCTTCCACTGCTACTCGGCCAACGCGCTGACCAACAACATCGCGGTGGGCATCGGCGCCCGGCGCCGCCTGAACCGCCTGAAGGTCCGCATCGCGGTCTCCGAGGCCGCCGCCTGGACCGGCGAGCGCTTCTTCGGCGGCCATTATCGGATCATCCCCAACGGCGTGGCCGTGCCGGAGCACATCGCGCTGGGGCACGCCGAGGCCGTTTCGCCGGAGCGCCCGCTGCGCATCGCCTTCGTCGGCCAGGCCGTCGAGCGCAAGGGACTGCCCGTCCTGCTGCGCGCCTTCGAGGCGCTGCGCGAGCACGTGCCGGCCGAGCTGACGCTGATCGGCGCCACGCCCGAGGAGGTCGAGCCGCTGCTGCTCGACGGCCGTGAGGGCATCACCGTCCTGGGCAAGGTCGACGACGCGACGAAGGTCGCCGAGCTGCGGCGTGCCGACGTCCTGGCCGCCCCGTCGCTGGGCGGCGAGAGCTTCGGCATGGTGCTCACCGAGGCCTTTGCCGCCGGGACGCCGGTCGTTGCCTCCGACATCGCGGGCTACGCGGGCGTCGTGCGCGACGGCATCGACGGCGTGCTCGTCCCGCGCGGCGACGCCGCGGCGCTCGGCGAAGCGCTGCGCAGCCTGGCGCTGGATGCGGCCCGCCGGACCGCGCTGGCCCGTGAGGCCGCCGCGAGCGCCCAGCAGTACGCATGGCCGCGCGTCGCCGCGCAGGTGCTGAACGCCTACGAGGACGCGATCGCGGTGCCCGAGCCCGAGGGCACCGGGCAGCGCCTGGCCGTCCGCGTGGGCGCCGCCCCCGCCGACCTGAAGCCGCGCCGCCCGGCGCGGCGCATCCCCAGCATCGAGCCGCCCAGGCCCAGCGAGCGGGCCCGCCGCCCCGTCGTCGCGGCGCTGCGCCGGGGTGTCCTGGGCCTCGTGGCGGCAGCGATCCTGACGGGCTCCTTCTTCGCGCTGCAGCGCATCGGCATGGATCGCATCACCGACTCGCTGCTGCACGCCACGCCGCCGTGGGTGCTCCTGGCGCTTGCGCTCATGTGTGCGTCGATGGCCGTACGCGCGGTCGCGTGGCACGCGATCCTCAAGGCCGCCATGCCAACCGCGCCGCGGCCACGCCTGCTCGACGCCCTGCAGGGCACGATGATCGGCGTGCTGATGTCCGCGACGCTGCCCGCGCGCCTCGGCGAGCCGGCGCGCGCGATGATCGTCGCCCGCCGCATCGGCCGGCCCCGCGACGGCCTGCCGATCGTCCTGGGAACGATCGTGTCGCAGGCGATGCTGAACATCCTCGCGCTGCTGCTCCTGGGCATCGTGATGTTCCAGTCGGTCCCGGTGTTCCACCATCACGAGAGCGGTCTCATCGCCTTCGCGCTGCTGCCGTTGATCATCCTGGGCGCCGTCATGGGCGCGCCGTCGCTGCTGCGCGACGCCAAGCGCGCGCGGTCGGCGCGCGTGCGCGCGTGGGCGGCGCAGGCGCGCAACGCGCTGCAGTCGGTGCGCGAGGGCCTGCAGGTCTTCCGCCAGCCACGGCTCGGCTTCGTGGCCGTCTCGGCGCAGCTGCTGGCGTGGGCCATCCAGTGGATGTCCTGCTATGTGCTGCTCGTGGCCTTCGGCCTCGATGATCGCGCCGGCATCGGCGCCGCCGCCGCGGTGCTGTTTGCCGTCAACGTCAGCGCCGTGCTGCCGGCGACGCCGTCCAACCTCGGCGTCTTCCAGGCGGCCTGCGTCTTCGTGCTGCACAAGGGCTACGGCGTCAGCGTCGAGGACGCGCTCGGCTACGGAATCATCCTGCAGGCGGTCGAGATCGCCACGGCCTTCGTGATGGGCGCGCCCGCGTTGATCAAGGAGGGCGTCAGCTGGCGCGACGTGCGCCTGCGGGCCATGCACGCGGCACCGGTCGAGCTGCCGCCCCTTCCGCGCCGTGGCGACGGGGTCGCCGAGGTCGAAGCGTGAACCATGGCGTGGGGTCGGCAGCGCTCGGGCTCGCGCTGACCGCCGCCACGCTGGGGGCCTGCGGCAGCAACGTCGACCGCCAGGACCTCGAGAAGAAGATCGCCGACTTCGTCGCCAAGCAGACGGGGACGAAGATCGCCGTGCACTGCCCCGACGGCGTCAGGGCCGACACCGGCAACCGCGTGCGCTGCAGCACCGAGCTGTCCGGGGCGCCGACCGACATCACCATCCAGTTCGTCGGCGACGGCCGGTTTCGGATCACGCAGACGCGGCTGCGGACGAACTGACGGGGCGGGGGGCGGGCCCTGAGCGTCGAGGGAAGAACGAGGGTCGGTGATCGACCATGAGTCGTTTCTCGACGCCGGGTCCGGGCGTGGGGGACTGACGTCGTGGGCGTTGATGGTTCGGCCGGCGCCTCGCCGGCCGCATTGGCGGTGTGGCTGGGGTGGGCGTCCAGCCTCGGCGTGGTTCGTTGCGCTGGCGCGGTCCGGTCGTCACTGACGGAAGCGTGTGTTGGCGTGGGTGCGGGCGCCCGGGGGCGTCCGCCGTGGTCTGGAGAGGGGTGGGCCCGTCTGCGGACGCTCTCCGTCCGCCCACGGGCCCACCCGTCCGCAGCATCCGAGGCTCGATGGCGGTGGGGCTGGATGCGGACGCCTTCCGTCCGCCGACGGGCCCACCCGCTCGCAGCACCGGAGGCTCGACGGTGGTGGGCCTGTTGGCCGCGCCAGGACCGCGCCAAACAGGCCCACCCGGCCGCAGCACCCGAGGCTTGAGGGTGGTGGGCCCGTTTGACGCGGTGGGACCGCGCCGAAGAGGCCCACCCGTTCGCAGCACCCGAGGCTTGACGGTGGTGGGCCCGTTGGCCGCGCCAGGACCGCGCCCCACAGGCCCACCCGCCCGGCACATCTGCGGAGAGCCGGACGGCCGGAGCGCTCGACGCCTGCTCTCTGTCGGTGCCGAACGAACCACGCCGGCCTCTCCGGCCGCGCCCCGAACGGAACGCCAACCCCGCCAGCGCCACCGATCACAGCGGCAGACGCGCCCGGGGCACGCCAACACCCCACGACATCAGTCCCCGAACGCCCGCCCACCCGCCCGGCACATCTGCGGAGAGCCGGACGGCCGGAGCGCCGCTCGCCGTCCCGCCCACACCATCGAGGGACGACTGAACCGCGATATACGCGGTTGAGTCGTCCCTCGACGCCTCGACGCCTCGACGCCTCGACGCCTCGACGCCCCGACCTACGGCAGGCGCCCGACCCGCGGGAGCGACAGCACGCCCGCCGACAGGAGCAGGATCAGGCCGGCGATCGCGAAGCTCGAGGTGATCTCGCGCTGCTGGTGCTTGGTCGCCAGGCGTGACCCGAGGGTGCGGTAGATGCCGCGGAGCTGGTTGGCGTCGTCGCTCGTGAAGGCGCGGCCGCCGGAGACGTCGGCGATCTGCTTGAGCGTCTGGGGGTCGGGCGGCACGGCGATCGGCGGGCTCAGCGGGCTGATCGGGTTGGGGATCGTCGCGTCGGCCGTGCCGAGCGACACGGTGTAGATCGGGATCTTCAGGCGCTTGGCGGTACGGGCCACGTCGACGGGGTTGCGGCCCGTCGTGGTCTTGCCGTCCGACAGCAGCACGATCGCCGACACGGGGCGGGCCGGGGTCCGGCCGTTGGGCGCCAGCGCGCCGAGGGCGACCTGCAGGGCCTCGCCGGTCGCGGTCGCCCCGGCGGCGGTCTGGGCCTCCAGCGCCTGACGGACCGGGTCGCGGTCGAGCGTCGGCGGCCGCGTCCCGTCCGGTCCGTCGGAGTAGGTGACGACGCCGACGCGCGTCGGCTTGGGGAGCTGGCCGAGGAAGCTGGTGGCCGCCTGGACGGCGGCGCTGAGCCGGTCGGGCTCGACGTCGGTCGCGGCCATGGAGCCCGAGTGGTCGGTCACGAGCATCACCGATGCCCCCGCGACCGGCACGGCGACCGTGTGCTGGGGCTTGGCGAGCGACAGGGCGAGCGCGGCGATCGCCGCCAGCGCGAGCGCGGCCGGGACGAACCGGCGCCACGCGGGTACGGTGCCGGCGGCGATCGCCAGCGTCGCGGCCGCCGGGAAGCGCACCGCGTAGCGGGTCGCGCGCCGCCGGCTGGCCCACAGCGCCAGGACGGCCAGCGGGATCGCCAGCAGCGCCAGCAGCCAGACCGGCGAAGCGAAGCTGATCGCCAGGGGCGTGCTCATCGCAGCCTGCGTCCGAGGTGCAGGAGCCAGTCCTCGTCCGTGCTCAGCGGCGCGTGGTCGACGCGCAGGCGGCGCAGCTCGGAGGCGAGGTGCTCGCGGCGCTCGGTCTCCAGCGCCTCGAAGCGCTCGCGCACACGCGGCCGCGAGGTGTCGACCTCCAGGCGCCGGCCGGTCTCCGGATCGACGACCGCGATGCGCCCCACCGGCGGCAGGGTCGCCTCGCGCGGGTCGTGGACCTCGACGGCCAGGACGGCGTGGCGGGCGCGCAGGCTGCCCATCGCCCGCGTCCAGTTGTGCTGCTCGCGGAAGTCGGAGATGACGACGACGAGGCCGGGCTGCCGCGCGACGCGGTCGATCCGGCCCAGCGCATCGGCCAGCGCGTCGGGCGCGTGGTGGCCGTCGACGCCGACGCCGTCGCTCAAGGCGCGCCGCAGCGCGACCATGCCGGCCTTCGACCCGCGCGGCGGCAGGAGGCGCGGCTCACCGGCGCCGAAGGCCAGGACGCCGATCCGGCCCGCGTGGCGCAGGGCGAGCCGGCCGAGCGCCAGGGCGACGCCCTCTGCGACGTCGGCCTTCAGCCGGTGGGCGGTGCCGAACGCCATCGAGGCCGAGACGTCGACCGCGACCCACGTCGTCAGCGTGCGCTCGGGGACTTCGAGCCGCACGTGTGGCTCGCCGCTGCGGGCGGTCGCCGCGGCGTCGATGCGGCGCACGTCGTCGCCGAACGCGTAGGGCCGCAGCTGGGCGAGCTCGGTGCCGGCCCCGACTCCCGCGGCACGACGATCCCCCGGGAGCGCCCCGGCCACGCGGCGCGTGACGGCGAGCGCCAGCGCGTCCAGCAGCGCGTGCGGCATCGGGCCCGGGCCCTGGCGGGCGGCGGGGGGACCCAGCGGGGTGGGGGGACCGCCCTGCGTCACGCGGCGCTGACCCTGGTGGAGCGGTGCAGGTAGCGATCCTCGGGCTCGGGCACGGCGTCGAGCACCCGGTTGAGGATCTGGTCGGCGGTGACGCCCTCGCTCAGCGCGTCGTACGACAGCACCAGCCGGTGCCGCAGGACGTCGGGCGCGAGGTCGCGGATGTCGCCGGCGTTGACGTAGCCGCGGCCGCGCAGCATCGCCAGCGCGCGCCCGGCGTGGACGAGGCCGATCGGCCCGCGCGGACTGGCGCCGTACTCGACCATGCCGGCGAGGTCGCCGATGCCGTGGGTCTCCGGGTGCCGTGTGGCGTCGGCCAGCGCGACGGCGTAGGCGATGATGTCGCGGTCGACGAGCACGGCCTGCGTGGCGGCCGCGTAGCGCTCCAGCGCAGGCAGCTCGAGGCGCTGGCGGATCTCCGGCGCGTCGCCGAGGCTGCGGCCGACCACGGCGGCCTCCTCGCCGGGGGTCGGGTAGTCGACCATCAACTTCATCAGGAACCGGTCGACCTGCGCCTCGGGCAGCGGGTAGGTGCCCTCGGACTCGATCGGGTTCTGCGTCGCGAGAACGAGGAACGGGCGCGGCACGGGGAACGTCGTCCCGCCGATCGTCACCTGGTGCTCCTGCATGACCTCCAGCAGCGCCGACTGCACCTTGGCGGGCGCGCGGTTGATCTCGTCGGCGAGCAGCACGTTGCCGAAGACGGGCCCGAGCTCGGTGTCGAACCGGCCGGTGTCCGGACGCCAGATGCGCGTGCCGACCAGGTCGGCCGGCACGAGGTCCGGCGTGAACTGCACGCGCTTGAACGTGCCGCCGACGACATCAGCGAGGGTGCGAACCGTCAGCGTCTTGGCCAGGCCGGGCACGCCCTCCAGGAGGACGTGGCCGCCGGCGAGCAGGCTGACGAGCAGCCGCTCGAGCATGGCGTCCTGGCCGACGATGACGCGCTTGATCTCGTGCAGCGCCTCGCCAAGCGCCCGGCGCGGGTCGTCGTTCGGGTCGTGCTGGATGGTCTGGGTCTCGTCCACGGGGTCTCCTTGATGGATCAGATGAGGCGGCCGAACCAGCGCAGGGAAAGCGCCGAGCCGAGGGCCAGGAGCGCCAGGCCGGCGCCGGCGAAGCCCGCGGTGATCTCGCGCGGCTCCTTCTTTCGCCCGAGCTGGGAGCCGAGGCGCTGGTAGACGGTCGAGAGGTCGTTGGCGCTGGCGGCGCTGTAGGCGCGGCCGCCGGAGGCCTGGGCGATGGCGCGCAGGGAGGCTTCGTCCGGCGGGACGTGGCGGGTGAGCGTGCCGGCGCCGCCGTCGGTGCGCGGGACGGTGATCGTCCCGCCCGGGGTGCCGAGGGCGACGGTGTAGATGGGGATCTTCAGGCGCCCGGCCGCAGCGGCGGCCTGCTGGGGGTCGACGCCCTTGGTCGACGCGCCGTCGGAGAGCAGGACGATCGCCGACGGCGGCTTCTTGCCGTTCTGCGCCGGGGCGGCCCGCAGGACGCGCACGGCGGTCTGGATGGCCTCGCCCGTGGCGGTGCCGCCGCTGGACTTCAGGCGCTGCAGCGCGAGCGCGAGATCCTCGTGGTCCTGGGTCGGCGACTGCAGGACCTGTGGCACCTGGTTGAAGGCCATGACGCCGACGTTGACCTGCTTGGGCACGTCGTCGACGAACTTCTGCGCGGCGCGGCGGGCGGCGACCAGGCGCGTCGGCGCGACGTCGGCGGCCAGCATCGAGCCACTGACGTCGGTCAGCAGCATGATCTGCGCGTGCTCGACCGGCACCGCCACGGTCTTCTGCGGCCGCGCGGCCGCGACGACCAGGACGGCGATCGCCAGCGCGAAGGCCAGCAGCGGCACGTGCCGGCGCCATCGCGGGCGGCGCGGAGCGACCGAGGCCGCCATCGCCGGCGCCGCGAAGGCGGCGGCCGCCCGGCCCCGGTCGCGCTGCAACAGGACGTACCAGGCGACGAGCGCCGGGACGACCAGCAGCGCGAGCAGGATGAGGGGCGCGCCGAAGCTCACGGGGTCTTGGCGGGACGCGCCTTCAGCGTGATGTCGAGGTCGGACTTGGAGCCGTTGCGCTGGACCGTCAGCTTGATGTGGTCGCCAGGGGTCTTGTGGTTGATCGCCGAGGAGAGCCCGGTGGGGTCGCTGATGGCCTTGCCGTCGACCGCGGTCACGACGTCGCCGACCTGCACGCCGCCGTTCTCGGCGGGCCCGTTGGTGGTGACGGCGCCGATCGTGGCGCCGGACTGGGTGATGTTCGCCGGGTTGGTGTCGATCTGCACGCCGAGCCAGGCGTGGCTGACCGTGCGGCCCTGCTTGAGGCCGGGAAGCACCTGGCGGACCGTGTTGGAGGGCACCGCGAACCCGATGCCGACGTTGCCGTTGCTGATGCCGTTGGTGGCGATCTGGGAGTTGACGCCGATCACCTTGCCGCCGTCGTCGAGCAGCGGGCCGCCCGAGTTCCCCGGGTTGATCGCCGCGTCGGTCTGGATGACGTCGTCGATCTGGTAGTTGTTGGGCGCCTGCAGCGTGCGGCCGAGGCTGGAGACGATCCCCTCGGTGAGGGTGCGGTCCAGCCCGAAGGGGTTGCCGATGGCGATCGCGACGTCGCCTACCTGCACGCCGGTGGAGTCGGCGAACTGCAGCGGCTTGGCGTTGGACGGGGCGTCGGACGGGTTGATGTGGATGACCGCCAAGTCGCTGGACGGGTCGACGCCGCGCACGGTGCCGCGCAGGATGCGGCCGTCGGTGCCGAACTTGACGCTGACCGTCTTGGAGTTCTCCACCACGTGGTCGTTGGTGACCAGCGTGCCCTGGTCGTCCACGAGGAAGCCGGTGCCGGTGCCGGTGCCGGTGCGCACGGAGACGACCGCGGGGCTGGCCTGGGCGTAGATCGCGCCGGCGCGGGTCTGCCCGCGACCGGGGGTGATCGGCTTGGAGGCGACTGCGGGCAGCGCGGCGGGACTGGCCGGTCCGTTGCTGCCGCCGCCGTCCAGCAGCGAGCCCGCGGCGAACGCGGCGCCGCCGACGGCCAGGACGGCCACCGACGCGACGGCGGCGATGCGGCCCTTGCCCATGCGCTTGGGTGCCGGCGCGGTGTCTGCCGGTGCGGCCGGCGCGGCGGCGGCCTGCTGGGCGCGGCGCTCGGCCTCGGCCTCGGCGCGGAGGCGGGCGTCCTCCTCGGACTCTTCCTCCCAGCGGCCGCTCCAGATGTGCTTGGGAGGGGTCATGCGCGCGCCGCCGTCTCGGGAAGGACCGTCACCATGCCGACAGAGTGGGGCAGCTTCCTGATGCTGGCCCTACGGCCGCCTAAAGGCTGGGTAAGACAAGATGGCGTGATGACCGTCGACGTCGTCACGTTGCGTGCGGGTGAGCTGACCTCGCGATGGGTCCCGTCGGTGGGCATGGTGGGAGTGTCCCTCTTCGACCGCGGTCGTGAACTGCTCGGCCAGAGGCGCGGACTCAACGCGTACTCCGAGCAGGGCTCGACCTTCGGGATCCCGCTGCTGCACCCCTTCGCCAACCGGCTGGGCGGCTTCACTTATGCGCAGCAGGGCATCGACGTGGCGCTCGACGCCTCGTCGCCATTGGTCCGGACCGAGGAGCATGGGCTGCCGATCCACGGGCTGCTCGCCGCCGCGCCGGGCTGGCGCGTGCGCGAAGCGGGCGCGCAGACGCTGGCCGCCGACTTCTCCTTCGACACCGACGAGCTGCTGGCGGCGTTCCCGTTCCCGCACCACCTGGCGCTCGAGATCGCGCTGGAGGCCGAGCGGCTGACCGTGACCACCGTCCTGACGCCGACGACGGAGCGTCCGGTCCCGGTCGCCTTCGGCTTCCACCCCTACCTGACGATCCCGGGCGTGGAGCGCCAGGACCTCGCGCTCGGACTGCCGGCCATGACGCACCTGGGCCTCGACGAGCGCGGTCTGCCCGATGGGACGCGTGCGCCGTTCGCCGCCCGCGACGCGCCGCTGGGCGACACCACCTACGACGACCTCTTCACCGACCTCGGCGACGCGCCCGCCTTCGTGCTGGCCGGCGGCGGCCGCGAGATCACCATGCGCTTCCTGGAGGGCTACACCCACCTGCAGCTGTTCGCGCCGCCGGCCTCGGCCGTGGTCGCCATCGAGCCGATGACCGCCGCGACCGACGCGCTGCGCACCGGCGAGGGCCTGCGTTCGGTCACGCAGCCCCTGCGAGCAGCGTTCGCGATCGAGGTGCGTTCGGTCTCCTCGTAGTGTCGTTGCGATGAACATCGATCTCTCAGGACAGGTCGTCGCCGTCACGGGCGCGTCGTCGGGCATCGGAGAGGCCACGGCGCTGGCCGCCGCCGACGCGGGCGCCGCGGTCTCGCTGGCGGCGCGGCGCGGCGATCGCATCGAGGCGCTGGCGAAGAAGATCACCGACGCCGGGGGCCGCGCCGTCGCGATCCCGACCGACGTGTCCAAGGAGGAGGAGGCCGGCGCGTTCGTCCAGCGCACCAAGGACGAACTCGGCCGGCTGGACGTCCTCGTCAACAACGCGGGGCTGATGCTCCTGGGCCCGATCCCCGGCGCCGACACCGAGGAGTGGCGCCGGATGATCGACGTCAACGTCTACGGCGTCCTGTACGCGACGCACGCCGCGATCGGCGGCATGCTCGAGCAGGGCTCGGGCCACGTGGTGAACGTGAGCTCCGTCGCGGGCCGCCGTGCCTCGGCGGGCTCTGCCGTCTACAACCTGACGAAGTTCGGCATTGGCGCGTTCTCCGAGGCGCTGCGCCAGGAGGTCACCGCGCAGGGGGTCCGCATCACGCTGATCGAGCCCGGCGCGGTCGCCACCGAGCTGCGCGACCACAATCGCCCCGAGATCCAGAAGCAGATGGACGAGCGCTTCGCCGGCGTGGACAAGCTGCAGTCCGAGGACATCGCCAACGCCATCATCTACGCGATCGGCCAGCCCGAGTACGTGTCGATCAACGAGGTGCTCGTCCGCCCGACCAAGCAGGTCGGCTGATCAACGCCGAACCGAGCCCTCTGGGCGAGGCTTCGCCTAGGCCTCGGCGGCGACCCGCGTGTCCTCGTCCTCGGCGACCCCGCCCTCGATCGGGTCGGAGTCGAGCTCCTCGGCGTCGGCCTGCGCGAACAGCGATGGGTCGCGCTTGGAGCCCTTGATGATGTCGTCGGGCGTGGAGAGGATCCGCCCCTGCTTCATCGTGAAGTAGCTGGCGTAGGGGTGGTGGGCGATCATCGCCAGCGTGGACTGCTCGGGCACCGGCGCGTAGCCGCCGCTGAGCTCCATGCCGATGCGCGAGAGGTCCAGCAGCGCGTCGACCTTCTCGTGCTCGGACTGCTCCGGCACGGCCGGGTAGCCCCATGAGTAGCGGCGGCCCTGGGTGACCGGGATCCCGAGGTCCTCGCGGACCTTGTAGTGCAGCCACTCGGCCAGGCCCTCGGCGGTCTGCACGCCGAGGCCGTGGACGTAGAGCTGCTCGGCGAACTCGCCTTCGGCCTCGGGCTTGGCCATCAACTCGGTCACCTCGTCGCCGACGGTGACGACCTGCAGGCCGATGACGTCGAGCTCGCCGCTCTCCTTCGGGCGGTACAGGTCGGCCGCGCTGAGGTGCGCGTTGCCGGGCTGGCGCGGGCAGTAGAGGC